>CADCWI010000049.1 GCA_902806355.1 uncultured Thermomicrobiales bacterium | reverse complement strand
AATCATGACGGCACGTCGATCGACGCGTGGAGCAGCGCATCAGCCAACGTGTCCAGGTCATGCGGCAAGCGATTCTCCAGGTAGTGCGTCCGATCTTCGGAGGCGGGGGCCGGACAGTGTTCGACCATGCCTCGTTTCGAGAATCACGCGCGCAGACAATCGCGCGGCAATTGATGGGCTGTGTCCGCTCCTCCGCTTCGTGATTGCTTGTTGGCGGATACGGTCCATTCTTCTCCATTCTCCCAGGCCAAAGCTGTGAGGCATGTTGTGGCGGAAACTGGGCCGGCATGGCGTTGACCGGTCCGATGCGATGCGGGTCTCCAGGTGAGAGTGAACCTATGCCCGCGCGCGTGTTCCTGGCAGGAGCGCTCGAACCGCTCATTATGATGCCGAGTCCATCGGGGCAACCCGTCCAGGTTGATAGGGTATCCTCTGCACAGGCCGAGTGGACCGATGAGCAACCTCGCTTGCGGCTCGGGCCGGATGGCTGCCGGATACACGCTCGACATCCTTCATCGCACAACTCGCGACCTTCGACTCACCAGTACGGCTTCCTATGACACCTGATCCGATCCATCCGTCTAATCTCCACCTCGATCCTGCGACAGCGATACCGGGAAGCCGCGGCATCTCCATGCACCTCAGCCTTCGAGCAAAGGTGATGCCAGATGTCTGATCGTTGGAATTCCGGTTCCCGCTGGAGCAGCGCCAGGGAGAGGGAAGAGCGGGAACGCGCCCGGGAAGCGGAACGAGAGGCGCAACGCCAAGCCCGGCTCAATCGGGCCGCCGGCAAAACGCCCGACGGAAACGCAAAAGCCCCGCCGTCCACTTCTGCACCGTCCGGCCAACGCCGGCTCTCGGATGACGAGCGGCGCACCATCCGCGCCTATCGATTCCCCGCCCCGGCGCGGGACGCGTCCGAAAGCACATCGGCCAACGAAGAGGCGTCATCTCGCCTGCTGTCAAGCAAATCGGCCCCCTCAACCGCAAACGCAGACGACACGCCGCGCGGCACCCCGATCGGCCGCAAATGGCGGTCCAGCCTCGAATCCTCCGCTGCCGAGAGTGCAACACCGGCGAGCCTGCCCGATCTGCCCGGGGCTGGCGGAAGACGCGGCAACGGTCGCCTTGTGATCTTCGGCGCGGCGCTCTTCGGCTTGATGGCGATCGTTGCCTTCCTTCCCTTCGGCCCCTTCGCGGCGGATCGGGAAGGAGACGTCACCCCGACGCCTCTCGGCACCCTGCCCTCCATCCTCGATGACTCCACCCCCTCCTCCGACCAGAATGTCCGGGCTACGGAGGCGGTCGCTTCCGGCCCGCCGCCGGACAGCGAGCAGGTAGTCTGCCTCGATGCTGGTCACGGCGGCTGGGACCCGGGATGGGAGCGGAACGACCTGATCGACCCGCCCTATGCTCCGCCATTCGTCAACGAAGCGGAGCTCAACCTCGGCATGGCGCTCATGCTTCGCGATGCGCTGGAAGCCGAGGACATCACCGTCGTCATGACGCGCATCAGTGGCGGCGGGGTCAACGTGTTCGAAGAGGACATCAACCAGGACGGCAACACCCGCCGCAGCATCGAAGACGATGATCGAGCGGAACAGGCCGCGGACCGCGACGAGCTTCAGGCCCGGATCAACATCTGCAACGAGGCCAATGCCGACATCCTGGTGTCGCTGCACCTCAATGGCGCTGACGACCGCGAGACCGCCCGTGGCTACGAGGTCCTTTACACTGCTGCTCCGGTTCGACCCTTTGGTGATGAGAGTCAGGAACTGGCGACGCTCGTCTATCGCCAGATCGACGCCGCGATGCGGGAAAGCGAATATGGCGGTACCTGGGGACGGGGTATAAAACCTGATTCCAGCCTCGACGCCGAGCAGCACGATCTGGGAAGCGAGGAGCACCTCGTCCTGACCGGTCCTGGCGCCGATACCCCGGAGTACACGATTCGACCGAGCGAGATGCCGGGCGTCGTCATCGAGGGCGTCTTCCTCTCCAATGATCCTGACGCCCAGTTCATCGTCCAGCCGGACAACCAGCAAATGCTCGTTGACGCCTACGCCAGGGGCATCCTCGAGTACTTCGCGAACAACACGGGCTGACCGCACTAGCGCGGATGTCTCAGGTACACTCGTACGTACTGTCACCAGCACACGGTCATGCAAAACCTTGAACGAACAAGCGAGGACCAGTCACGTGCCATCCGATGTCATTCCAGGCGATCGCAAGCGCCAACACGACCCGGCTGCGGACCATGACCAGTGCGGGATAACTCGTCGTGAACTGCTCGCTGCAGGGGGTGCCGTGGCTGGCGCCGCCGTGCTCCGAGACGGAGGTGCGGCATCGGCGCATCCGGGCATTGCCGGCGAGACCAACATCCACGCCCTGCAGACGCCTGTCCCGTCGCTGGCGCGTGGAACCGCGCTGGTAACCTCGATGCGGTTGCCGCTCCTCGGGATTGGTTCATCGCAGGTGGCGCCGCTCCTCCAGGGCGCGATCAAGGACTGGCGAGAGGTTGGCTGCCCGATTCCGCTGCCGGTGAGCGTGATCGCCATCGACGGCCTGGTGCCGGAGGGCAGCAAACCGTCCGAGACGGTCGCCGATTATGACGCCCTCGTCGCTGCGCTGGACAAGAACCCGGGCGCGGTCGCGATGGCTCCGATCGACCAGGTCGATGTCCAAGTCAACGTGCTCGACATCGACGGCGTCAACCCGCTGTCCGCGACCGGCACGGATGACGCTCCGATCGTCAAGGTCGGCGTCGCCGGGGACATCATCTTCGGCCGCAACGGCGGCAACCGTCAGCGGGATTATGGCGATTACACCCTGCCGATGTTCCAGGTAAAAGACGTCCTAAGCCAGTTCGATCTCACCTTCGCCAACTTCGAGTGCTTCGTCTCGGAGACGATCGCGCCGCCAGAGCTGACCGATCCGATCACTCTCGATTTCGTCACGACCCCCGATTCTCTCGAAGGGCTGGTACAGGCCGGGATCGACGCCGTCTCGATGGCCAATAACCACGCGGTGTTCAACCACGGCGGTTTCGGCATCGAAGCGTTCTTCGATACACGGCGGTTCCTTGAGGAGGCGGGCATCCCCTCGTTCGGCGTCGGCAACGACCTCGACGAGGCTCGCACCCCGTTCACAACGACGGTCAACGGGCTGTCGATCGCCCTCTACGGTGTCGATGGCGTCACCGCGAACATCGACTACCCCGGGGACTGGGCCGTCAATGGTGCCCAGTCAGAGGCGACCGCCTCGTCGCCCGGAACGAATCCGCTCGTCCTGAGTCAAGTTACCGCCGACATCGAGCGCTTGGCCGGCGAGTACGACATCGTGATCCCGTACTTCCACATGGGCGAGCAGTACCTCTGGTCCCCGCGTGATTTCGTGGTCGAGGTCTCCCGGGCCTGCATCGACGCCGGAGCGACACTCGTCGTCTCCAGCCACCCGCACACGATCCAGGGCATGGAGATCTACAAGGGAAAGCCGATCCTCTACGCGATCGGCAACTTCGTTTACGACCAGATGTTCAGTGTCGATACCCGCACCGGCTATCTGCTCGACCTGACGTTCCGAGGCAAGAATGTCGTCGGGATGCGACTGCACGGTGTCGAGATCGTCGACTTCGTCCAGCCCCGATTCATGTCCTCCCGGGAGCACGCCTCGCTGATGGACCGCTTCTGGCGCGCCACGGACCTCCTCCGCCGCGAGCAGTAACCCGCGCGGCGGGCGCAAGCCGTCCCGCCGAGCCGGGCGGACTCCCTGCGTATCGGCAGCGATCAGGGTCCGACGCAACGGGGTCCGCCTCTACCGGATGGAGCGCGAACGTTTCACCTGCGGACTTACAATTGTAGGGGTGGTACCCCCGGCGACGGAGGGCACTTGACCGAATCAGCGCGAGGGATGTCCGCCCACCCGGGTGATCGCGTCGACAAACCGCCTCCTCCGTCCACTGGACCTGGCCTCGGCCCAGACTTGACATCGCGGCGCGGAAAGCGGTACACCAGTTGCTGTCACATCCAAGATACCTTCGCCGAACCGGAATCATTCCATCCGGTCATCACCGTTCTGCCTTCGGCTCATGATGGCCGTTCCGTGCGCCACGTTACACTGGAGCGTCTCCCCGATGCAGGACCAGCCGCCCGCTGGATCGACACCTTCAGATCACTCAGGCGTTCAACCGATTCTGGAGCTGCGCGGCATCTCCCGGACATTCCCCGGCGTGCGCGCCCTGTCCAATGTCGATTTCGATGTTCGGCCAGGCGAGGTGCACGCGCTCATGGGCGAGAACGGGGCCGGAAAATCGACCTTGATGAAGATCGTCTCTGGGGTGTACCAACCGGATAGCGGCTCGATCAGGTTCATGGGTACGCCGGTCCAGTTCGCGCATCCGCGGGAAGCGCAGCAGCGCGGGATCAGCATCATCCACCAGGAATTCAACCTGCTGCCGGAACGAACCGTTGCCCAGAACATCTTCCTTGGACGGGAACCGGGCACGTCCTACCGTGTCGACTCCCGGGCGATGGAGGATGCCACCCGGGTACTCCTATCCAATCTCGGCGTGGCCCATTCGATCTCGCCCCGGGCGATGGTCGGTCGACTGTCGGTCGCGCAGCAGCAGACCGTCGAGATCGCTAAGGCGCTCTCGTTTGATGCCCGGATCGTCGTCATGGACGAGCCAACCGCATCGCTCTCCCCCACCGAGGTCGAGGGGTTGTTTCGCACCGTTCGCGAGCTCCAGGCGCGCGGCATCGCCTTCGTCTACGTCAGCCACCGCCTTGAGGAAGTCATGAACCTGTCACAGCGCATCACGGTGCTCAAGGATGGAGAGAAGGTCACGACAATCGATACGGCCGCCACATCGCCAGGACAGCTCGTGTCGCTGATGGTCGGTCGAGAGCTGTCGTCTTACTACCCGCCACACGCTACCTCCGGAGAGATCGGAGAGCCGGTCCTGGCGATCACGGGTGGATCAAATCACCGCCTCGACGGCATCAACCTCACCATCCATCGGGGTGAGGTCGTCGGCATTGCCGGTCTCGAGGGCGCGGGCCGTACCGAGCTCGCCCGGGCAATTTTCGGGGTCGAGCCATTCACCTCGGGAACGATGACGCTCCAGGGAAGTGCCGTCCACATCACCAGCCCGCGCCAGGCGATCCGGGCAGGCATCGGCTTCCTCACGGAAGACCGGAAGACCGAAGGCCTGATCCTCCCCCAGAACATCCGGAACAATGCCCTCCTCGCGATCAGGTCCCTCGGCCAACGAGTGCGGCGCACGCTCACCGGAGCCGAGCCGGATGATGTCATCGCGCAGGCTCGCCGGGTCGACCTCCGTGCGTCAGGGCTCGAGCAGGAGGTGCGGTTCCTCAGCGGCGGCAACCAGCAGAAGGTCGTGCTCATGAAGTGGCTCTCGACCGGCGCGCGCCTCCTGATCTTCGACGAGCCGACGCGCGGAATCGATGTCGGTGCCAAGGCCGGAATCCACGAACTGATCCGCGAGCTGGCGAGGGCCGGTGCCGGGGTGCTGATGATCTCGTCGGAGCTGCCGGAGGTGATCGGCATGAGTGACCGCATCCTGGTTATGCGCCAGGGTCGGATCGCGGGCGAGCTCACCGCTGGGCCGTCTGAAGCCCGGATCTTGGCATTGGCGACGGGGGAGATCCCGACTGAGGTGGCGGCGTGAGCGCGGTGGCACCGGGCCGGTTCGGCGTTCGCCAGTTCCGCACTGATATCGCGGGGTCCGGCACCGCGCCGATCTTCGGCGTGCTCCTGCTGGTTCTTATCGTGTCCTGGAGTCTGATCCTGGCAACTGGCGGCAACCTCAACGTCACCAGCACGCTCGTGCGTTCGGTGGCGCTCGGCATCGTCGCCGTTGGTCAGACGTTCGTGATCCTTGGTGGGTCACTTGATCTGTCGGTGGCGTACCAGATATCGGTCACTGCGGTCGTCGCGTCCGTGCTGATGGATGGCGAGCCCAACCGGATCTGGCTCGCGGCCCCTGGCGTGCTCTTGATCGGCGTCGTGATCGGTCTCGTCAACGGCTTCCTGATCACCGGCTTGCGCGTCAACGCCTTTATCGCGACGCTCGGCACATCGCTCATCCTGATGGGAGCGCTCAACGCCGCCTACGACAACTACGCGGGCGAGGTTCCGCCGGAGTTCCGGGCCCTGGGATACGATGGCATCGGTCCGCTCCCCTACTCCATCCTGCTCCTGTTCGCAGTCGTGGCGCTTGGCTGGTACGTGTTGCGGCACACGCGGTTTGGGCACCATCTCTACGCCGTGGGAGAGAGCGAAGAGGCAGCGCGCCTCTCTGGCGTGCGGTCGAACCGCGTCGTCATCCTGGCCCACGTCTTTTGCAGCCTGACCGCCGTGCTGACCGGCCTCTTCATCGTCAGCCGCCTCAGCGCCGGCGCCCCCTGGGTTGGACCCGACGGCAATTACGATCTCGAATCGATTGCGGCCGTCGTGCTGGGCGGAACGGCGCTCTCCGGCGGCAAGGGCGGCGTCCTTGGAACACTCGCCGGGGTGCTCATCCTCGCCCTGCTCGACAATGCGTTCAACCAGCTCGAAATCAATGCGTTCCTCAAGGATGTCGTGCGCGGGGTGATCATCATCTCGGCGGTCGCGATCTATGCCGTCCGGCAACGGAGACAGGGGCGATGAGCGCATCATCCGCCCATCGCGGCGATGCGTTTGCTCCTGTCTCCTCGGGATCGCCCGCGACGCGTGTGCTTCGTGCACTGCTGGGGACCGCGCCGATCTTCGTCGTGCTGGTCGGGTTGCTGGTCTGGATCACGATCGAGAACCCGAACTTCACCAACCCGAACGTATTCCTGATCTTCCTGCGTCGGGCCGCGCCGCTGATGATTCTCGCGGCCGGTCAGCTCTTCGTGATCCTTTCCGGAGAGTTCGACCTCTCGGTCGGCGCGCTGATCACCCTCGTCGTGATCGTTGCCGCCCGGCTGACGGATGGCGATCCATCGCGGACCTGGCCGGTGATCCTGCTCCTGATCGCGATCGGCGCCCTTGTTGGACTGGCCAACGGCCTCATCACGACCAAGCTGGCCGTGCCGTCGTTCATTACCACGCTCGGCATGCTGCTGATCCTCGACGGCTGGACGTCGTGGTGGACCGGGGGGACGCCTCGTGGTGACCTGCCCGACAACTTCCGGCAGTGGGGCCGGCTCGGGATCGAGGACGTACCCGTGCTCGGCCAGCTCCCCTGGTCCGTTGTCATCCTTGTGATCTTCGGCGGCATCGTTACCTGGGTTCTGCACGGCACCGCCTTTGGCAAACAGGTCTACGCCACCGGCGGCAATGCCCGCGCGGCGTTTCTCTCCGGCGTCAATGTCGATCGGGTCCGGATCACGGCCTTTGTCATCTCCGCCCTCTCCGCCGTGATCGCCGGTATCCTGCTGGGCGGCTTCTCGGGCGTCTCACCTGGGGCCGGATCCGGATACGAGTTCCAGGCCATTTCCGCGGTCGTGCTCGGCGGTGCGGCACTCGGTGGCGGTCGCGGCGCGATGATTCCGACGCTTGCCGGCGCGATGGCACTCGAAGCGCTGTTCACTCTGCTCAATTTGCTTGGCTTTCCGAAACCGATACGAGACGTTGTCCAAGGGGCGATCATCATCTTCGCGATCGCCTTCGCCGCCTTTCGCCAGCGTCGAACTCGCTGACGCAATCACCAGAACACCGACACGACCCATGGCTCAATGACGAGAGGAGGGACTGCGTTACGACAACTATCTAGGGGTCGATCCAATAGGCAATGGCAACGCCATTGAGTGAAGCGGCCCATTCGTGTCGACCCTTCCCGATTTTGTCTGTCCCACATGTGGAGGATTCAATGCAGCATTACCTTCGGCAAACTCACCCGCTACCGAGGAGCTTCGCGCTTTTTCTGGTGATGGCGCTTGCGCTCGCGACGGTCGTCTTGCCGGCGACAGCGCAGGATGCGACGCCGGCGTCCGACTCGCCCTTCTTCAACCAGGAGGATTTCGAGCGGCAACTGGCACAGCGGGACATCGCTCCCGAAGGGCCGGAGGACCAACCCTGGATTCAGGCGATCGAGCCCGAATACGCGGACACCTCGCAGTACGTGACGCCAGGACCGTGGAAGATCTGCTTCTCCAATGCCGGAGTCAATAATCCCTGGCGCGTAACCGGCTTCACCACGATGCAGGCCGAAGTCGATCTGCATCCGGAGATCGGGGAGTTCGTGCACGTTGACGCAGAGGGCAATGACAACAAGCAGATCTCGGACATCTCCGACCTGCTCGGGCAGGGCTGTAGTGCCCTGATCGTGTCGCCGAACACGACCGCTGCCCTTACTCCGGCAGTGGAAGAAGCTTGTACCCAAATCCCGGTGATCGTCTTCGACCGCGGCGTCAATACCGATTGCCCGGTCACCTTCATCCATCCGATCGGCGGCTATGCCTTCGGTGCCGATGCTGCGGAATTCCTCGTCGAGCAGGTGCCGGAAGGCGGCAACGTGCTGGCGCTCCGGATCCTGCCGGGCGTCGACGTGCTTGAAACGCGCTGGGCGGCGGCGGACATCATCTTCCGCGAGAACAACATCAACGTCGTCGGGGTCGAGTTCTCCGAAGGCGATCGTGCCAATGTGAAATCGATTGTGAACGACTACATCGAGCGCTTCGGCCAGATCGACGGGATCTGGATGGACGCTGGGCAGGACGCGGTCGCCGCGATCGAGGCCTTCGAGGACCTCGGTCTGGAAGTGCCGCCGATCACCGGCGAGGACCAGCAGGACTTCCTGCAGAAGTGGTCGGACGATGACCTTACCGCTGTTGCCCCGACCTACTCCAACTTCCAATGGCGCACACCGATCATCGCCGCGACGATGATCCTCTCCGGCGAGCAGGTGCCCGCCGAATGGGTGCTGCCGCAGCCGGTGATCACCGAGGAAAACCTGGACCAGTACCTTCAGCCGGACATGCCACCACAGCACTATGCGCTGTGCGGCTGCGAGAAGATGCCCGGCTTCCCGGAACGCTGGCAGGATCGCTAAAGTCCTCCGCCGCTGCGTTTCCCGACCGGTGCCAGCCTGGAAACGCAGCGGCGGTCATCCATGGGGTAGCGAGCCAACGGTGCGGCACGGGTGTCCACCCTGCTGAACTAGACGTCAGACGATCGAGGTGGTTGGACGGACACCCTGCCAGGTAATGGCGAAGGTGTGCCATACACCGGGTTCCGCCCCTACGGATTGGCGAGGAAGGACAACGTTGTCCTTCCTCGCCCTCTTTGTCATTCCGAGGGAGCGCTGCGACGATGGGCCGCATTCGCCAAAAGGCAATTGCGGAGCAATTGAGCGGACGCGGCCCATCAATCACTTCGTGATTGCCGGTGAGGAATCTCCCGGCGCGGCACCGGTCGTTCGGGAGGCAGCCACCCTGCCACGTCACGCAGACACGACACGGAGCCACCATGAATCTGATCGGCGCCAACCTCTGGATCTGGGATTCTCCGATTACCACCAACGTGATCCGAGAGCGGGCCCCGCGTCTGGCGACGATGGGATTCGAGTTGATCGAGATCCCGCTGGAACAACCGGGCGACTGGACTGCGGAGGAAGTCGCCGATGCGCTCGCGGAGACCGGCCTCGTCGCCAGCGTCTGTGCGGTCATGGCACCTGGTCGTGACTTGACCAGCGACAACGCGGCGAGGATCGAATCGACGCAGGAGTACCTTCGCGCCTGCATCCGCGCAGCGGCGGGCATCGGTGCCGGGATCGTCGCTGGACCGATGTACTCGCCAACTGGCCTGACCGGCGCCCTGTCCGCCGAGGAGCGCGCCGAGCGAATCGAACGCGTCGCACGACACCTGCGGCCGCTCGCCGACGAGGCGCGGGATGCTGGCGTCCGGCTCGCGATCGAGCCGCTGAACCGGTTCGAGACGAGCCTGTTCAACACCGTCGCCCAGACGAAGGAGCTGATCGATCGCCTCGGTCACCCGGCGGTCGGCCTGCTGCTGGACACGTTCCACATGAACATCGAGGAGCGGGACATCCCGGGAGCGATCCGTGCCGCGGGCGACTCGCTCTTCCACTTCCACGCCTGCGGCAACGACCGCGGTGCGCCTGGGAACGACGGGATCGACTGGCCTGGCATTCAGGACGCCCTCGCGGAGATCGGCTACGACGGCCCGCTCTCGATCGAATCGTTCACCAGCACGAACCGGACGATCGCGACCGCCGCCTCGATCTGGCGCCCGCTGGCGCCATCCCAGGACGACCTCGCCCACGACGGCCTTGCCTTCCTCACCGGCCTCTTCCGCACCGCCGGGTAAGGCGAAGTTCCAGGACATTCCGTAGGGATGGACTTTATGTTCATCCGCAAGAACGCTTGACGGAAGGGTGTATCTACCCCAACACGTCCATAAGAATGAATCCAATAGTCGATGGCTCTGCCATCGACCGGAGGTGGTCCATTGCGTTCATCCGCGAAAACGCGCCATGCCATCCCGAGAATCCCACACATCTCGTTCGCTCATGCGGCCAATCACCAGGACCGGCCCTACGACATTGACAACCCACCCCTCGTACACCCGCACGATGACCTAGCCGCGACTCCCCTGTCACCCTGAGCCAGTAAAACGACCGAAAATCCTGTCCGAGCAGCCGCACCGAGCAGCTGCACCGGGGCACAGCGTGGGAATCCCCGGCGTGGCCGCATTCCGCCTCCCGCAATCAGGTCAACATGGGAAGGTGCGTAACGGCTGTACCAGCTCCGCGACGAGCGCGTTCGCGAACCGCATGGTCATCAACGCCCTTCATGATCGATGCGTGTTGCAACCACCGCGAGAACCCGACGATATCCCTGGTCGAAACGTTCCCTCTCATTCATACAGGTGGTCAGGGACTGGTCCTGGCATAGGCGCGTGCAGCCGCGGCGTAAACCGCTTCGAGGTCGGCATCGGGAGGAAACCGCTGAGCGAGCTCCAGGTCCACCAGGCCCTTGATGGTGGCCCAGGCGGCACGAGCCATGTCCCGCTCACCGTCGCAGGCGACGATGAGCGGTGCCGCGGCGCGATCCTCCAGGCCGGTGGGCAGCTGCGACCGGTTGAGGGGTCGGTTGTTGAGGAGCTGGTGCATGTAGGGATGGCTAAGTGCCCACTTTCGGTACGCGCCGGCAATCTCCGCGAACGTAGGGGGCACGCCCTGCAGGGCGTCGGCCAATTCGGCGAGACCGAGGAGGGTGAGGGCGTCCTCGACCGTGGCCTTGTCCGGGAAGTGCTTGTATATCGACGGGCCGCGGATGCCGACGGCGGCTCCGAGGCGGCGGATGGTGATCGCCTCGGGGCCTTCGGTTTCGAGCAGGTGTCGCGCGGCGTCGATGAGTTGAGCGCGCCGATCTACCCGGGCGATGGGCCTTACGGTCTCGGCGTCCGTCGTCATCGCGGGAGGGCGGCGGTCTCGACGCGCTGCTTGAGCGCGTGGTTGAACGCCCCGAATCCAGCATCGGTGTTCTTCAAGGTGCCCCCCAAGAGGGAGACGAGGACGCCGGAGAAGCGCTCGCTGTGGGCCAGGTGGGTGGTGCCGTTGGCGTTGGGAGTGAGGACAAACGAGTGCTCGCCGTCGAACAGGCCACCAAAAACGAGCTTGCCGATCCAACGAAGCTCATGGCCCGGGGTCGCGGCCAGCACGGTGGGCTTGAAGGTCATGCCGCGTCCACCGTTGGGAGCCATGTGGACGACGAGCTTGGAGCCAACCTCGGGGGTGCCCTCAATCCTGTCCATGAATGGGTTCCAGTCGCCGTAGGAAGGAAAATCGGTCAGGACTTCCCAAACAGCTTCCGGGCTGGCGTCGATGTCGATCGTGGTGCTGATGGCTGTACTCATGGTCTAATCCTTGGGATAATCGAAGGCTAACACCGCTAGCCACCAATATAGCTAACGGTGTTAGCCATGTCAAGTGGTCGGCAGACGGTCGACGCCGGGCGCGAGTCGGGCAGGACCGCGATCCAAAGAGGCACCGGCACGTCCGCCGATCCGCTAGGTTGCCCGTATAGGATTTCAGCAGCCGCATCACCGATCATACGGAACCGGTCTTTCGTGGCGCGGCTACCCGCCGCTGCCCCCGATCGGGACGCCCTGGCCCACGATGACCTCGCCTTCCCTACCGGCCTCGTCCGCATTGCCGGGTGAGGCTGAACCACCACAACACCTGACCCGTAGATGAACGTGTAGTGGCGGCCGCTCTTGTAGCGGCCAAGGTTTGCGACGGACAAGTTCCTGTTCAGAGCGAGTGTTTGCATGGCGATACGGGTGCAGCTCTGCTGTACGTCGCTGGCACAAGTCCAGCCACTACCTGCGCCACCGACTCCTCGGCTTACACCCGCACGATCACCCGGCCCCCCCTCGCAACGATCAGCACCTCGCGGTTCGCCCGCCGAAACTGCACCTCCACTCCCGGTACCAGTTCGACCCGGACCACTCCTGTGAACACCACCGTCGCCTGTCCCGCTACGACGTCGACCCGCCCGATCCCTGGCCAGAGCGTCACCATCGCCACCGGCCGCCCGGCCGCGCCCGGCACTGTCATCTGCCAGACCGTCGAGCTCGGCAGCCGGAACGGGGCGACTGTCGCCGCAACGTCCAGCACCTCGGCAATGGGATCGATCGCCCTCGTGTCGAATTCGACGGTCCGGATCAGCGGACTCCGAGATAACGCGTCCGGCACGATCGGCTTGGATGCATCAGTCACAAAGGCTTGCCCCTTCGCGGACTTCATTGGCTACAGACGAAGCGCGCAGCGGCAGGAACGCCCGTCCCCGTTGGTATACTTGTGCACCCTCGCACACCGCACGGCCGTGTGCAGCATCGTCCGACTCGCAATCGAAGGAGTTTCGCATGCCGGCATCACCGACGTCCCGAAGCAATGGCGCCGATGCCACCATGAACCGGGAAGATGCCGCCGTCATTCGGAACGAGCCCGCGCAGCAGATCGACATCGAGGCCGCCGCCGAGCACCTCGGGATGGAGCACCTGGCGGAGGAGGCCGCGCCGCCTGCGTCTTCCTGGCAGGACGTGCCGTTCGAGCATGTTGTCGCGGCGCGCGAGCGGATCATGCCGCACCTTCACCGGACGCCGATGCTCCGGAGTGCAACGCTCAGCAGGCTGACCGGAACCGATCTCGGTCTCAAGGCGGAGTTGTTCCAGCGCACGGGATCGTTCAAGTCACGCGGCGCCCTCAACGCGGCAATGCTGCTGTCGCCGGAACAGCGCGCGCGCGGTGTCGTTACCCTCTCGGCGGGGAACCATGGCCAGGGGTTGGCGTTCGCCGCCTCGAAGGTCGGGACCCGTGCCATCGTCTTCATGCCCGAAGGGGCGGTCCCGACCAAGGTCGAGGCGATCCGGGGTTACGGCGCCGAGACCCACTTCTCCCCCACCATGGAAGCGATCTTCCCGCTCATGGAGACGCACCAGCGGGAGCACGGTCTCACCTTCATCTCCCCGTTCTCGGATCCCGGGATCATCGCCGGTCAGGGCACCGTCGGGCTGGAGATTCTGGAGGACGTGCCGGAGGTCGAGACGATCGTCGTCCCGGTCGGTGGCGGCGGATTGCTCGCCGGCGTCGCCCTCGCCGTCAAGAGCCAGCGCCCGGACGTAAGGATCATCGGCGTCGAGCCCGAAGGCGCGGATGTCGTCAGCCGCAGCCTCGCGTCCGGTAAGCCGGAAACGGCGGTCCACATCAACACGATCGCCGACGGGCTGACCGCCCCCTTCGCGGGCGAGCTGTCGCAGGCCATCATCCAACATTATGTCGACGATGTGGTGCTGGTAAGCGACGACGAGATCGTGAACGCAATGCGTTTGATCCTCGAGCGGGTCAAGGTGCTCGTCGAGCCGGCCGGGGCGGCATCGGTCGCCGCGCTCCTTTCCGGCAAGGCGGGCGCCCGCCACGGCGGCCGGACGGTCGCTATCCTGAGCGGTGGCAACGTCGACTTCACCAAGCTCAAGGCGTTGCTTTAGCACGAACCGATCTATTCTGCCGAAGAGCCGATATTGACAGTCACACCAGGTGATCGTCTGTGTCACTGGCGATCAAGAACGCTGTCCGGAATCCGAAGTCCTGCATCACCGCATATGCAGAGGCAGAGACAGACATGAGCAAACAAGCCGATGATCGTGTTAGCCAACTGCTCGCATTCGCGAACGATGTGTTGACTGTCTGCGATGCGCTGGGGATCGACCCGGTATTGGATGGCAGTATGGCGGTGAGGGCCTTCACGCAGGACCTCACGATCACGGTGCGAGATATCGATCTCAACTGTTCAGAAGACGAGTTCCCACGGCTCCAACGTGTATTGGAGGAAACGGGGATCTTCTGTGAGATTCAGGACTGGCACGTCCTACAGGCACGACGTGATGGACTGAAGGTAGAGTTCAGCGCGATTGAATTCTGGATGGATGGCATCTCGGGCCCGTATGAGACGTTGCAGGTCGGAAACCGAGCCGTGCGGATGGTGAGCCGGGGGGCGCTGCGGGAGCTGTATCAGCGCGGGTTCGACGCAACCGCTGGCGTCGTATCAGAACGCGAAAAGCACGAAAAGATAGCGGCCAAGCTCCGGGCGCTCGATGGCGTCAGATGCCAGGTTCCATCGGCGTGAGGACGAAGACCGGGATCTGGCGGGTCGTCTTCTCCTGATAGTCCGCATAGTCGGGATAGGCGGCGACGGCGCGCTCCCACCAGACCGCCTTCTCGTCACCGGTCACTTCCCGGGCCAGGTAATCCCGTTTGACAGGTCCGTCCTGCAGCTCGACGTGCGGGTTCTGGACGAGGTTGTAGTACCAGACCGGATGCTTTGGAGAGCCGCCGAGCGACGCCACGGCAGCGTACTCGCCGTCGTGCTCGACCCGCATCAGCGGCGTCTTGCGCAACTTGCCGCTCTGCGCGCCGATGGAGGTGATGAGGATGATCGGCATCCCGCGCAGCGTGTTGCCCTTGGTGCCTCCCGAACTCTCGAACAGCTCGGCCTGCTCTCGTGCCCAATCCGATGGACTTGGATCGTATTCTCCCGTGAGTGGCATGGTCCATTATCCCCTGCTGGTCGTGCGACACGTTCCGGCGATTGTTGCGCGAGATCTCCCGAAGCGCAAACGGTCGGCTCGTTCCCGGCGACATTTCACGACCGCAGCCACAACCACTTGACGATCGTGGGACAATGTCTGAACAATCGAATCTGGCGTTGACGAGGACCGGTAGGATCGAGTTACCGGGGTACAGCGAGCCGCGTTGCTGAGAAGCGGCCTCCGTCCCGATCCGACATGACCTCCGAGCCGCGCACCGAACGGTCTCCGCCCCATGGCGAACGACCGCTAGGATGCGCCGGGGACCTCCGCTATCGGGCACGGCTGACCGGTCATCCACGACCAGTCAGTCAGAGAGGCACCGGCCGCGAGGCCAGTGCGAACCAGGGTGGTACCACGAGACCGATGCGTCCCTCGTCCCTCGGACGAACATGGACGCGTTTTTCGTTAACGGAGGTACCCCCATGACCGACACCCCTTCCCCCGGACGCTACTACATCACCACCTCGATCCCGTACGTCAATGGTACGCCGCACATTGGACACGCCCTCGAAGCGATTCAGTGCGACGCACTCGCCCGCCATCACCGCCAGCTCGGCGACGACACCCTCTATCACACCGGCACCGACGAGAACGCGCTGACCAACCTGCAGGCGGCGGAGCGCGAGGGCGTGCCGATCCAGGAGCTGGTCGATCGCAATGTCGAGCGTTTCCGCACCTTGCGTGAGCCGCTCGCGCTTTCGACGGACGTATTCTTCCGGACGAGCACCGATCCCCTTCACTTCCCCGGTGCCCAGAAGCTCTGGCGCGCCTGTGCCGAGGCTGGTGACATCTACCAGAAGCACTACCAGGGTCAGTACTGCATCCGCTGCGAGCGGTTCTACAAACCCGAGGAGCTGATCGACGGCAAGTGCCCGATCCACGACATCGTGCCGGAAACCGTCGACGAGGAGAATTACTTCTTTCGCCTCTCGAAATACCAGGAGACGCTTCGCGATCTCATCACCTCGAATACGCTGCTCGTTCAACCGGAGCACCGGCGCGAGGAGATGCTCTCCTTTATCGACCGCGGGCTGGAAGATTTCAGCATCTCCCGTCAGGCGGGGCGCGGGCGTGGCTGGGGCGTGCCGGTGCCGGACGACCCATCCCAGGTGATGTACGTCTGGGTCGATGCACTGAGCAACTACATCACGGCACTTGGCTACGCCGGTGACGACGCGCTGTTCCGCCGCTACTGGCTGGACAACCCCAACCGCGTTCACGTCGTCGGCAAGGACATCATCCGCTTCCACGTCATCTACTGGCCGGCCCTGCTGCTCTCGGCCAAGCTGCCGATCCCGTCGGCCGTCAACATCCACGAGTTCCTGACGGTTGATGGCGGCAAGATCAGCAAGAGCGCCGGCAACACGGTCGATCCGGTCGCGCTCGTCGAGCTCTATGGCAACGACGCCCTCCGCTACTGGCTGCTGCGCGAGATGCCGCGAACCGGAGATGGCAACTTCTCGCACGAGCGGTTGATCGCTCGCTACAACGAGGACCTTGGGAACGATCTTGGCAACCTCGCCAACCGCGCCGTCAGCATGGTCCATCGCTATCGGAAGGGTGTCGTGCCGGAGGTTGCGGCGAATGCGGAACGCGATCGGACCTTGATCGAAATCGGGAACGGGCTCCCGGATGGGATCGGGACCGCGCTCGACCGGTTCGATTTCCGGCAGGCGCTGGCCACGATCTGGGAGCTGGTCACCGCCGCCAATCGGTACGTCGATGATACGAAACCCTGGGAGCTCGCCAGGGCAGCGAAGAACGGCGACCCGGAAGCGGACGCTCGGCTGGATATCGTGCTGGCCGACCTGATCGAGGCAATCCGTATGCTGGCGGTGCATCTCTCGCCGTTTATTCCGCTGGGTGCGGCGAAGATCGCGACGCAGGTCGGATTCGACCTCGAAACAGGTGGCCAGGACCCAACGCAGGCACGGAGCTGGATCGAGGCGCTTGCCGGATCGACGCTGCCCAAGGCGACCCCGATTTTCCCGAAGATCGAGACGGAGGTGGAATCAGCGGCCGTGTAAGCCTGGCGATGAATAGGGTGTCAGCGAGAGACTGGAGCGAAGCTCCGGTCTCTCGCCTATCAAGTACGCTCGCCACTTTAACGCAGAGCACTCCACCTCGGTGATCCTGAGCGAATGCGACCAATCGCTGTGGCTCGGCGCTCTGCCCTTTCCTGTCATCCCAAGGGAGCGCAGCGACAAGGAACCCGCCGGCGATGAACCGCATCGCCCTGTGGTCACTCCATTGCTCCACAATGACCTACTCAGCCGATTCGCGTCATCGGACAACCCGACGTAAGCGGTGCCGTCAGATGTCCTTATCCGACTACGTCGGATGCGCTTCGCGCGGAGATCCTTCTCTTCGCTCTGGATGACGGTATGGGAGGGATGCGGCATGGGTAGACACCCCTTCGACTACCAGCCTCCGGGAATGCGGTCATTCTGGATCAGGGACCGGTTTGGCGGCACGGCACGGGCGGACATACGAATCGACCAGATGCGATGGAAGAAGGTGCCATCGACGGTCGATTCTAATCCGCCCCTACGATACCCGGCTGAACGAGTGTTATCTCCGACACCATAAGCTACCCAGCATCCCGATTTGCCAGGAAGCGGGATCGATCCGAGAATCACCGGAGAGAGCTTCATCTTCGCCGCTAAGGACTCCCCCACTCGACATGCCTTCCCCATCCAGTGTGGACACTCTCACCGAGCCGCAACGTCGACGCGGCATCCTCGCCCTGATGATCCTCAATTTCTTTGCATGGGGTGGGTTCTTCCTCGTCGTGCCACTTGTCGCCGTGCATTATGTCGACGAATTGGGTTGGGCTGCTGGCACGATCGGGCTGCTCCTCGCGATCCGCCAGTTCACGCAGCAGTCGCTGACCACACTTTTCGGGATTGTCTGCGATCGTGTCGGTCCGAAACCGTTGATCTGCATCGGCATGCTAATCCGCGCGGTTGGATTCGCCGCGATGGCGTTCGCCGAAACGTTCCCGCTCGTTCTTGCTTCGTTGCTGCTCGCTGGCCTCGGCGGTGCCATGTTCGAGTCTCCCAAGAACGCGGCGACCGCCTACCTCTCGAAGCCGGAGGAACGCCAGCGGCTCTACGCGACGATCGGCGTGATCGGCGGGCTCGGCGTCACGATCGGTACGCAGCTCGGGGCGTTCCTGATCCGGAGCGACTTTGCGACGGTCTGCCTCGTGAGCGGCGGCGCCTACGTGATCATCTTTCTCGTCATGCTGATGCTCATGCCCTCGATCAGGGTGTCGGTCGGCGCCGAGACGTCGTTCGGCGGACTCGCCCTCGCTCTCCGGGATCGCACGTTCGTCCGCTTTCTCCTGATGCTGACAGGGTACTGGTTCGCCTGGACGCAGTTCTCGCTCACGGTCACGCTGGCGGCCACCGACATCACCGGCACCGACGCGGCCGTCTCATGGATCTACGCGGTGAATACCGCGATCACGATCGGACTGGGGTATTTCCTGCCACGCTGGCTGGAACGATGGCTCGCGCCCGTCGATCTCCTGATCTGGGGCACGTTCGTCCTCTCGATTGGCCTCGCCGTGGTTGGCTTCGCAACCGACACGATGTCCGTGCTGATCGCCGCCGGCATCTTTTCGGTGGGCGCTGTGCTGGCCCGCCCCGGTCAGGAGACTGTCACCGCCAACTTGGCCGATCCCGCCGCGAGAGGCACGTACTTCGGGGTCGCGGCGCTGTCACTGGCAATCGGTGGCGGCTTCGGCAACCTCGTCGGCGGATTGGTATACGACCTCGGCCGCAACCACGGGATGCCCACGCTCCCATGGTTCGTGTTCAGCGGAATCGGCGGCCTCGCCGCTGTGGGACTGCTGCTGAACAAGCGCCGGTTCAGTGCCGTCCGCGACATCGTCACGGCGACACGAGTGGAACCATCCCCGGTTTCGCCATCACTCGTGACCAAGCCAAATCCCAGCCGCTGAGAAACACTCGATACTCACCAAAATTGCCCAACGGCCTCATCCTTCGCGAGGCTATCGCGAAAGTCTGCCTGCAACCTTGGCCGAGTGTCAGCGCGGAGATCGGCTGGTTGCCATGCCTCCGACTGATGCGTTGCATAATATCGAGGGATATGTCGCCACGCTGCTGGTTTAGGAAAACCACTCACGGGTCGCCGCCCATTATGTTCCTAATGCTCTGTCACGTATGTCTTGTCATCCCGGCAGCCGCACCGGGAGGGACCGTCCCGATGGAGCGACAGATCATGCCTGACAGGCCGCTGGAGGAACATTCTGGATGGAAAATGACGACGTGTGCGTCGGCCGGCTCCTGACCCGTCACGCTTTCAACGAAGACACCAGGCGGGTCAGCGAACACATCGCTCCGATGATCCGCTGGAGCCATTGGCGTCAAAGGTATGCACACACCACATTGTGGCCATGGCCCGACGGGCACGGCAAATTGCCTGGAAACGCGTGCTGCGCACATGCAATGCAGCCACCGGATACCGAGGGGGATCGAGAACGCGAATGGTGGCACACTTAAGGATGCGGTCAGGTTCGTCCACTGTGGATGCCTGACGTGTCATTCCTGGACCGTTTCCTGACATCCTTACCGATCCTCAATGTTCAAAGGCTATCCGTGCTCCATGATCGTTGCTCCCCTTCCCCCCGACGCCCCCCTTGGAATCTACATTCATATCCCGTTCTGCACGCATATCTGCCCGTATTGCGACTTCACCACATATGCGGGCAAGGGAAACCTAATTCCGCGTTATGTCGATGCATTGTGTCTTGAGATCGAACGGTCCGCTTCCGCGGTGGCGGATCGGTGCGCCGCCACCGTATTCATCGGCGGCGGCACACCGTCGCTCCTCTCTGCCGACCAGATGTCCCGGATCCTCGGCTCGTGCAGGCATGCGTTCGGGCTCGACGGAGATGCGGAGATTAGCGTCGAGTGCAATCCCAACAGCCTGACCGCTGATCTTCTCGCGGGATACCGTGCGGCAGGCGTCAATCGCCTCTCGATCGGTGCCCAGACCCTCGATCGCAGGGGATTGCGAACACTCGGGCGTCATCACGAGGCAGGCGATGTGCTCAACGCTCTCGCCGCCGCTCGATCCGCCGGGTTCTCGAACGTCTCTCTGGACCTGATCTTCGGCTGGCCAGGACAGACACTCGCATCGTGGCGATCGGACCTCGACCATTTGCTCCAGCAGCGGGACGGTCCGGATCACCTGTCGCTGTACAGCCTGATCGTTGAACCGGGAACGCCATTCGCCGATGCCGCTGCCCGAGGCATCCTCCAGATCCCGGACGATGACGCAGCGGCCGACCTGTATGAAGCCGCGATCGACATCCTGGCCAAGGCGGGATGGACGCACTACGAGGTCGCCAACTGGGCGCACTCTCAGGACCTGCACTCCCGGCACAATGCCATCTACTGGCGATATGGCGATTATCTCGGGCTGGGTGCCGGCGCACACGGACACGTCTCACCACATAGGACGATGAACCACTTGTTGCCGGAAACCTATTGCCAGGCGATCGAGCACGGAGGAACAGGTGTATCCCGAACCGAACTCATTGATGAGCGCACGCAGCGCGGTGAGACGATGATGCTCGGACTCCGGTTGCTGGAGGATGGCGTCTCCGCGGAAGGGTTCAAGCGCCGTCATCAGATCTCATTGCACGATGCGTTCGGCGACACCATCGATGACCTGGAACAGATCGGGATGATCGTTAGGACGCCGGGCGGAATTCGCTTGACTACCCGTGGACTCATGTTAGCGAACGATGTTGTTGCCCGGTTCCTGTGATTGCATCCCCTTTGGAGTCCTCCGGAGGAACTCGGGCGTCGCACACAACTGCATATTCACGCACTTACGGTTGCTTCGTAGCTCAAGGATTGACGATAGCGCCCCTTATCGGACGCTCCAGAGATGCACACTTGTGAGCGTGGATCAGCGTGCCTGCCCCCGGGTGAGCGAGATCCAGAGGCCGCTGCTTGCCATCGTTCATCTCGGGGCTGTACGGAATACGGCGGCGGGAGAGCACAAAAGAGATAGCAGCCATCGCGTCTCCATCAGGCGACCGGCCGGTATCCGCGAACATCCCGACGGACGCAGGTGCATCGGATGCCGGTCAGCCGTCCTGCTGTCGGCCGCCGTCCGAAGCAGGCGTTGGCTGATCCTCCGGCGGTGTCCGCCGGTTTCGATTCGGAGCTGCCCGTTGACGCATCGCCTCTTCCGGCTGGAGTCCCGTGAGTTTCGTCACGGTCGAGAGTACATACAGGATCGTTCCCATGAGCACCAGCATCACCGGCAGCAGGATGACTGGATAGCTCAGCGCCGTCATCCGACCCAGCTCGTTGTTGAATGCGTCCGTTCCCGGGTCGCTCGTGACAACGATCCGCGCAAGGGCGAAGTTAAGCACGGCGGAGAGGATGAACGCCGAGGCCAGCAAGTACGTCGCCTTGGACGTCCGTTTCTCGTACTCCTCGATGTTGCCGCGTTCGGCGAGCACGCTATGTACCCGATCCCGATCAAGCACCTGATCGAGAAAGACCCGCGCTAGCGGTCGCCCGATCCAGGCTGACACGAGGATCGTCAGGGCCAGCGCAGCCGGAACGGCCGCTTCCTTGATCGCAAACCACTTCGGCGGGATCTCAAAGAGCCTGAACCCACCCGTCAGGAGCACCCCGACGACGCCTAAAACCGGCGCGGCACTGATCTTTCGGGTCCGCACCAGCTCAAGTCCCGCGAAAACGAGGGGAAATGCCAGCGCGACTGCGAGCCCGAGATCGGGACCTAGCCGGTCTTCCCCGCTGAACCAGGTCAGGATCACAACCGGGATAATAATGGTGAAGAGAAGACTCGACATGTGCGCCTTTCTGGAACGTAGCGCTGCGTCTAGGGAAATGGCGGAGACCGTGCAGTTTCCCGGCGTCGTGCACCCCGGTATCTTGACCTTGCCGTCGTCTATGATGGGCACGTCATGAAACGATCTGCCGCCTGGATCAACCCTTCTGGAAAGCCGATGAGCAGTACGACCGAAAGGTACCACGAGGCCGCCGCCCGGCTCGACTCCCTGATCGAGGCCACTCCCGAGCGGGTCGATACGTCGCGCGAGGCCGTACAGAAGCGTGCTACCTTCCGGATGGATCGACTCAGGCGCTTCCTCGCGCTTTTGGGCGATCCCCATCAGGGCTATCCCATCGTCCATGTCGGCGGAACGAGCGGCAAAGGATCCACAAGCTCGATGATCGCCGCAATGCTCTCCGAAGCCGGATACTCGACCGGACTACATACATCTCCATACCTGCAAACCCCGAGCGAGAAACTGCAGCTCAACAACCTTCTGGTCGACCCCGAGCAATTCATTGGCCTAACTAGTCACATCCTGGAAGCGCACGATCGTTGGCTGGCGAGTGGTGAGGACTCGCTCACCTATGGCGAGGCATGGTTCGCACTGACCGCGCTCTTCTTTACCTGGAACGCCGTCGATATCGCGGTTCTCGAAGTCGGCGCAGGTGGCAGATTCGATCTCACCAACGTCGTCACCCCGGTTCTCAGTGTCATCACTTCGGTTGGCATCGACCACACCAACACGTTGGGTGAGACGATCGAGGACATCGCCTGGCACAAGGCAGGGATCATCAAGCCCGGGATTCCCGCGGTCAGCGCGGTCACCAACCCGGCTGCACGCAACATCATCGAAGTTGAAGCGATGACACACCGTTCCCCCCTTGTCTCGATCGAACTCGATACCGCGGTCAATGCGGTGACGACAGGACGCCACGGGACATCATGGGCAGAGTCGTCCAGCGGCGAGGTCTTCCATACGTCCATGCGCGGCAGTTTCCAGGCCAGGAACGGCGCGATCGCGGTCGCAGCGGCACGGGAACTCCAAACACTTGGAATTCCGGTTTCCGACGCGGCGATTCATGGTGGACTCGCAACAGCCCAGATCCCCGGACGTGCCGAGGTGATCGATGATGTCGTTCCGATCCTGCTCGATGGAGCGCATAACCCTGACAAAGTTGCGGCGCTGACAGCTGACATTCCAGCCTTGATCCCGAAAGCGAATGGAGCCCGGAGAATCGCGGTGCTTGGTGTGCTGGAAGCCAAGCAGGCGAACGACATGATCGAACGCCTGGTACCGGTGATCGATGTTCTCGTGGCGACCGCTCCAAAGGTGCTCGCCAAGGAGCCGAAGCAGGCTGACAGGATCGCCCGGATCGCTCGCGACGCGGGCTTTGCCGGTGAGATTTATGTCGAGCAAGAGACATCTGCCGCGATCGCACGCGCCCTGGCCGAGGCACGTGCCCCCGAGGGGGACAGCATCGTCGTGACGGGATCCCTCTATCTGATCGGGAACGTCAGAGAGCACTGGTTCAAGGAGGCGGACATCATCATTGCCAGGAACTCCTGGCCGACATCCCTCTCGCTCCAGCGCACCAGTATGCCTATCGAATGAGTATCTACGGATTCACCGTAAGTCTTGCTGCGTATCATCGTTTACGGTCGAAATGGTACGAAGACGCCATGCCAATACAGTCGATTACCCGGAATATCGCGGTGCTACATTCTAGTCGATTAGCGGGATTCAGGGACATTTTGCCGAGTTCCGGAAGCGGCTTTATGTCAGCGCATTCTTGACCGAAGTAACGCACAACACAGCTCAAACCTCCGCGGCCGGCACCGCGCGTTCGTTATCCCGTTCAGAAGCCAGCGATCAACAATCCGAACCAGAATCCGTAAGGACGGGCGAGTGGCACTGGGTCGGACGACCACCCGTGATACGCGGCTTGCGGGACCCTGCCCTGCACGTGTCGAGCGGATTCGAAGATGATTCGCACGAGCACCGGCGTTGCCGATACACCTTAGTCCTCTTCGACGATGCGCTTGCTCAGGATTATTCCAATCGCAGCAACGATCGTTCCGATGATCATTGCCCACAGCCCGATCGTCATCTGGAAATCCTGCGGTTCGACAAACGCCGCACCTATCCCATAGATGACCAGCCCGGAGCTGGCCGCAACGAGCCCTGCCGCTGTCATGATCCGGCTAATCTCCGCCATCGTCCGTCGCTCCAGCCCGCCTCGCGGGAAGCCCACGCCTGAGCCAAATCAGGCAAGGGCAAGACATAGTGAGCACCTTCACCCACTCACCACAATCAATACGATCAGCGTACCGGAACCCGTCTGCCGCCGTCGACCCCACCGGGAACCGGAGAGGCAGTCATGCATGCGTCCAGGCAAGATTCCGATCCGCAAACGACAGCGCCACCGAACCAGGTCGGCGGCGCTGTCGTTTGCATGCGTCGAGGATGATTGGCGCCACTTGCGTACCGCCACCACGATATCGTCGGCTTACTCGACGACGATCGCCTCGGCAAGGCCGTTGTCCGCCTGGATGCCGCCATCGGCGTCAGGCTGCGTGCTGATGACCGCGTAGTTTCCGGATTCGAGATCGACCGGCAGGTAGGCTGTGCCGCCCGAGGACAAGGCGCCGATGCCGCCGACCAGGGTAGCGCCTTCCGTCTCTTCACCGGATGCGAACGCTGTCGCCAAGTCCGCGAGACCCGCTTCATCGAGCTCCTCGTCGGTCTGGAACAGGACGAGGTCGGAGACCTGAACACTGTCGTTCATGATCTGCCAAAGCTGCGGGCCGGATTGCGGATTGTCCGCGACGTCGAAGGCGCCATCCGAGATCGAGATCTCGCCGTCGGCCTCGAGCCCCTCAACGATCGGAGTGGCATCGACCGGCGTAGCAGCCACTGGTGTCGCTTCCGGCTCGATTCCGTAATTCTCGGCTGCCTCTTCTGGTGTCGCCACGGTGATCGTCTGCGCCGGCTGAACGGCGGCAGGGTTGGAGCTGAAGACCGCCCACTTGCCAGGTGTGAGGTAGACAACGCCCTGCGAGGTTTCACCTGGCGCCGCATACGCGCCACCGCCGAAGGTCGCTTCGCTCCACCAGTCCGGAAGCTCACCACCTTCACCGCCGAAGGCTTCGCTCACCACCGTTGTCAGGTCACCGACTGTCTGCTCCTCGGGCAGAAGAGCCAGGTTGACTCCAGCAACGGCTTCCGACTCGTTCACGAGCGAGACCAGTGTCCAGCCTTCGAGAACGGGAGGCTCCACGCTGATGCTGAGAACCGATTCCTGCGCGGTGACGGTAATCGTTTGGAGATCGAGACCCAACTCCGTGGCAATCGGAGTGGCATCCTGCGCCCCAACATGACCGGCGAACGGAAGAATCGCGACCAGCGCCATAAGGACGCCAAGCACGAACCCCGCAACCGATCTGTTGCGACGTTCCACACTGCCAAAACTCATCCAGCATCTCCTTGAGGCCAGTGCCTCGTTATGTCCCCATCATGTTCAGGGACGTACCGCAGCGCGACTCAGGGTCGCCTTCCCATCCATGATACCCATGTTTACAGGAAATCGCATCCCGTAAAAACGTCAGGCGCCACTCCCTTTTCAATGCACACCAACCTGCGCGGCTGCTCACATCGCCATCGACGGCACCTCCAAGCAATGCTTTAGCTATATGCACGCAGTGCCAAAGAAGGTGAGTGCGCTGAAAATATCGTCCTGACGTGACAAGCGAACGGCAAGATTCATGCCGGGAGCGAAACGCGATGTCAGCCGAGGGACATATGGCAACTTCGATTTTGACATAATATATTCGGTCGATAGGTAAACGCTGGCTGGCATCGGGGTCCACCCGGGTGGACGGCCGACCCGTTCCCTTCCTTTAGCCGATTGCGCCGTCTGGTTCTTGAAAGTTTACAGTCAACTGGGTCCATAGGCGCGCCCTGCATGCTGGCGATCTTTCAAAGGTAGGCAGAGTTGAGCAAATGGTTTCTGAACGAATCGCGGGCGTGTATTTCGGATCCTTGCGCTGTCGGCACAACACCCGCTACACGGCGGGTCGCTCACCGGATACCGGCGGGAAGGCACAAGTTTCCCCACAGGTAGCGTAACCTGGCTAGATGTCGCGCCTAACGGCGTGGGGTGCCCACCGGCTCGCCCGACTTACCGAACTGCTCAAGCGGTGACCACGGGCACTTTGCCAGCTTTTCGCTGGGCTGTTCCGGGGATTGAGCTGCCGTCGCGTCGACCTTCAAACGGCGCCGTCACGCCTTGACAGCATGTGCGACTGGCGAAACGTGTGCCGGTCCATCACCCGCAATGTCGTTCATCGATGCCGGTCATCGGTCGCTCGTGGAGGGAGGTGATGCTGACCTCAAGTTCTTCAACTCCGCGTTCCTTGCTCCTGCATGGTGTTGAAGCGAGTAACCCCACAACGCTACCATCGTCCCGAGCAAGGTCCACCCGGGTGCACTCGGAGACCCGGTGGCCGGAGACGTGGCCACAGTGGAGAAGACCGCTTCTTCCTGCGTGCCCGGGAGGCCCAGCCATGACGAGTCCCGTCGATACCGACAGCAAGGTTTTACGATGACCAGATATTGCCCCGCCGGTGACGGCGCCTTTGAAGATTGGGTCCAAACGTGCCCGGAGTGCGGGCGCACACTCATCGACCTCGAGCCGGAAACGCTGGATGACGATGACGGGACGCCTCGCATCGTTTGGCTCGCCACCGCGCCGAACGAGCCTGAGGCACAGATGTGGGCAGAGACGCTCCGCCGGCAGAATATCCCGGTGTTTGTCCGTCCGGGCGGTCCCGGTGTCGGTGCCTGGGCATCGGTTGCCTCGTTCGAGCACGAGCTGTTCGTCCGCGAACGCGACATCTCGGCGGCCCGCAAGCTGAGTCGCTCGCTCCTTTCCCCCAATTCACCCGCACGTCGGCTCGTCCCCCGGCGTCGAACCGCGCCGACCTCTCGTGCCGCGCGACGCCCCCGATAGGTTCCGTCGCCCATCGGGGTGGGTGCTTGCCTCGCCAGCACGTGACTCGACCTACCGCGACGAAATGACGTTGGCACAAACCTGGATTGGAGCGCCGACCGACCCAGGCGCGGAGCGAAGCCAGCATTGGTTTCCGCTCGGGAAGCTCAGTTCGTAGCCGTCGCCGCGGCGAGGGACAACGATGGCTGCCTCGGCACTCGACAGCGAGAGCCGCGCTTCACAGGTTCTGGTCAGGTGCTCCGTTCCAGGCACCGCGTCTGTCACGGGAAAATAGGTGTTACTGATCTCGACACCCAGGAGCCAGCCATTGGCACCAACATCCAGAAGGCCCCGCTGATCGGCTCCGTCTCGCTCGCCGGTCCACCGCTCCTGGTCGCCGAGATGCAACAGGAGAACGTTCCGGCGGAGATCAACCGTAATGCTCGTGATCTCCGTGCTTTCCGCCGTCATCGCTCTCGATCCGCGGTGGCTTCTGTCCCTGCGTCGAGCGGGGCGCCCGATACAAGCAGGGTGACCCGTACCTCGAACCCTTCCATCTCGGTTGTGAAAAGGTCGAGGTCGCCTTTGACCGAGAAGGAACGATTGACCGACGCTTCCTTCCCGAACCAGATGTAACCCCACGCTCGCAGAACGTCGCCGGTTTTCATCACGTGGGAGAGTTCGGCATCGACGACGCGCGACGGGGACGACTCGACCGTCTCCAAAAAGTCCCGTGCGAGTTCCTCGAGCATCTCCTCCAACGTCCTTCCGCTCGCCTGCAGAGGTGCGACAGAAGCGGACTCACGTTGCCCACCAGCCGGTCCCAGAAGCCCGAGTAACGATCGGATAAGGTCGGTCGCTACGCCTTCTGGCGAAAGACCGTGCGCGTGCAAGACGAACTCGCGTTGGTTCTCGACATGAGTCATTACTTCTACTCCTTGAGCAGGACGGAGCACAATCATGGGAGCAGTGCCATGGGAGGCGATGAACGCCATTCCGTCATGGCCGCGGCTCTATTGTCGTCGATCGCGGGGCTGCAACGTCCTGACGACCACTTCTCCGTTCGAGCAACGGGTGTTCGCGATGATTCCCCATGGCGCGACCCCTGTTTCGACTACCATGCGTATAGGCGCCTGGAGCGATTCCATGCGTCCCGAAACGCACAAGCGGCAGCGCGTGGGGGCATCATGGCATCGGTAGTGGGCAGGACAAAGGATTGGAAGAAGGTTGCGAGACACATCTATCAAGATGTGCGGCATAAGGACCTGATGGGTCACGCCCAGCAGATCGCCTATAACGTCCTCTTCTCGATCGGGCCCCTGCTGATCTTCATCACGGCGTTCTGCGGTTTCGTCGTGCAACAGGTGAACGCCGACGCATCGAACCCTGTCCAGCCCGTGATCAATTGGCTTCGGAACAACCTCCCGTCTAGCGCCGCGGAGTTCCTCGACGAGCCCGTCCGTCAAGCATTGAATACGAGCCCCGGCTTCCTGATCTCATTCGGCGGGCTCCTGGCATTGTGGGGCGCCAAGGGAGCGGTTGGGGCGGTCATGAACGGCTTGAACACCGCTTACGGCATCAAGGAAACACGGTCCTGGGCAGTGCGGACGGGAACGGCGATCGGCCTCACGGTCGGTCTGGCGATTGCCCTCGTTGTTGCTTCAGGGGTGTTTTTCCTGGGAACGGATCTCGGGCAGACGGTCGCCGACGCGATAGGTGTGGGAGCTGCATTTGCCACCGCATCGACATGGCTCCGATGGCCTCTGGTCGCCTGCCTGGTCGTGGCGATCATCGTCCTGTTGCACCGGTACGCCCCTGACTTCTCGGCTCCGCTGCGCTGGTACCTTCCTGGAGCGGCGGTTACGCTGATCCTGACTCTCGCCGCGACCGTCGGTCTCCGATTTTACTTCCAACTGTCTACCGGCTTCGAAGCGTACGGTGTCTTCGGCGCGGTCCTCGCATTTATCTTCTTTCTCTACATCATCAGCCTGGTGATCCTGGTGGGAGGCGTGGTCAACGCGGCAATCCAGCAGGAGCTGCCACGAGCACGGCAAGATATCGAACGGGCGAGCCACGGTCCGGAACAGCGTCGCGAGAACCAGGCGGACCGCCGTTTCACGTGAAACATTCCCGGCGGAAATCTCCGCCGCGGTCCCCCTCGGCTTGACCGGATGATGTTGGCTCGTCAATCCCGCGTGCTATCCTCAACCCGTTCACAGACAGGTCAGAAGTAACCGAACTGACCTTGTGAACGAATGTTTACCATGGCGAAACCTGCTCCCCGACCTGCTCGTTCAAGGAATGGGGAGGAAGGCACACGCCAGGATGGACATCACACTGCACTGGGGCCACCAATGGCCAATCGCGAATCCTGGGAGAAGACGTGTGGCGGTCGACGAACACACTATCGTCGAACGTGCTCGGGCAGGGGATAAACATGCCTTTGCCCAGTTGTTCGAGCAGTATCACGCTCCTATCCTCAACTATCTGCACCGAATGGTCTCGGATCGTGCACTCGCTGAAGATCTGACCCAGGACACATTTATCAAGGCATACAATGCACTTCCCCGGACGAAGCCCGATCTTGCCTTCAAGGCATGGTTGTACCGGATCGCGACCAATACCGCGATCAGCCATCTCCGGCGGGGCAAGGTCGTCAGGTTTCTGCCGTTCCTGACCGACAGGGAAACTCCGGACGAGCTCATCGAAAAATCGGTTTCACGGAAGATGGATATCACCGAAGCCTTAAACAGGTTACCGAAGCATTACGCGGCTGCGTTGCTGCTCCGGCACTATCAGGGCCTTTCGCTCGCGGAGACAGCAGAAGCGTTGGAAGTCACAGAGAACGCCGCGAAACTTAGGCTGTTTCGGGCAAGAAAAGCGTTCGCCCTCATCTACGGCGTCGCGCCTGATGGTCTTCGCGATGAGGAGCTCACCTGATGCTTACTCACGCCGAAGCACAAGCCCTCGTCTCCGCTCGCCTCGACGGGCCACTGGATCCGATCGCCGACCGCGAGCTCGAAGCGCATTTGATGAGCTGCGCATCCTGCCGGGCGTTCAATTCCAGCTCAGTCCAGTTGATGCGCGGGCTGCGCTCGATGCCATACCTGCCAGCCAGTCCCGCGGTCAAGCGGGCGGTCATCGATCACATCAAGACATCGCGCTCACCGTGGAATATCGTTGCTGGTCCTTGGCTGGCCAGAGCGGTGCCGGTGGCGGCTACGATCGCGGCCACGCTGTTGCTCACCTTGTTCGGCGCATTCGCGTATCAAGGATTCAGCGATCCTGGCAATCCACTCAACGCCGTCACGTCGTTCCTGTCCGAACCCGCATCGGACACGGAAACCGCGACGCCGGACAGCAATGTCACGTTCCAGACCACCGAGCAAGGTACAGACGCGCAGGCGACATCGAACGCTGAACCGACCGAGGCGTCTGGAAGTGGGCAACCGACGGAACCGGTTTCTACGGGACCAACTCAGGCATCCGATTCCGGAGTTGGCGGGCAGTCCGGGCAGGCGCTCCCTGTGCCGGAATCCACCGTCACGCCAACGCCTGACCCGACCGCGACGCCGACCTTGGCGCCGACGGCCACTCCAGAACCGACACCTGAGCCCACCGCAACCTCGACGCCGGAACCGACACCGACCACAGTGCCTCCGACGGTGACTCCGACATCTGAGCCCACCGCCACGCCGACCCCGGAACCGACCGCCACGCCTACACCCGAGCCAACGGCCACGCCGACCCCGGAACCAACCGCAACGGCCACGCCTGAGCCCACGCCGAGCCCCGAGCCGACCGCGACGGCTACACCAGAGCCCACGGCGACCACGGTTCCAACCGCGGAGCCTACTGCGACTACGCCTCCCGAACCGACGCAAGCCTCCATTGATCGAAGTGTTCCACCTGTTGCTGGCACCGAGGGCGAGGAAGAGGCAACCCCGCGGGACCAGCCGGCGCGGGTGGAGCGAACGCCGGAGCCCAGTGCCACCGACGTTCCGGAGCCCACCGCCACCACAGTGCCGACTCCTGAGCCCACCAGCACGCCGACTCCGGAGCCGACGTCCACCTCGACTCCAGAACCCACCGCGACACCGACGTCGGAGCCGACGGCTACTCCAACCCCTGAGCCCACCAACACGCCGATACCAGAACCGACTGCTACCGCAGAGCCTACGGCTACACCGACTCCAGAAGCCACAGCCACGCCCACCCCGGAACCCACGGCGACTCTGACACCGGAGCCGACGTCAACACCCGAGCCAACGCCGCAGCCGACTGCAACCGCAGAGCCCACGGCTAC
>CADCWI010000048.1 GCA_902806355.1 uncultured Thermomicrobiales bacterium | reverse complement strand
GACGATGACGACCCGCGAGTTCCTCGACAGCCTCATCTACCGACGCGGGGCTGCTGGCGCCGCGACCCCTGGTGCATCGCCCGTAGCCGGGACACCAGCCGCGTCTCCCGTGGCCGCCGCACCGCGCGTGGGATTCGATGACCCATCGATCCTAAATGCGGCGGCCAAGGTGATTGAATGGAGGGATGCCGGATACTTCATGTCCGGTTTCGAAGCCACCGGCGGGGACGACGCCACGGCGCTCTTTACGTCGGGCGTGGGCGGCGTGCTCCTGCAGGGGGGCTGGGCGGCGGGCCAGGTCGCCGAGGCGCTTGGTGAGAATGCCGGGTTCTTCCTCATGCCTCCGACCGAAGCCGGTGGCAGTGTCCTTCATGTTGGTGGAGTTGGTATCCCCTACAGCATCACGACCAATGCCGAGGATCCGGCGCTCGCCGCGAAGTTCCTCGACCACCTGGTGTCGGAAGAGGCATTCAGCCTGTTCATCGAGGCGGGGATACTTCCAGTGGGAGCAATCCCGACCGACTCGATCGAGGCGAACACCGTTGCCGGTGATCTCTACACCAGCTGGAACGCTGCACTCGAAGCCGATGCCGTCGGCCACTACATGGACTGGGCGGCACCGGATTTCTATGATCCGTTGACCGGCGCGCTGCAGGAGCTGCTTGGCGGCCAGATCACCGCCGAACAGTTCGCGAGCACGCTGCAGGAGTTCTATGCGGCCTCGTTCGCCTAATCAGGGAATGCGAGGAGAGGGGATGATGGCCACCACCGTCCCTTCTCCTCAGCTTGCTCAGGAACCACGGATACAGCCACAGGCACGGCGCGGATCGAGGGGCTCCACATGGGAGCCCTATTTGTATCTGTTGCCCGGGTTGCTGGTGTTCACGGTCTTCCTCGCGATCCCGGTGATCGGAGCGGTCGTCCTCAGCCTGACCGGGTGGAACGGTGTGTCATGGAACACCGCGGCGTTCGTCGGGTTCGATAACTACCTGACGGCCTTCCGGGACCAACGCTTCTGGATCGCGCTCTGGCACAACCTCCTCCTGATCCCGTACTTCGTGATCCTGCCGGCAATCCTTGGGCTCGCTCCGGCGGCGATCGTCCACCAGATGAAAATTCGCGGGGCCGGGGTGTTTCAGGCGGGCCTGTTCCTGCCATACATTATGCCCGGCGTACTGATCGGCGTCGTCTGGCGGTGGCTGCTCAATCCGGTGTTCGGGCCGGTCAACGATGTGCTCGAGCGCATGGGATTCGATCCGCCTTCCTGGCTTGGGGACTTTCGGCTCGCCCTGCCGACGATCGGCCTGATCGGTGCGTGGGCCGCCTACGGTTTCTGCTACGTCGTGTTCGTCGCCGGCATGCAAAAGATCTCCGCCGATCTCTATGATGCCGCCCGTCTCGACGGAGCCAATGGCTGGCAGGAGTTCCTCGCCGTCACCCTTCCGGGTCTGCGGCGTGAGATCGCCGTCGTGCTCTCGGTCAACCTGATCAATGCGCTGCGTGCGTTCGATGTGATCAAGGCAACGACCGACGGTGGACCGGGCGACGAGACCAGCGTACTGGCGCTGTTCATGATCAACAGCGCATTCGGCAGTAACCAGGCCGGATACGGCATGGCGATCGCGGTCTTCCTGGCGGTCGTGACCCTCGTGATGTCGCTGCTCGTCCTTCGCTTGTTCGGTGACAACGATGCCTAAGCGCTGGATCGCCTACGTTCTGCTCATTCTCGGCTGCCTCGTGGCCGTCGTGCCCTTTGTCGTCACGGTGTTCGCCTCCCTGAAAACCATGCCGGAGATCGTCCAGGGCGTGTTCGCCTTGCCGGAGGATCCAGTCTGGGAGAACTACCGGCAGGCGTGGGTGCAGGGCCGGTTCGGGCGGTTCTTCCTCAATAGCGGCATCGTCGCGGTCGCGGTCGTGATTCCATCGGTCCTGCTGTCGTCAATGACGGGATACGCCTTCGCCCGATTCAGGTTCCGCGGCTCGAGGTCGCTGTTCGCCTACTTCCTGATCGGGATGGTGGTGCCGCTGCAGGCGATGGTGGTTCCGCTCTACTACCTGTTGCGGGAGATGGGCCTGCTCGACACCCTGTGGGCACTGATCCTGCCGCAAATCGCCCTCAGCATGTCGTTCGGCACACTCCTGATGAGGCAGGCTTTCGCCTCGGTCCCGAGCGAGATCGGAGAGGCGGCGACGCTCGATGGTGCCAACTCCTGGCAGACGCTGTGGCAGGTCATGATGCCACTCTCGCGACCGTTGATCGGGACACTCGCGCTGCTCTTTTTCATCTGGACCTGGAACGAGTTCCTGCTTCCGCTCGTGGTGAACATCGACCCGGCATACCATACGCTTCCACTGGGGCTTCTTTACTTCCAGCAGCGCTACACCTCGAACATGCCGGTGATCGCCGCCGGTTCGACGATCATCTTCGTACCGCTGACGATCGTCTTCCTGCTTTTCCAGAGGCAACTCATCCAGGGACTGACACAAGGCGCGCTCAAGGGATGACTCGCGCCCCACGTCGGCTGATCCGGCGGTTCTAGGGCTTGCCCCTGGAAGCTTTCTGTGGTTCTGTACTGGAACAGGCACAGGACGTGTTTTCAGATCCCAAGGCACGAGAGGGGCACCCATGCGACAGCGCTTCGCGAGATCGGTCACCGCACGTATCACCATTATCTTCCTGATCGTCGGATCGCTCATTTCATCGACCGTGGCCGCTCAGGGCGACGCGACGCCAGTCACCTCCGGGACACCGATCGGCGGCGCGACCCCGGTTGGTGGGGCAACGCCGGTCGCCGATCGCGGCGCAGCTGGCCCCGTCGACCTTGATGTGATGTTCATCGGGGCGCACCCGGATGATGAAGCGGGTGGACTCTCGACGTACGGCCAGTGGAACGAGGCCAACGATGCCCAGGTCGGCGTCATCACGGTGACCCGCGGCGAAGGCGGAGGCAACGCCGTCGGCACCGAAGAGGGTCCGGCGCTCGGGCTGCTGCGCGAGGACGAGGAACGGCGCGCGGTAGGGCTCGCCGGGGTGGACCACATCTACAATCTCGACAAGGTGGACTTCTACTACACCGTGAGCGCGCCGCTGACCGAAGCGACGTGGGGCTACGACGACACGCTCCAGCGTGTCGTCAGGGTCATCCGGACGACCAAGCCGGAAGTGATCACTACGATGAATCCCTCGCCGACGCCGGGTAATCACGGGCATCACCAGCTGGCTGCCCGCCTTGCGGTCGACGCATTCTATGCCGCCGCCGACGAGACGAGGTTCCCGGAGCAGCTCTCCGACGAAGGTCTGTCGACATGGGAAGTCGGCAAGATCGTCCGCAGTGGAGGCGCCGGGGAAGGCGAGCCCGGGCCGGATTGCGCGACGACCTACGTTCCGGCCGATCCAACCGACGTCGTCTATGGCGTCTGGGCCGGCAACACTTCCGAGGCCAACGGTGGGCGGACGTGGGCGGATATCGAGCGCGAGGCGCAGCGCACCTACGCCTCCCAGGGTTGGGCGGCCTTCCCGGATGCCGAAACCGATCCCGCGGAGATCACGTGTGACTACTTCACGCTGATCGACAGCCGGGTTCCGCTTTCGACCAACCCGGAGAGCACTACGGCGGTGCTCGACAACGCTGTGGTGGAGGTACCGCGAGGGTTGCCGCTCGGCTCGCAGCTCTACTTGACGACGGATTCCTTCGACATCCAGGCGGGTGAACCGTTCACGGTCACCTCACACATGCAGATTCCCGGCGACGTGGACACGTCCGAAGCGTTCGTGACCCTGATCGCCCCGACCGGCTGGGAAGTCGTTGGGGCAGCGGAAGCGGAGGCTGCCGCGGCCGCTGGCGAAGAGGAAGCGACGCCGGTGGTGACGGCGACCGAGGATGGCGAACTGACGCAGGAGTTCACGATCATCCCCGCCGCTGATGCCGAGGTCAACACGCGGTACACAATCGGCGCGTCCGTTGGCGTGGGCCGCGGGATCGGCGTGACGGGCGAGGTGGTCCGGGTGGTGCCTCCAGTGTCCGGCACGTTGGCGCCGCTCTCCCAGATTGCGCAGTTCCAGGAATGGACCGAGAGCATCGGTGTTCCGGAGCTGCAGAGTCTCATCACGCCAGTGGCTCCGATCGGCCTCGGCGGCGAGCAGGAGCTGAGCATCGACGTTGTCAATAACACGGCAGAGGAGCAGAGCGGTACCATCACCGTGGCGCTGCCTGAGGGTTTCGAGACCGACACGCCGTCCATGCCCTTTGCCTCGGTCGCCGCAGGTGAGACCGCGAGCGTCCCGTTCACTGTACGCAACACGGACGCCTCCCTGGCGACGTCCAACCAGGGTGGCGACGAAGGGACCTACGCCTTCGATATCACGACCGAAGCGGCGGGCGTCTCGTCGGTCCAGACAGCAGGGTTCAATCTGGTGCCGGCCACGGTCGTGCCACAGGCCGCCACGGCGCCGGTGGTGGACGGGCAGATCGGAACCGATGAGTATACGGGTGAAGCGCTGGATCTGAGCCGGGTCTGGGAGGGTGACGACCCCGATTCAGCCCTGGACGCATCCGGAACCGGGTACGTGACCTGGGGCGAAGACGGGATCTACGTCGCGGTTGAAGTGGTGGATGACACGTTGGGAACCGTGCTCACGCCAGAAGATGCCAAGCGGCATTGGCGCACGGATTCCGTCGAGATCGCGATCGATCCGCTCGGAACGGCAGAGAACACCTCGGCGACGTTCAAGGTCGGCGTGTTCCCGACGACGACCGCTGGTTCACCGGCTGCGTATCGGGATGCAGACGCCTTTCAGGGACCGGTCAGCGAGACCGCGCCCGGCTTCGAGGTAGCGAGCACGCTGAGCGAACCGTACACGGGGTATGTGCTCGAAACGCTGATTCCCTGGGATTCGCTGCCCGCGGACATCGATCCGCAAGAGGCCGCGATGAACATCTTCATCTACGACTCGGATACGCAGGATCTGACCGGGCAGAGCCGGCTCGGCTGGTCGACTTGGAATGGCGTGCAGGGAGATCCCTATCGCTGGGGCGTGACCGAGTTCGAAGGCTTCACCCCTCCTGCCGATGCCCGAACCGAGCCAGACGAGCCCCGGATGCCTCTGGAGGTCGCGCGGAGCATCGATTCACCGCAGTCCATTGCGCAGGCCGCGCAAGATGGTGTTGGCCTGGCGGGAATGCCGGCTGTGCCTGATGGCGAAGGGATCCAGGTCGCCGAAGGTGCGGCGATCGAGGCGGGACGGGTGACGATGCAGTTCGAGTCGACGCTGGAAGGGAACGTCAATCTCTTCTATGAAGCAAATGGCACGATCGTCTCGAGTGCCAGCCAGGCGGTTACTCCCGGTTCACCGGTCTCCATCGAGCTTGTCGCTGAAAACGCGACCGGCGGAACGGTGTATCTGGGGTTCGAGAGTTCCGATGGTGCGGTACAGGCCCTTGCCATTCCGGTACAGGAGCAATAGCCCTCGGAACGTAGGACCCGGGGGAGCGGCTCTCCCCGGAATCCCCTCCCCAGAGTGCCGCGCAAAACCGAGCGAAGCCTCCGGACATGTCCGGAGGCTTCGTCGCGTGCGGGTGGAATGCATCGTGAGTACGGTTAAGGCAGCGCTGGCCCGAGGCGTGTCAGCGATACGTGTCGCGACGGTCAGGGTGTTCGTCCAGATGCGATATCGTCTCTTGCGCCTGCGTGATCATGAACCGCTTCCGGGGCGACTTCGCCAGGTGAAGCCTGGCGCGGAGCACGAGGCATTGGTCGGTGCACCAGAGATGACTGGATAGGGAACGCTGGGTGTGCCCGGGTAGCGGCATTCGCCCTGCCTTGGGGAAGCCATAACTGTGAAGGAGAAAGGGGTCACCATGGCAAGTCCGGCAACGTCCGACAGTTTGTCCGTCATCGCGGAGGAAGTTCGCGGGTGTCCGCTGTGCGAGCTTTCGCGGAGCCGGACGCACGCCGTTCCCGGGGAAGGGAACGAACAAGCACGGATCATGCTGATCGGGGAGGGACCAGGTTGGCATGAGGATCAGCAGGGCAAACCGTTTGTTGGGGCGTCCGGCAAGTTCCTGACAGAACTGCTGTCCAGGGCTGGCCTGAACCGGGAAGATGTCTTCATTACGAATGTCGTGAAATGCCGGCCGCCCAGCAATCGCGACCCCCTGCCGGACGAGATCCAGGCCTGCTCGATGTATCTCGAACGACAGGTGGCGGTAATCAACCCCGATGTGATCGTGACGCTCGGTCGATTTTCGATGTCGAAGTACTTTCCTGGCGAGCGGATCTCGCGCATTCACGGGCAGGCCAGGAAGTTCGGCAACCGGCTCGTGGTGCCGATGTACCACCCCGCGGCGGCCTTGCACCAAAGCGCGCTGCGGTCAGTGATCGAGGAGGACTTCAGCAAGCTGCCGAAGCTGCTGGCAGAGCAGGAGCATGCCCGCGAGGTGCAATCCGAGCAAGAGGAACGTCCGGAGCAGACATCCCTGTTTTAGCACTCTGGGCCGCGCTCCACCGTTCGTCTGAACAGCTGTCTGGATCATGGAGCCGCACCCCGTCTCGACGCTCATCGCCGCGGGACCCGTGGGCACCACTCGCGGCGGTGACGGTGATGGTTCCGAAGGCGACGCCGAGCCCGATCCCCGCGTGGTGGTCCGCGCCTGGGTCTCGATATGGGGAAGGTTTGAGAGCGAACGGCCCGCGTACGCGTCTCCTGAGAGTGTTGCCTGGCAGTCACGCCCCGTGATGACATGCCTACCCCAGTGTGTATAATGTACGTACACGTAGAGCCAACGCCGTGACGCCGGTGCGTCCCTGTCAACGTTGGTCCATTCGGTGGCGCGTATCGGGGTAGGGGTGCATGGCAACACAGACGCGTGCACGTGAAGGCACGGCTCCAAAGCAGGGAACGAAGCGACGGTCCGGTGGCAAGCAGAAGCCTTCCAGGACTCGGCTGTGGATGGCCAGGACACGGAGCGTCGTTCAGGGACTGAAGCCGGAGATCTCGGTCTCCGATCGTCTCAAGCGGGAGATCACCGGGGTGGTCCTGGTGCTCGTCGCGTTGCTCAGCTCGTGGGCGCTGGGGCGTGGATCCGGAGATGGGGCGGTCATCTCGTGGTGGGCCGATCAGTTGCGCGCCGGGCTTGGTCGCGCCGCGGTGCTCGTCCCGATTCTTGCCGGATTGACCGCGATCCGTGCCTTCTCAACACAAGAGGAACCGATCCTGTTCTTCCGGCACTATGTCGGCGGCTTCCTGTTCGCCACCGCGACCCTGGGGTTGCTGTCCTTCGGTGGCAAGGCGGAAGCCGGTGCGATCGGGATGGTGATCGGCGACATCGCACGCGGTGGTCTTGGTCAGCTGGCATCGGGATTGGTATTGTTCGCCCTTGGTGTCATCTCCATCTTCCTGCTCGCCGATAGCGACTTGATGACGCTCGAACGAGATGTTCGACGGCTCATGCCGAAACGGACCCCACGCACCCATGCGGTGAACGTCGCGAAGCCCGAAACGGACAAGCGACGGATCAAGGCTGTCGTTCCCGCGACTCCACCGGCGAAACCCGTGGCGCGCGTAATCAACATCCCGAAGCCGGGGTCAAAGGCTGAAGGGTCCGATTCCAAAACCGCCCCGGCGATGCCCGTACCCGCCATGACCGGTGAGCCGCTTCCGCTGCCCGACATCCGGCACCTGGCGTACTACGACGCGGTCGAGCCCAACACCGCCGACCTGGAAGCGAAGGCGCGATCGATCGAGGAGACGCTGGCAAGCTTCAAGGTCGAAGCCACGGTTCGCGAGATCAATCCAGGACCGGCCGTAACGCAGTTCGCGCTGGAACCCGGAAATGGTGTCAAGGTCAGGCGGATCACCGAGCTCCAGAATGATCTCGCGCTGGCGATGGCGGCGCAGAGTATCCGGGTGGAAGCACCGATTCCGGGAATGGCGAGGGTCGGTCTCGAAATCCCGAACAGCGAAGTCGCGATGGTGGGGCTCCGCGAGGTCGTGGAATCGCCGGCTTTCGCCAAGGCGAAGGCGAAGCTGCCGCTGCCACTCGGGCGGGACGTCAACGGCCGGTACATCGTGGGCGATCTCGCCAAGATGCCGCACCTGCTGATTGCTGGCGCGACCGGGGCCGGCAAGAGTATCTGTCTCAACGGCATCATCAGCACATTCCTGCTGAAGTGCCGCCCGGAGGAAGTCCGGTTGCTGATGATCGACCCCAAGATGGTCGAGCTCACCGGCTTCAATGGCGTTCCCCACCTACAGTGCCCGGTCGTGACCGAGATGGACAAGGTGGTAGGGGCGTTACGGATGGTCCTGCGGGAGATGAACCGGCGATACGAGTTGTTCAAGCAGCTCGGAGTGCGCAACATCGATGGCTATCGGCTCCGGATCACCGATGAGCCGGATGCTGAGAAGCTGCCGTACCTGGTGGTGATCATCGATGAGCTCGCCGACCTGATGATGACGACGCCGGACGAGGTCGAGACGTTGCTCGCCCGCCTCACGCAAATGGCACGGGCAACGGGGATTCACCTGATCATCGCCACCCAGCGTCCGTCGGTGAACGTGTTGACCGGATTGATCAAGGCGAATGTTCCGGCCCGGATCGCCTTTGCCGTGTCCTCGATGATCGACAGCAGAGTGGTGCTCGACATGCCGGGCGCGGAACGTTTGCTTGGACGGGGCGACATGCTGTATCTGCCACCGGATGCAGCCAAGCCTGTCCGTGTGCAGGGGGCATTCATCGATGAGGATGTGAAGGGGATCGTGGATCACTGGCACGCTGTCTCGCCGATCCCGCAATACTCTCCGGAATGGCTGGACCTGCCGAGCTCGAACCCGGAAGCGGGAGACGAAGGCGAGGAAGGGGACGACCCGATGATGGCGCAGGCGCTCGATGTCGTGCGCAGTCAGGGAACGGCGTCTGCATCGATGCTCCAGAGACGACTCCGGATTGGATACAACCGTGCGGCGAGGCTGATCGAACAGATGGAGGATGAAGGCGTGATCGGGCCTGCGGATGGAGTCAAGGGACGCACCGTGCTGCTCGAAAATCCGTAGCGCCAGTCGGCACCTTTCCATGCGCGGAGGTGCCAGCCTGTGCGGGAGGTTGACCACGGGGCCGGCCAATGTGGTCAGGGCCCAGATTGCGTCCGGTATACCGACCGACGCTCGCCCTCGCTGGTCCCGGATGATGACGTCAGATGCAGCCGGGATTAGCCTGAGGTCGTCATCGCTGCCTGATCGGCGGTCGCGGCCGCACGAACCTTGCTCAGGCATCTGGAGCAGTAAACGGGGTTGCCATTCCTGGGCACGAAGGGGACCGTCGTCGAGAGCCCGCATTCCGCACACGTCACCTCGGTCTGGGCACGGTCCGGCAGCCCGTGTTTGGCTTTCCTGGCGGAACGGCATGGGTTGCACCGACCCGGGATATTGATGAGCTCCTTGTCACGGAAGAATTGCTGTTCGCCGGCTGTCCACGTGAAAGGCTTGCTACATTCCCGACATGTAAGGGTTTTGTCCTGAAACTCCATGCGGTAACCCCTTCCATACCCCGACCCGTGACGTGTCGCTCCTGCGATGTTCTGTACCAGTGTCAAAATGTTGGTTGAGAAGATGCCGCCAAAGACGGATTGGTGGCGACGGAACATACTGTACTGACGGAAATTCGCGATCCACTCCCGGCAACGATGCTTGGTCGTTCACCCATGGGAGAATGCACCAGCGGGACGGTTGATTACCTTGTTGACTCACTCGCCACAGTACCATCGACCCCGGGCTTTGCGCAATTGGTATGGCTGCTTATTATACGACAGATTGAAAGAGATATGGCCAGTCCGAGGACATATGTGCCCATTCAAATGTATGCATGTCGATGTTATGATTAGGCATGTGGTCGGTAGGTAGCCGTCGCGCTGCTGAACTGGGCCACAGACAGGAGCGTACGCGTGTCATCTCGTCATAATTCGGCGACGGCCGAGCCTGTGGGCCGGCTGATCGATGCCCTGGCAAAATTGCCTGGGATCGGCCCGAAAACGGCTTCCCGGCTGGCTTACCATATCCTGCGCACCTCCCGTGACGAGGCGATCGGATTGGCGGAGTCCATACTCGATGTCAAGGATCGAATCCGGCTTTGTTCGCGGTGTTTCAATACGACGGAATCTGATCCGTGCCGGATCTGCGCTGACACCACGCGGGAGAATCGGATCTGCGTCGTCGAGGAACCGCTCGATGTTGTTGCGCTCGAGCGCACGAACGAGTACCGGGGACGTTATCACGTTCTCCATGGCGTGATCTCTCCCGTCGATGGGATTGGACCGGACAAGCTCAAGATCCGGGAGCTTGGCGATAGAATCGACCAGGAATCTCCGGATGAGGTCATCGTCTTCACCAACCTGGACCTGCCTGGCGAAGCGACGGCCACGTACCTGCACCGCTTGTTGACGCCCAAGGGGATAACTGTCACAAGGCCGGCGAGCGGCTTGCCCGTGGGCGGTGATCTCGAGTACGCGGACGACATCACCCTGGGCCGGGCACTCTCTGCCCGAAGAACGCTGTAAAGTGGCCCCGGCGCGTGTGTATGCAAGGCGTTTTCTTGGGGCAGGGTGCCTCGGGGATCGATGAGCGCGGCGGCGCCTTCTTGTAGAAGTCCGCTTTTGGCACTAAGATGGGCGTATGGCAACACACTCCGAAAGGGCGTCGCCAGCGATTCCGCACCATACCCCGCGGATAGGAAGTGGTTTCTTGAGGACAGGATCCTCTCGTCAGACCAGCCAGACAAGCGTTCCCCTGCGCACATCGCTGTACAAGGGTGCTTCTCCAGACGAGACCAACCAGCCTCTCATTGATCTCCATGTGCGTAAGGTCCGGTGGACGGATGCGTTCGCGATCAGCTCCATCCGGCAACGCTACCTGCTCAACCAGCCCAATACCCACTGGCGCGGGTCGGCTCCGACACAGCTAAGCTTGCGCAGGTTGCTCCCGTTTCCGGCATCATCGGCACGGTGCTTTGTTGCGTGTGCCGATCGCCGCCTGGTCGGGTATGCCATCTTCGATGTCATCGGTGCGGACCAGCGCTGGGTGATGGAAGGGATTGGCGCGAACCTGGGCATCTACGCGGCCGAGCCGGTGCTTGATGAGCTCTTGAGAGCGGCGGTGATCTCCGCCGGTCTCGAAGGCACCAAGCGCTTGTATTCTCGCGTGCCGAACGGCTCGGAGATCCTCCCGGCGGTCCGGCGGTCCGGTTTCTCGCCCTATGCCTCGGAATCCGTGCTGGCATCGAGCCTGGTGCCCCTCACCCGGGTCCAGCCAGGCGTCCGCCGCCAGATGGCGTCGGATGTCTGGGCGATCCACCAGTTGTATATGGCGACGGTTCCCAGGCAGGTGCAATACGCCGAAGCGCTGACGAGTCATCACTGGGACCTCCGGGCGCGCACGTCGGGACGTGAACGATGTTCAGGCTGGCTGGTCGAGGACGGGTACCAGACCGTCGCGTATCTGCGTGCGGAAACGTCAGCGGACGGGCACGTGCTGGAGTGCCTGGTTCATCCTGAGCATCGCGATGTGTTTGCGGACCTGATTGCGACGGCATGTGCTGACCTTGGGACAATGGCGCCCCGGAGGGTGTCGATCGTCGTGCGTGGCTATCAACGTGAGCTCCTGCCGGATCTTTCCGGATTGGGGTTCACATTGCAACTGGAACAGGACGTGCATGTGAAATACACGACGGCACCCGCCCGTTCGCCCGTTTCCGGAGCACTGTCACTGGGCCTTGAGGTCAAGGAGCCAGTCGGAAAGCGCGTTCCGACCTTTCTCCACGGACAACCGTCAGATCCTTCGTCTGAAGGTGCTGGTTCGTGAGACGTGGTGAATGGAACACCGTTGGGTCGTCGATATCGTGGGCCGGGACGGCAACCCTGCTTCTATCAGCAGAGGGTTGGCATCCGGACGCAGCCGGGAGCAAGGATTGAGCAGCATTCCTCACGAACTTCCTGAACGCGAACAGGATCAAGGTATCGAATTCGCCATTACCGATGACATACGCGACCTGCTCTCTGTTCTTCCCCCGCACATCGCCGAGCGTATCGCGGCTGTTGGTTCGCAATCGGATCTCGGTGCACTGGTCGAGATCGTCATGGACCTGGGCCGCCGGCCGGAAGCTCGCTTTCAGCATGACGAGATTGACCTGCTCGATATCGATGTCACACGGGAAGACCTCAGCTTCGTCAACGACCGGATCGGAAACTTCGGCGAGGATAACCGCGCCGGCATCGAACGGACTTTGCATCGCATCTCCGCCATTCGGAACCGGTCCGGCGAAATCGTTGGACTGACGTGCCGCATCGGTCGTGCTGTGTTCGGCACGATCGCGATCGTCAGTGATCTGATCGAATCGGGCCAAAGCGTACTCCTGCTCGGTCGTCCAGGGGTCGGCAAGACCACATTGCTCCGGGAAACCGCGCGCGTCTTGGCGGATGAGTTGCGAAAGCGTGTCGTGGTCGTCGATACCAGCAACGAGATCGCGGGTGACGGTGACATTCCGCATCCGGCAATCGGACGTGCGCGGCGGATGCAGGTGCCGACCCCAACGGCCCAGCATGCGGTGATGATCGAGGCCGTCGAGAATCACATGCCACAAGTGATCGTGATCGATGAGATCGGCACGGAGCTCGAGGCCATGGCTGCCCGGACGATCGCCGAACGCGGTGTCCAGCTGATTGGTACGGCTCACGGAAACTCGCTTGAGAACTTGATGCTGAATCCGACGCTCTCGGATCTCATCGGTGGCATCCAGACTGTCACGTTGTCCGATGAGGAGGCCCGGCGCCGTGGCACCCAGAAGTCCATCCTGGAACGGAAGGCGCCGCCAACCTTCAACATCATGGTTGAAATCGTTGATCGCGACGAAGTAACCGTTCATCTCGATGTCGCGGCCACCGTCGATGCGATCCTCCGGGGAGCATCGATCGGGTCGGAAACCCGACGCCGGGCTGCCGATGGTACCGTGGAACGCACATCTTCAGACGCGGAACGGCGAGATCCATCGGTCTCGAACCGAGGCTCGTCCAGCGCCCGGCCTGGAATCCATCATCGGGACGTCGAGTTGGCGGAAGAAACTCTCCAGCGAAACCGGCCCATTGTAGACATCTCTTCCCGGAAAACGCCGGCGCTGGAGGAGCATCGAGACGGCCCGGGAAGTTCGGAAACCAGGTCTTCCACCTCACCAACGATGACGCGCGGTCGCGGCACCCGAGCCAAACCGTTGCGGATCTTCCCGTATGGCGTAAGCCGGAACCGTCTTGAACAAACGATCGCCCGATTCGACATGCCAGCTGTCATCACGCGTGAGCCCAGCGAGGCGGACATCGTGATGACGCTCAAGAACGCGTATCGTCAGAAACCGCAACCGGTGCGCGATGCGGAGCTGCGGGGCATGCCGGTTTACGTATTGCGATCCAACACGATGACCCAGATGGAGAATGTCCTGCTGTCGCTGTTCCCGCCGATGCGAGAAGAAGAACGGGAGGGCGATCCCTCGGAGTCGCCCGTGCCGGCAGGCTCGGGGCGCGAGCGGACCGATACCGTTCTCACCGCACTGACCGAGGCAGAGTCGGCGATCTCGTCGATCATGAGCGGGGGGCCGGCGACAGCGCTCAGCCCTCAGGCACCGCCGGTCCGGCGGATGCAGCACGAGTTGGCCGAAAGATACAGCCTCGCATCGCGGAGCCGTGGGCGTGATCCCTATCGCCATGTCGAGATCTATCGGCGAGGCATTCAATAGGTGACCGGAACCTTCATCGTCTTCGAAGGACCGGAAGGCGCTGGCAAGTCATCGCAGCTCCAACGGCTGGCGGAGGAGCTGCGGGACCGGCGGATTCCGGTCGTGACGACACGGGAACCAGGGGGAACCGAATTCGGGAACCAGGTCCGGACGCTTCTTTTGGGTCTGACTGACTATGCTATTCTGCCCGAGGCCGAAGTGCTGCTGCTGGCCGCTGCCCGTGCGCAACACGTTCACGATGTCATCGCACCAGCACTGCGCCACGGCAAGGTCGTCCTCTGCGACCGCTATGTCGATTCAACGTATGCATACCAGGGAGCAGGACGGGGCCTTGCCGCGGGTCCGCTTAGATGTATCCAGGAGTACGCTACTCGCGGCCTTGAGCCCGACTTCCGCCTGCTTCTCGATATTCCGGTCGAGGTGGGACTGAAGCGGCGCTATGCTGAGTCGGCGTCGGTGAACCGTATCGATCTCGCCGATCACGACTTCCACCAACGGGTCCGGAACGCTTACCTGCAAGCGGCCAGCGAGAACCCGGATCAATGGGTGATCATCGATGCGGAACAGAATCCCGAGGCGGTTGCGGTGGCAGTCCTGCAGGCCTGCTCCGAGCGGATGGATCATCCACCCGCGGCTGCGTCTGCGGTCGATCACCGCGGATAGACCGTGTTCGGGCCGGGCGTTCGGTCCCGTCTTTCCAGATTTCGGCCAGGGTTGAACAATGGACTGGGGACCATGAAACTCGTCATTGCAGTGGTGCAGGGCCATGATGCAGAGCCATTGCTGAAGGTACTGACCGCGCATGGGTTCCGAGCGACGCAGATCAACAGTGCGGGAGGGTTCCTGCGAGAGCGGAACGTAACGCTGATGATCGGCGTTCAGGATGACCAGGTGGCCGAGGTTCAGGCGATCGTCAAGAGCAATTGCCATTCTCGCACCAGGTTCGTCAATCCACTGATGCCGATTGTCGAACCCGGCGAGTTCTACGTTCCCAGCCCCGTCGAAGTTCTGGTCGGGGGCGCTACCATGTTCGTAGTCGCCGTTCAGCGCTATGAGCGCCTTGAGGTCGTCTAGAGACGATCAGGGACACACGGCGAAGGAGCCTTCGTTTGGATATCGAGACACTGGCCGCGCGCGGTCTCCAGATCCTGCTTGCGCTAGGAGGGGCGTATCTGATCGCCCTCTGGTTCGTGCTGGCGGTCTGGACTTTCCGTGACATCGAAACGCGGAGCCGAAGCGTCGTGACCCAAGTGTTCTCTACGCTGCTGGTGGTGTTGTTCTGGGTGCCTGGTCTGCTGCTGTACCGGTTGCTTCGACCAAGTGAAACGCTCGATGAGGCGTATCAGCGATCGCTCGAAGAGGAATACCTGATCCAGGACCTTGAAGAGTTGCCTCTCTGCCCATCGTGCAACCACTTCGTCGAGGATGATTTTCAGATCTGCCCGCATTGCCACTCGCAACTTCGCGAACCATGCACGTCTTGCGAACGGCTGATCGATCTGCGCTGGGAGGTCTGCCCGTACTGTGGAACCCGACATCAGGGACGCCACATTCACCTCCAACCGGCGGACGAGCCAGTGCCGATTGCGAAGGGCAAGGATCAATGGGTTGATCCTTCAGTCATCGAGAAACGACTCCGGGACAACGCCGACCAGCGAACGCGCGAGGAAACGCGAGCGCTTCCGGCGGCGACCGCTGCCACGACGCTTGGCCGGGAACTGTTCCAGGCCCCGGGCAGAGAGGAACGGCAGGCCGAGACGGCGAATCCTGCGGCGAACGACGGAGCGAGAAGCCTGAATGGACAATCGGTCGTCCGCACCCGACGAGAGGAGCCCGTGTCCAACAATGGTGCATCGGGTCCATCCGAGGCGCAGCAGTGGACAGTGGCTGCGCCCCGGGCACCCGCCGAACCAGACCTTTCCGGTCTCACCGATGGCGATGACGATCAAGGTCCGGACGATACGGATACCACCAAGGTGCCGGACCGATACCGGGCCAAATGAGAGGTGTGACGAACGTTGCCAACGCGGGTGTGATGGATGCGCTCCGCACCGTTATCAGGACATGCCGCGAGTCGGAACGGCATCTGGACGGATCTGGAAGTTGAACTTCGTGCGTACCGCCTGGTAGAAGTTGGTCGAGCCGATCTTCACAAGCTGGAAGGTATGTTCACCGCGGCGGATCGTGATCAGGTCATCCTTGCCCAGCCCGACCAACGGGCGACCATCCAGAATCAGCGTTCCGGGATGATCATTGGTGAGATTGATCTCAATGAGTGCCTCTTCGGAGGCGACCATCGGTGTGCGAATCGGAGAGTGACAGGATATCGGCACGATCGCGAACCCGCGAACGCCTGCGGTGAGAATGGGTCCACCCGCCGCCATGCAGTATGCGGTGCTGCCCCGAGCCGTCGAGACGATCATGCCATCGCCCGGATAGGTATTGACGAAGTGGCCGTCAATGTAGACCTCCACATCCAGCATGCGGTGGCCGCTACGGATCACGACATCGTTGATCGCCCAGCCCTGGTCAAAGTCCTGGAGGTCGCGCGTGAGGGTCGCCTGCAAAGTCGAGCTCTCCTCGATCTCGAACTCGCCGGTGATCAGCGAGTTCATGGCCGGTTCCCAATCCTGCTGCTCGACGAGGGCGAGAAAGCCGACTTTTCCGAAGTTGATGCCAAGAAGCGGGATGTCGGGATAGGCATTCGCCGACCGCATCATCAATCCGTCGCCGCCAAGGACCACCACAGCATCGACACGCGGAGCATGCGGCGCGCCGAGGTCCGCTTCGGATACCGGAACGTGCCCACGGTCGCGCAGCCAGGCTGAGATCTGACCGGCAAGCTGCGACGCTTCCGGTTTGCTGAGTGCGGCGATGATGCCATATCGCTTTGCCATGGTTGATTCCCCTTGCGCGGTACCTACTGCAGCTTGCACCAACGTTGATTGCTTCTACTACGGCGGCTCGCATACAGGTCGACTGGGTCGTACCGCTTGAGCAGCCTTGTGGTGTGCTGCCGTGAAAGACGGGCAGTGATGGGAGCGCGCGTCGATGTGCGGTGACACACCCTCGGGAAACCATGCCGCTCTCAGGCAATCCCGAAGGGCCCGATGAATTACAGTCGCCCGGTTTCTTCGCGATCGTCCGTGCGCGGAAGTGGTCCATCGAAGCGCAGCCGTAGACAGCCTTTTGATAACGGGCAACGCCATTGTCAGTGACACACGCCCCGGATGATGCATCATGTCGGATGGTCGATGTCTCTGATGTGCGTTTCCCGCTGAGACTCCGCGGGCCGCTCCGATTCATTGGCCCCACGTTGGGCGGCCCAGGACGGCGTCAGGTATGCCGCGTGATCGTCCTGAGCAACGAACCGGTAGAGAGCAGCAGGACGGTGGCTGCCATCCCGACGCGTAAGATTGATATGATCGAGCACCCCCGCCGCCGTCATCCGCCGCCGGAAGTTTCGCTTGTCGACCGGGTGACCGAGCACCCGCTCGTACGCCTGCTGCAGCTCGGTTAGCGTGAACGCCTTTGGCATGAGGTGGAAGGCGATGTTGGTATAGCCGAGTTTCGCCCGGAGCCGCATTCGGGCATAGTCAAGCACCAGCTGATCGAGGGCATCGTTGAAGCGCACGGACTCGATCGAAGCCCACGTCACATCGTCGCGTTCCCGCTGTCCGGGATGCTGCCTGAACAACGAGATATACCCCACGACCACGTCCCCGTCCGACTGTCCCAGGCGATTGAATGTGTAGAGTTGCTCCAGGTAGTCGCCTTCGTTACCCAGGCGTTCGCGAACGATCCGGCGGGCGGCGGCGTCGAGCGATTCCTCGGCAAGAGGAAAATCCTTGATCAGCGCGGACCCAGATTCAGGAGGGTGAAGAACAGCGACCTCCACTCCGTGCTCACCAAGGCGCAACGGTACGACCGTCACCAACAGGTGGGGTGTTCCTCTCGCTGATGCCTGGGATGGATCGTGATGGTCATCGTAGTTCATGGGCATCGTGGCGACCGCGGCAGCCGGCCAGAAATCGAGAACGTTCCTCCACGAACGAAGCGGTGGCTGGCGCGTCGATCCCTGATGACGCGCGTAAGGTGAGCGTACCATCCGGGCCAGGACTGTGATGCGCAGTGGGCTTTCACCCACTTCTGGCACGAAACGGACGCTTCGTTTTAGACTGATCGCGGTACTTTGGCGGATGGTGAAATGGTATCACAAGGGTCTTTGGAACCTTTGTTCCAGGTTCGAATCCTGGTCCGCCAGCAATTCTGGCCTGACCCGCATGCTGACATGACGCCTGGCTGCCGAAACCACCCTGTCCTGGCCGGACTCACCGGGTCCAAAGGATGGCAGCGCCGATCATCACCGCGGGAATGGATGGTTCCTTCTTGACCTCGTCGTCCAATGCCGGAAAAAGTTCTCCTCGCGTGTCCGTGGCGGTCCTCGCGGCCGGTCACGGCACACGCATGCGGTCCGCTATTCCCAAGCACCTCCACCCGGTTGGCGGGGTGCCGATCGTCGAGCGTGTGATTCGGGCCGGGTTGGCTATCGAACCCCGACAGCTGGTTGCGGTCGTCAGTCAGCAACTCGTCGACCTGCCAGCCAGACTGCGGATGAACGGAGAATTCGAGACGACGGTCCAGCACACTGCTGATGGCACCGCCGCCGCGGTCCAATGCGCGTTGGATGCCATGTCACCGTGCGACTGGATCGTCTCTCTGCTCGGCGACAGTCCCTTGCTGACGGGAGATGTCCTGCAGGCCCTGGTCGACGCCGCGATCGTGGATGGGGCGAAGCTGGGGATCCTGACCTGCGTGATGCCCCGGGGTGGTCCATACGGGCGGATCGATCGCGATGAAGATGGCAATATCCGCCGGATCGTCGAAGCGAAGAACGATGATGCCAGGCTCCGTGCCGGCTCAACAGAAGTGAACAGCGGCATCACGGTCATGAATGCCGAATGGGCGCGCGAGGTGCTCGCCCGTGTCGAACGCAATCCGGAGACGCGGGAGTACATGCTGACCGATCTCGTCGGGATGGCCGCCCTGGAGCGGAATCCTGGCGAGCCCTGGCCGATTATCTCGGTCGAAGCCGGGCCTGAAGTCGCGCTTGGAGTCAATGACCGGCGCCAGCAAGCTGACGCGGATGCGTTCGTGCGGGCACATGTGCGGGACCGACTTCACGGGCAAGGCGTGACGATCGTTGGCGGTGAGACCGTCTTCATCGACGAGACCGTAACGATCGGAGCCGATACGACGGTCTTTCCTGGCTCCGTCATCACCGGTGCGACCCGGATAGGCGGCGGCTGCGAGATCGGGCCGAACGCCATCCTGCACAATGTCGAAATGGGCGACGGCGTGCGGGTCACCAACTCGACGGTCAGTGATTCCAGCCTCCAGGATCGCTCTGATGTGGGACCGTACGCACACGTCCGGGGCGGTTCCCGGATCGGCCAGGGGGTGCATGTCGGGACCTCGTCCGAGATCAAGAACACTTCTCTGGGAACCGGCTCGAAGTGCGGACATTTCTCGTACCTCGGGGATGCCACGATCGGGGAACGGGTGAATATCGGCGCCGGTACGATCACCGCGAACTTCGATGGAACGCGCAAACACCAGACGCATATCGAGCACAACGCGTTCATCGGAAGCGATACCGTTCTGGTTGCGCCAATCCATATTGGTCCGGACGCAGTAACCGGGGCGGGCTCGGTCGTTACCAGGGACGTCGAGGAATCGGCGGTTGTCGTCGGCGTCCCCGCGCGGGCGGTCCGACGTGTGCAGCCTGGACCGCCCGGTGATTCACCCGATGTCAATCCCGGCGCGTCAGAGGAGTAACCAGGAGCGATGGATGGACGTCTGCAGATCTTCGCGGGAAACGCCCATCCGGAGCTGGCGAAGGCGATCGGCGCCGAACTGGAGGTGGCCGTCGGGCGGGCGCAAGTCGATCTTTGGAAGAACGGAGAGACGCGCGTCAAGATCGAGGATAACGTCCGTGGCTCGGATGTCTTCGTCGTCCAGCCAACGAGCCACCCGGTCGATCACCACCTGATGGAGCTCCTGCTTTTTTTCGACGCGCTCAAACGGGCATCCGCGGCGAGAGTGACCGCGGTGATTCCGTATTACGGGTATGCCAGGCAGGAGAAAAAGACGTCCGGGCGCGAACCGATCTCGGCCAAGCTTGTCGCGAATCTGCTGACCGTGGCCGGCGCGAACCGGGTCCTCGCCGTCGATCTTCACTCACCGGCGATCGAGGGATTCTTCGATATTCCGGTCGATCATCTCCGGGCGACTCCGCTCCTGGCTCGAGCATTCCGGCGAGAGATCCACGATGAGGTGGTCGTGGTCAGTCCGGATTCCGGCGGTGTCGCTCGTGCGGAGGACTTCCGGATACGAGCGGGAGGCTCGCTGGCGATCATCTCCAAGCAGCATCCGCGCCCGGATGCGACGGAAACGCTCGAGATGGTCGGCGATGTCGACGGCAAGGTGGCTGTTATCGTTGATGACATGATCTCAACCGGGGACACGCTGATTCAGGCAGCGCACCTGCTGGAGGAGCGGGGAGCAGCGGCGGTCCACGTGGCGGCGACCCATGGAGTCTTCGCCGGGGAGGCACTCGCGATGATCGAGCGCTCCCGTATCGATCGGGTATTCGTGACGGATACGATCCCAATCCCGAACGATGGTGCGCAACTGGTCGAAGTTGTCAGTGTCGCGCCGTTGCTGGCCGAGGCGATCATGCGAACCCACAAGCGACTCAGCGTGAGTGCGTTGTTCACATAATGGGTAGACTAATCATGAAAATAGTCGGCGAAGAGTACTCACATTGGCGGGAAAGGTAACAGGTACGAACGGTGGCTGAATCCTGGCAACATGTAGTGATCGCGGTGGTCACGCTTTTGATCATGGCAATTGCCGCTTTGGCCCAGTCAGCGATCGGCTTGACGAGCGCGCAGCGGTTACGGTCCGCAACCGGCGACAGGCCGTCCGGCCAGCGTTCCGTGCAGTCGATGGCTGATCCCCGGCGGGCGCTTTCCACGTCGATGCTGCTGCTGCAGGTCTTGATGGCGGTGATCGCTACCGGACAGCTCTCTCATATCATCGATCGCTCGACAGACCGCGATCTGAGCTGGGTGGCGATCGGGATCGTGGCGCTCGTGTATCTCATCTTTGGCCAGGGATTGCCGCGTGCACTTGCGGAAAAGCAACTCGATCGATTCTTCCATGGAGTCCTTGCTGTCGCGCATGTCGTGACGATGCTCCTGATGCCCGTGACATGGTTTGTGGAGCGGACCGCATCAGTTCTCCTCCGCGTCCTTCCAGGCGAGCGTGTGGAGCCGGAAGCGTTCGGGCTTGAAGAGGAATTGCGGCCGCTTCGTCACGATAGCGACGATGAGGTCATCAACGCCGATGAGCGCGTGATGATCGACGGCATCCTCAGTCTGGAGGAGATGTCGGTCCGCGACATCATGGTGCCGCGGCTCGACATCGTGGCGGTCGATCGGTCGGTCAATCCGCGGGAGCTGATCGACATCATCGTCAAGGCGGGGCACTCCCGGATCCCGGTGTATCAGGAATCGGTGGACCGGATTCTCGGAGTGCTCTACGCCAAGGACCTGCTGCCGTTCGTGATCGGGAATACGGCGCGGATTCCGCTGCTGGACCTGATTCGACCGGCGTTCGTGGTGCCGGAGTCGAAGCGGCTGAACGTACTGTTCGCGGAATTGCGGCGAACCAAGATCCATCTCGCGATCGTGGCCGACGAGTACGGCGGGACGGCTGGCCTGGTCACGATCGAGGATATCCTCGAAGAGATCGTGGGCGAGATCCAGGATGAGTTCGACACCGAGGACTGGTTGTTCGAGGTGAAGTCCGAGAACCAGTTGCTGGCGGACGGCCGGCTGCCGATCGAGGATGTCGAGGATGCATTGCGGATCCGCTTCGAGGAGGATGATGATTTCGGCACGCTTGGCGGATTCGTGCACAAGCACCTCGGGAGACTGCCCCTGGAAGGCGATGCGTTCGAGGCGGAAGGTGTCCGGGTCGAAATCCTGGCGGTCGAGCGTCATCGGGTGCGCAAGCTGCTGATTACGAAGCTTCCACCGGAGGAACCGGACAATGACCGGCAGGAAGGTCGCCGCGAACGATTCCGACGCATCGATCCGGAAGATCCGGTGGCAGGCGTGGATGTTCGGGATGAGACCGCCGAGCAGCAAGATTCCGTGCGTTCGGGTACTACTTGAATCAAGCGGCAGCGCTAAGGGATGACGGTACCGACGACATTGTTTCGCCCGGTGATCAGGATCGATTCGGTGACAAGCACGATGGACCTGCTGTCCAGCCTTGCTCAGGATGCTGCACCCTCGGGCACCACGGTCGTCGCCGATCTCCAGACGGGAGGGCGAGGTCGATCCGGCCGTGCCTGGACAACGCCTCCGGGCGCGGCCCTACTGATGTCGACCCTGCTGCGTGCTCCCTGTCCGCTCGCCGAGTGTGGGGTATTGGCGCCGCTGGCCGGTCTGGCGGTTGCGCGGTCGATCGATTCTTCCATCGACTCGGCATGCGAGATCAAGTGGCCGAACGATGTGCTGATCGAGGGACGAAAGGTCGCCGGTGTCCTGATCTCAGCACGCACGGGCGCACCGTCCGATGCGTTGCCCGGTGCGCTGCCCGAATCGTCAGTGGTGATCGTTGGGATCGGGATCAACGTCACGACGGAACCGTCCGCTCTTCCACCGGAAGCGACCAGTGTTCAACAGCATGCGCGTCGTCCGGTGAACCGGACGGATCTCCTCGACGAGCTGGGTGTCGCCCTGGAAAGCATCTACGCGGATTTCTGCGCGGGCCAGGTCGATGGCGCTCTTGTGGACGTGAACAAGCGTCTGGCATTCCGGGACCAGGAGGTCATCGTCGAGGACGGGCCACGAGAGATTCGTGGACGATTGCGGCGAGTGGATGAGGATGGTGGCCTTGTCCTCGTGGTGGATGGCGAGCCCGTCACTGTCCGGTCAGGCGAGCTAACCAGAGGCCCAAGACCGGTCAGGGCCGGGCACATATGACCCGAAAAGGAAAAGCGGGGACGGTATACTTTCCGAACCATGGTTCTATGGTGATCCACAGACGCGCGCCGTGGCGCGGCAGCAACGGAAAGTGATGTTCGGCGAATGAACTTCGAACTCAATGACGAGCAGCTCCAGGTCCGGGACATGGTCCGTGAGTTCGCGCAGCGTGAAGTGGCGCCGCACATCCGGGAATGGGATGCCGAGGGCAAGGTCGGCCGTGAGCTGATCGACAAGCTCGGAGAGGCCGGCATCCTCGGCTTGCCCTTCCCGGAAGACTATGGTGGACTCGGCCTGGATTACATCAGTCTCGCTCTTGCCTGTGATGAGCTGGAATATGTCGACACATCCCTGCGCGTCATCCTCAGCGTTCACGTTGGTCTCAACAGCCTCGCGCTCTGGCAATGGGGGACGGAGGAGCAGCGACAACGCTGGCTAACGCCCCAGGCGCAGGGTGAGAAGATCGCCACGTTCGGTCTCACCGAGCCAGCCGCCGGAACGGACGCGGGAGCGATCGAATCGACCGTCGTCCGTGATGGTGATTCCTACGTGCTCAACGGATCCAAGATGTGGATCTCGCTTGGTGATATTGCTGACCACTTCCTCGTCTTCGCCAGCATCGACAGATCGCTGAACCACAAGGGCCTCTGCGCGTTTGTGCTGGAACGTGGCATGGAAGGATTCACGACCGGGACGATCAAGGGCAAGCTTGGGATCCGGGCCGGGAATACCGGTGAGCTGGCGTTCAACAACGTCCGGGTGCCGATCGAGAACCGGATCGGCGAAGAGGGCGAAGGGTTCAAGATCGCGATGAGCTGCATCGACCAAGGTCGGTTCACCGTTGCCGCCGGCGCGCTCGGATTGACCCGGGCGGCGCTCGACGCCAGTGTCGCGTACGCTAATCAACGCCAGACGTTTGGCCAGCCGATCGGCCGGCACCAGCTCGTACAGCAGATGATCGCGCGGTCCGCTGCTGGGCTCGAAGCGTCCAAACTCCTTGTCTATCAGGCGGCGGAGCTCAAGAATCGAGGCGTCCGGAACACGCGTGAGACGTCCCTCGCCAAGTGGTACGCGTGCGATGTGGCACTCAAGGCGGCGGATGATGCGGTCCAGGTGCACGGATCGTACGGGTTTTCGAACGAGTATCCCGTGGAGCGCTACCTGAGGAACGCACGCGGCGCGGTGATCTACGAAGGCACCCGCGAACTCCATCAGGTCTTGCAGGCCGAATATGCGCTCGGGTATCGGCAGGACAAGCCGCTTCGGCTTCCGCAACCGCCCGCGGTTGGTTTCGAAGCCGGGTAGACGCATCCCCACGCCGTCACGAAGGGTCACCATGGCACACTCGGTCATTCTGGCTTCAGCGCGAACTCCGTTCGGGAAGATCAACGGCTCGCTCGCATCCAAGACAGCGGTCGAGCTCGGCACCATCGCCCTTGAGGCGGCCATCGCTCGATCACGGGTGGATCGAGCGCGGATCGAGCACATCGCATTCGGCCAGGCGCTGCAGGGCGGTGCAGGGCAGAACCCCGCACGTCAGGCAGGGTTCAATGCCGGCCTTCCGAAGACAGTCACCGCGGAAACGGTCAACCGGGTGTGCGGCTCAGGCATGAGGGCGCTTGCGATCGCCGACATGATGATCAGGTCGGGGGATGCCAACCTGATCGCGGTTGGTGGCATGGAGAGCCTGTCCAACGCGCCGTACGCGCTGCCGAAAGCACGCGGTGGATATCGTTCCGGCGATGGGGTGCTCGTGGACCTGGCCATCAGGGACGGGCTCGTCTCGGCAAAGGACGGTTGCCTCATGGGTGAGCAGGGCTCCGCGGTGGCAGCGGAGGAGGGGGTGAGTCGTGAAGCGCAGGACGCCTGGGCGCTGCGATCACATGAGCTGGCAGTGGCCGCGATCGACAGCGGCCGGTTCGGCCGCGAGATCGCGCCGGTGACGATCAGTGATCGCAAGGGTCAGGTGACGATCGACACCGATGAAGGGCCGCGTCGCGACACGTCCCTGGAGGCACTCGCTTGTCTTCGTCCCGCGTTCGGCGAAGGCAGCTCGGTCACGGCCGGCAACGCACCCGGTCTCAACGATGGCGCGGCGGCATTCGTCGTTGCCGACGAGGACTGGGCGCGCGAACACGGAGCCGACATCCGAGCGACCGTCCTTGGGTATGGCCAGGCCGCCTGGGATCCGCCCTATCTCGCGTACACGCCGGCGATGGCAACGGAGCGGGCGCTTGCCAAGGCGGGAGTGACGATTGACCAGGTCGACCTTTTCGAGATCAACGAAGCGTTCTCGAGCGTGCCGATCATCTCCAGCGCGCGGCTCGGGGTGTCGACCGACAAGGTCAACATCAATGGCGGTGCGATCGCTCTGGGGCACCCGTTCGCGGCGAGTGGTGGGCGAATCGTGCTGACCCTGATCGAATCGCTCCGGGAGCGGGGCGGCGGAACCGGCGTCGCAGCGATCTGTTCGGGCGGCGGGTTGGGTGATGCCGTTGTCCTCCGGGTAGATGGTTGATGGCGAATTTCGCGGAACGCAGCGAGCTCAGCACGCTGTTTCCTGGAGCGATCATCCTGCCGTTCCGTGGTATGTGGCCGCAAGTTGACAGAAGTGCCTTCATCGCCCCGGGCGCTGTGGTTGTCGGGAGTGTCACGATCGGTGAAGCATCGAGTGTTTGGTTCCAGGCAGTCGTTCGCGGAGACATCGCGCCGATCGCGATTGGGGACCGCACCAGCGTGCAGGATGGCACGGTGGTCCATGTCAACGCAGATGCACCCGTTCGCATCGGTAATGACGTGACGATCGGTCATGGTGCGCTGATTCATGGCACCACGATAGGAGATCGAGTGCTCGTTGGCATGGGTGCGATCGTGCTTTCCTATTCCACGATAGGCGCGAATGCCGTGATCGCGGCGGGCGCCCTGATTAGCGAGCGAGTACATGTGGCGGAGGGGGCGGTCATGGTCGGACTGCCGGCGAAACAGCGTGACCAGCTGGACGCGGTGCAGCAGGACCGTTTGGCGAGTATTCCGGCGCGGTACGTGAGTGTACGACAAGAATATCTCGATCTAATGCGCTCCGGCGACGATCGTGAGACGTAGGCACTGATAGAGGGATGATCAGGCGTGAGTATCGATCTCGAACGCGATGGCCATGTCGGGGTCATTACGATCAACCAGCCAGGCGTGCTGAACGCGCTCAACAGCGAACGCTTGCACGAACTCCTGGCCACCGTCAGGGAAGCCAGCAATAACCCGTCGATGCGTGTGATCGTGTTGACCGGGGCCGGGGACCGAGCATTCGCAGCAGGTGCGGATATCCGGGAGATGGCCGGGCTGTCCAGGGACGAGGCGCTCGCGTTCGGTCGCCTCGGGCATGCAACCGCATTGGCTCTGGAGACTGCACCGCAGCCCGTAATCGCGGCGGTCAACGGCTTTGCGTTGGGCGGTGGCTGTGAGCTCGCGCTGGCCTGCGACATTCGCTATGCCGCGGAGAACGCGGTCTTCGCCCAACCCGAGGTGGGGCTGGGCATCCCGCCGGGATGGGGAGCCACGCAGCGCTTGCCGAGGTTGGTGAACCCAAGTGTTGCCGCGGAAATGATCTTCACCGGCAAGCGAGTCGATGCCGGGGAGGCCCTCCGTCTGGGCCTCGTGAATGCAGTGTTCCCGGCTGATGTCCTGATGGAGAGGACATTCGACCTGGCCCGGATGATTGCGGCGCAGGCACCGGAGGCGGTGAGAGCGGCGAAGCGGCTGATCGCCATCTCACGCACGAATCACTCCAACCAGAGTCATTCGGAAGAGATGCGCACCTTTGCCGAAGCATTCGGCGGTTTCGAACAGCAGGAAGGGATGCGGGCGTTTCTCGACAAGCGTCCGGCGGTGTTCGGCGACGGATTCACATCGTGACGTTGCGGATCGCGGTCCTCGTCAAGCAAGTCCCCGATATCACAGCCGTGAGAGTCGATGAGGAAACACGCCGTGCCGACCTAGGAACGACACTGGTGATGAACACGTATGATGCGTACGCGGTCAGCGAAGCGATCTCCCTCAAGGAACGCATGGATGCGGAAATCACTGTCGTGAGCGCCGGTCCGGCATCGACTCGCGAGGTGATTCTGCGCGCGCTGGCCACCGGCGCCGACAGCGGCGTCCATGTCGAGATCGATAATCCCAACGCGATGGATTCGCTGGCGATGGCAAGGGTATTGGCCGATGCCCTCCGCAATGAGAATTTCGATCTCGTCCTGGCCGGGCAGACTACGGACGACTATGAGACGGGACAGGTCGGGCTCCAGGTCGCGGAGCTGCTCGGGCAGCCACATGTTTCCCTGGCGACCCACATTGATGTGGCCGAACACGGTGTACGAGTGACGCGGGACGCAGAGGGCAGCAAGGAGACTGTCGAACTCTCTACGCCTTGCGTTGTGGTGATGCTTTCCGGCAGGGACGGACCGCAGCGCCATCCGTCCCTGCGGGGAATGATGGCCGCCAAAAAGAAGCCGATTCGTTCCTTCACCGCAACCGTTCCCGGGGGGCGGCGGCTCGCCTGGTCGGAACCGGTGGCTCCGGTACGGGAGCGGGAGGGCACCATCGTCAGTGGAGCGGCGCCGGCTGAGGCGGCGACACAGCTCGTCTCCTGGCTCAATGACCGCAAGCTCGTCCGGTGATCCGTCCCGCGTGAACCGCGAGGGACGCACCCGATCAAGCCGGACACGTTCGGGCCTCTTGTTCAGCTGCCAAACGGGGTCCCGATCTTGCCGGATCGGCCTAGCTCTCGTCGCTGTGCTCCCTCCGATGCAGCTGCCGGAATGACAGGATGGTTTCGCTGATTGAGCGAACGGGATGTGACACACCACCAGATTCGAAAGCGTCGCCACGCTAGAGAGCAGAGTCCATGACTGCGTCCAGCATCCTTGTGATCGCGGAGTTTTTCGGAGACCAGCCCCGGGCGCTGAGCCTCGAAGCGGTATCTGCCGTGGGTCAGGTCGCTGATCTCCTAGACGCGGAGGTCGTCGTGGCGGTCGGGGGCCTGGACGCGAGGTCCATGGCGGATCGAATGTCTCGGGTTGACGGCGTGGACAGGGTTGTGGCGTTCGTGAGTGATCAGCTCCGGCCCTTCCTGCCCGGTGTCTGGACGGGAGCCGTGACCACGATGATCAGGCATGTCAAACCGATCGCCGTGATGATCCCGAGCTCGATCACTGGAAGAGACTATGCGCCCCGGGTCGCGGCACGGATCGACGCCGGGTTGGTGCCGGATGTCACGGGTGTGAACGCAGATGATGGACGGATCGTCGCCGAGCGGTCCGTCCTGGGTGGGCGGATGCAGACGGCGGTGACCTTCGAGCCGGGCGCGCCGGCATTGATGACCATCGCCGCTGGTGCGTTCCCACAGGCCGGACAAGGCGAGTCTGTCGCGCCAATCGAGACCGTTGAGCTGACGATCGATGACGCGGACCGCCAAGGAACGATCGTGGAGACGACCGTTCACGAAACGGGCGGTAAGGCGCTGGCGGCCGCTGACCGGATAGTGACCGGCGGTCGCGGGCTGGGCAAAGCAGAACACTTCGCTCTCATCGAAGAGCTCGCTGGCGAGCTGGACGCGGCCGTTGGCGCGTCAGGAGCCGTTGTCGGTGCCGGCTGGCGTTCTCACGCCGATCAGGTGGGGTCAACCGGCCACACGGTCGCGCCGAAGCTCTATCTGGCGGTAGGCGTGAGCGGCGCGCCCCAGCATCTTGTCGGGATGCAGGGAGCCGACTACGTGGTAGCGATCAATCGCGATCCCGACGCGCCGATCTTCAGGATTGCCGCGTTTGGAATCGTCGGTGACCTGTTCGAGGTTGTTCCAGCCGTGATCGACGAGCTCCGGGCGCAACGGTCCTGATGACTGCGCAACAGCGCTCGGCCGATGTCGTGATCGTCGGCGCGGGGATCTCCGGCTCATTGCTGGCAGCCCTGCTGGCGGACCAGGATCTCGCCGTCACCGTGCTCGAACAGCGGTACCAGCGTCCGCGGGATGGTCGCTTTGCCGGGATCGTGACCGATTCGGATTTCGACGCGCTTGGACTTGGCCGCCCTCCGGTGGATGATCTCCAGCCACTTCAGCGGGTGACAGCGTTCACGTTTCAGAACGGGGTGACACCACCGGGGCGGGAGATATCTGGCGCGTACGCGATCCGGCACGATGATCTGCTGACGTGGCTGCGATCCATCGCGCGGGATGGTGGGATCATCCTGGAGCAGGCGGCGACCGTCATGGAGTGGCGGTGGCAGGATGGCGCGGTTGCCGGGGTGGTCACCGAGCCCGATGCGACGCAGTGGGACGCGCGTGTCGTCGTGCTCGCGGACGAATCGGATCCGCGCCTGGCCGAGGAGCCAGGATTGCGTCCGGACTGGCCGCCAACCCAGCTCATGCACATCGCGAAACAGCACTTCGAGCAGCGCATCGAGCAGCACATCGAGCAGCGGGAAGACAGACGTCCAACACTGGACGAGGCGCGGGTCGGTCGCTTCTTCTCGAGTAGAACGACCTTGGAGCAGACCGGGTTCGGTATGCTCATCCCGTGGAAGACCACATCGACCCTCGCTGTGGTGATGCGCCTCGAGGACGAGATGACGAGCTCACGGCACATCAGCGAATTCGTGGATGAGGTACGACTTCACCCGGCGATCGCGCCAGCAATCGATTCGCTTGACCCTGGGGCGTTCGTGACCGAGGTGGTCCCGATCGGTGGCGTTGCCCATCCGCCTCGCCTGTCGGGAGACGGTGTGCTGATTTTGAGCGATGCCGTGGGTCTCACCCATCCACTCAACCGGGATGGGCTTTCCGCCAATGTCGATGTCGTGAAGGTGGCGGCGGCAACGATCCTTGACGCCGGGCGAGCCGGGGATTTCTCTTCGATCAGCCTGTCGCGGTTCGACGAGCGTGTGCGGGCGCTGGTGATCGACCCACTACGACATCGAGCCGAAACCGCATCGCTCCCTGTCGATTCGGCGTGGCCAGTGACGACCAGGTTTCAGCCATTGGCGGATCTTGGTCACGCATACCGCGCCGTGGATTCCGACGATGCGAGACGACGCGCAGTGGGACAACGTCCCGTATCATTGCGGAAGCGATTAGAGGGGCTCGGGCGACGGATCCGCCACGGCGATTAGACCGCTCGGCATCTGTTCACTACGTTCATGACGGCAGCATGTCGACTATATCGAAAGGAATTCTCATCATGGCTTCGGTCCTGAGATTGCAGCACGCCAGTATACCGATGCCGGCCGGTGGCGCCGAGGCAGGACGACGGTTTTACGGTGAAGTGTTGGGCATGACGGAGGTCGAGCATCCCAAGGGTATGGGTCCGGGACCGTTCGTCTGGTTCAAGGCAGGCGACGACGGGCACGAGATTCACCTCTTCACCGAGGAAGCAAAACCAGAGCGGTCTACGGGGCAACACTTCTGCTTGCAGGTCGACAATCCCGACGAGGTGCGGCAAGCACTCGAGGAACACGGATTCCCGACCAACGATACCGCTCCGATCAAGAACCGTCCGAGGTTCTTCACCCAGGATCCGTTCGGCAACCGTGTCGAGATCGCCGCGATCCTTGGTGATTACCTGGAGTAGCGGCCCGTTTGGCGCAGCCACGTGCCATGAGAGGAATGACGGAGATGAGCACTGTCGCTCAGAAAATCACATATACCGCCACGCCCGACCAGATCGAGGCGATGCACGAGACCTTCGACGAGGCGCTTGCGCGGTTCGAGCGTACGTATGGCAGCACATACCCGATCGTGATCGATGGCAGGGATCGATCCGGTGGTGACGTGTTCGACGTAATCGCTCCCGCGAATACATCGCTCGTTCTGGGCAGGATGCAGAGCGGGACTGTCGAAGACGTCGACGCTGCCGTCGCCGCCTCCAGGCGGGGTTACCCGGAGTGGAGTGCGCGTCCTTGGCAGGAACGTGTAGAGCTCATCCATGCGGCGGCGGACAAGATCAGGGAGCGCAAGTTCGACCTCGCGGCGATCATGATCCTCGAATGCGGGAAGTCCCGGACCGAGGCGATCGGAGAGGTTGAAGAGGGGGCGGACCTTCTCGACTACTACGCCAAGCAGGTGGAGCGGTCGCAAAACTTCACGATCCAAATGGATTCCCTGGATCCTCGGGAGCACAACGTTTCCGTACAGCGGCCATATGGTGTCTGGGCCGTGCTTGCACCGTTCAACTTCCCGCACGCGCTGGCCGCCGGTCCGATCAGCGCGGCACTCGTTGCCGGCAACACGGTCGTTTTCAAGCCGGCAAGCGCAACGGCGATCTCCGGCTACGAGCTCTTTCGTGCGTTCATCGACGCGGGCGTGCCAGCGAGTGCGTTGCAATTCATCACCGGAGACGGTGAAGAGGTCGGCGAGGTGCTCGTGCGGCATCCACATATCGGCGGTACGGTCT
>CADCWI010000047.1 GCA_902806355.1 uncultured Thermomicrobiales bacterium | reverse complement strand
CATCGAGGATATCCGACGAATCGGCGATCTTGTCCGCGTCAACAGCCTCGATCTTCTGCAGTCCGATCACACCTTGTCGGGCATCGATATGGCGCTTTGGGATCTGCTGGGAAAGGTCCGCCAGGAGTCAGTCTACGCACTGCTCGGTTCACCGATCGCGCATCCGAAACGTCCATACGCGTCCCAACTGTTTGGCGATACGGCCGCCGAAACCTTTCGATTGGCGCGGCAGGTTCGCCAGGATGGGTACACAGCGGCCAAGTTCGGGTGGGGTCCGTTCGGATTGGGGGAGGTGGCTGATGACGTTGAGCAGGTGACAGCCGCCCGTGAAGGACTTGGACCAGAGGCAGCCCTGATGGTCGACGTGGGGACGGTCTGGGCAGACGATGTCGCACGTGCCGCGGAGCGGCTTGATGTGCTCAAGCGATGCGACGTCACCTGGCTGGAGGAGCCCTTTGTGACCGGCGCGTTCGATGCTTACCGGACACTGGCGAGCCAGGCACGGCCAGTCGCCCTGGCCGCCGGCGAGGGCTGCCATAATGCCTGGCAGGCCCGCCACCTGATCGATTACGCCGGCATCGGTTTCGTCCAGATCGACGCCGGCAGGATCGGTGGCATCACCCCGGCGCTTGATGTCGCCCGATACGCCAGGGAGCGCGGAGTGACGTACGTCAATCACACGTTCACCTCTCACCTCGCGTTGTCGGCCTCACTGCAACCGTTCGCGGGAATGGCCAATGACGAGATCTGTGAATATCCCGTATCACCGAAGTCGCTGGCACTCGGCGTCACCCGGGAACATCTGGATCGGGATCGCAACGGGATGATCCACGTACCTGATCGACCGGGCCTGGGAATGTCTGTGAATGTCGACGCCCTTCGTCCATATCTCATCGACGTCGACATTCGCGTGAAGGGGCAGTCGTTGTACTGCACGCCGGAGCTGGTCGATTCCTGATCCCGAGGTGAGTCACGCAGGGAGGTGGGTGTCCTCGTGATTCACCGGACTCCCCCCTGGTCCTCGAACGCGGTCATCGCATCCTCCCCGTCGAGGACCGATGCGACCACGGTGGTGGAGAGCGTCGCCCGCGGCTCAAGCGTCAGCACCGATCCTTGCTGGATCGCCTGATCGAGCCGGGCCGGGTACCCGGTGCAGGGTTCGAGAATGATTGTCGAGAGGTTGCGCCAGCCGCCGAACGTGCCGAAGATCCAGACCGACGTCAGCACGTCCGGATCGAACGAGACGCCAAAACCGACCCGCTCCTCGGGATAGCTGACCGCGCAATATCCGGCGTGGAGCTGTACGCCGTAGAGGAACCAGGTATCGCCTGTGTCAGGATCGGGCAGCCAACGCATGTCCCGGTCCCCACCCCCCTGCATCGGCGCGTGTGGCCAGCGAAAGGCGGCCTGGGCGAAGGAGCCGCTGAAGTCCTCATCGACAATCACTCGCTCGACCGGCAGATGGAGCCGCGCACCCGCCGCGATTGGCAACGCCGGGTGCAGCTTCCAGTGCACCTTCAGCGGTTGGTGCCCCTCGTTCGCGATCTCATACCTCAGCCGCAGGTGCGGTTCATCGGCTTCCAGCGTGAGAACCTTGCGAAATCGCGTCGGAATGGCGATGCCCCGATGCTCGAGCGCAACGGACACGGCATCATCGGTCGCTTCGAGCACGTGCCAGGTCATTGGCAGCGACCATACTTCCCCGTGGTCGGGGTAGGGTTCGCCGTCGATCGTCACGGGATAATCGTTCGGAAAGACCTCATCCCACCCTCCGCTGAACCAGTTGTCGTAGGTGGCCCCGTAGTGCGCGGGTCGCGGAGCCATCCGGGGGTGGTGCCAAAGCATCTCCCGGTCATGCCGCTTGGAGACGATCGACCAGATCTTGCCGCCCAGTTCCGGCAACACGGTGACCCTGAGCTGACGGTTCTCCAGGACCAGCGCCCGTAGTCCATGCAGGCGCCAGTCGGCACTGAAACGGACCGTCATGCTCGCTTCCCGTCGCGCGTGATCGTCACCCACGTCGAGGCAAGCAGCGGAGAGGTCAGTGACACGCCCGTCTCCATCAGGGCCTTGCCTTGATGATGTGACGCTGGTTCGCCCTCGGCGGTGACCACATACCAGTGGTCCGGCTGGAGACCCCTGACTGGCACCGGCATCGCACCCTGGGGAGAGGCATTGCGAAAGCCCAGGATCACGTGATCGTCTCCGTCGGCTGACGAAAACTGGTACGCCTCCCACACATTCGGTGTTGGCAAGCGATCGGAGGGAATCTCCGGCTGTGGCAGCAGGTGATACATGAGGCCGGAGTGCAACAGGGGGCGCAGCTCTGTCCTGTACCGGTTGATCTCCTCGCGAGCGATTGCCCTGATATCGTCGCTCCACGTCACGAGCTGACATGAAAAGCCGATCGCTCCCAGCATCCGGCTGCGAATCACCGCCCGCCACACGGGATCGGGCAGGTCCTGGCCGTTCACGTTTTCGTGCTCGGATTCTGTCACCCAGGCGTTCAACATGCCGGGTGGGAAGAGGTAGCTGGCGCCCGCGTTGTGGAAGCGAGACCGGTGGGCCGGCTCACTGGCGTCGTTGAGCCACGCCACCGGGGTCTGGCGAGCGAGCGCGAAATCCATCCGGGTGGCCCCACCGGCACAGTTCTCGATCACCAGTTCCGGGAATCGGCGACGCAGCGCTTCCATGACACGATAGACGCCCCGAAGCTGAGCCGCCTCGGCGTCACCCGTGCCGTGTCCGTGGTCCGGACTTGTGCAGACTCCCCAGTAATTGCTGTCCCACTTCAGCCAGCGAATGCCGAGTTCCTGTACCAGATCCCCAATCCACCGCTCCGCCCAGGCCTGGGCGGCTGGATGCCCGAAGCAGAGCCAAGCCGTCTCGGTGTCGGATGGCCAGTCGGCCCGGACATACTGGTCGGCGTCCCGGCGGGCGATCCAGTCGGGGTTCCAGGACCCGGTGGTCGCCGTGCGGAGATCGACACGCTCCGGTTCCACCCACAATCCGAAATGCATCCCCCGGGATCGGATCTGATCGGCAAAGGCGCGCAATCCATCGGGAAACTTCTCCCGGTTCTCGGTCCAGTTCCCGAGCCCGGACGAGAACCGGTCCAGCCGCCGCGGATTCCCGATCCACCATCCCGCATCGACATAAAAGACCTCGACGCCCAATTCCGCGGCGACATCCGCCTCGGCAAGCAGGGTATCTGCATCGAGGTTGCAGTAGTACGAAAACCAGGTGTTGTACTGCACCCAGGGGAAGTTGGCGTCGGTCGGGGGGAGAACGACGCTACGCAGATAGCGATGCATGACGGCGGCGGCGGAATCGAGATCGCCCGGGAAAGCGCCGATCCAGACCGAGGGCGAGACCCAACGTTCACCCGGTGACACCTCCGGGGCAATACCGACAGGCGCGAACGCGGCTACTGCCGATTGAGTACCTTCATCCCGCGTGGCGTTGAGTTCCCACCTTCCGCCATACTCCAGCGCCATCAGGATGCCGCCGGCCGACGGGTCGTCTCCGGTCATTGCCATCCACGGTGTTTCGTCCCACGTGGATCGAATCCCCGACGCTCGATGGACTGGAGACTCCAGCGCCTGGTGTTCCAGCCGGAACGACCGGTACGCTCCCTGATCGGGGCGCCAGCCGCCCTGCCGCTGCACTCCGGAAACCGTATGCACGGTCGTCAGCTCGGGAGATCGGACCGCCAGGCGGAAGGGCTCGACACGCTGGATCGCGAGCGCATGTGACGGCACAACCTCCAGCCACTGCCGGATCACCGCCTGATGCTCGTGACACTCGAAGTGAACGACGATGGTCACTCCGTCTCCCTGCAGTTCGATGTCCAGCCGTACCGCACCGGCCTCTATCCGGACTCGGCTGCCACCTAAGCGAAAGGTGCCCCAGGGAACCGGTTGATCGCTCGATGAGGTCAGGGAGAAGAGTGGCTCCGTACCCGCTGCGTGCCACCGCCGATCATCGCCGAGAGCGACGTGGACGAGCTGCAACGGATGGTCCGGGTCCCCTCGCAACGACATGGAAATCCGGTCATTCCCGATGTGCCATCCGTGGTCATCGCTTCGAGCGTAGGCTGTGCCCAGGCTCGCGGTAGAACTGTCTGTTGTTGCCACCGATCATGCCCTCGTTTCACGCGTCCGGCGCTGTCAGCCTATCGCTCGCAGGTGGATAACCTCGGAAGCGCGGACCAACCCGAGTCCGTCAACGTTCCGTGCCTGGCCTGGAGCGGGCAAGGACAGCGTGATTCCCTCATCCATGATCTCTTGCCCGGACCGTTCGGCGCGGTCGGCACGGTCTTCAAAGGTGATCAGGTACCGGGAGTCCGGATCGAGGCCATGCACCGGGATCACTCGCGTATCGAGGTCGCCACCCAGGCGGAAGGCGAGGATCACCGCCGAGTCCGTCCCGGGATGATAGGAGCCGATCGCATCCCAGCCATCCCAGCCGTCGCCCACCCGCTCATAGGGCTGTGGCTCCAGGAGATGGAGGACCTTCCCCTCCACGACCCGACGCCGGATTCGCTTGAACAGATCGATTGTCCGAACCAGGGCGTTCCAATCGTCTGAACCCGGCTCGAGCGCCATGATGTCGGTCATCAGAATCATCGGCCCGCCGAAGATTTGGCTCCGGTACTCGTAGTCGCCGAACGGGTCGGTGAACGGGATCTGCGGTGCCAGTCGTTCGGTAACGTAGTGATCGAGATACCGGGGTGGCAAGACCCGGGAGAGGCGCCAGGTCCCGACCCGCTCGTATTGCGACCCCACCGCGTCCGGACCGATCGATGTCACGTGCTGAGCAACCATCTTGAATGTCGGCAGGCCGAGCCCGTTGTCGCAGTGCTCGAACAGCACGTGGGGGCGTCGCTCGTGCAACCGCTCCAGGACGATGTCGAACCCTTCGGAGACGGTCAGATAGTCGTTGGTGGCGTGCATGGACTGAACGTCCGGATTCACCTCACCCCAGAGAAAATGATCGGTAAGAAAGTAGTCGACCTTGGTCTCGTCGACGATCTCCACCAGTTTGTCGACCATCCAGTCGCGCGTGGCGGGATTCCCCAACGTGAGCCGGTAGACCTCGCCTTCGCTGAGGTAAGCCCACTGACCAGGACCATGGGCCCATTCCGGGTGCTCCGCAAACATGGTGGAGAGTGAGGAAACGTTGCCGAAGCTGAGGTGGATGCCGAAGGCCATGCCCGCCTCATGCGCGGCATCCGCCAGTGGTGCCAGGCCGTGGGGAAACCGGTCCTGGCGTGGGTGCCAGTCGGGATCTTCCCAGCCAAAATCGACCACGAACAGTTCGATCCCCAGCTCCTTGCAGCGCTCAAAGCAGGCTCGCATCGAGGCATCGTCGATGTCCGCCCCATACCCCCAGCTATTGAACGCCACGTACGGGAACCGCGAATCCTCGACCGGTTGGGCGATCACGTCCTCGACGAACCGATGCGTCCGATAGCTCACTTCGTCGAGATCACCATCGGCCGCACCCAGGAAACCGGCCGGACCGTGGAGCGTCTGCCCGGGTGAGAGCTGGTAGTCCGGCGTCAGCCAAACATCGACCGTGCATGCACCGGTTCCATGGAGATCGCCATAGTCGCACTTCGCCCTGGAGTTGGACTCCCAACCAACGAACAGCCCCGAACCTTCCTCGGAAGTCAAACCGAGCCAGGTCGCGGCGAGCCGGTGACCGGACTCCACCCGGCCGGTGACTCCGGACCCGAGCGGCAGCGATCGCCAGGCAAACCAATCGGCGCCCTCCTGCTTCCGGAACCGGTGTCTTCGTTCCAACCCCGAATGTGCAGTGAACCCTGCAGAACTGCCCCGGAGGCCCGCCAGGAGCACGGGCAATCGCGTAACCGTGACAGTCTCATCGCCGGTATTCGTGATCTCGAACCATTGGTGGATCACGGCATGCTCCGGGTGCGCCTGCACGCCCCAGGTCACCGTCACCCGTGCCGGAACATCGGGAAAGGGCGTGGCATCGTTGACCGGCAGTGCCCCCATTGCCTCTGGCGTTGTGGAAAGATCGATGGTCAGCGAGGCCTGCACGCATCCTCGCGGAGCGGGCTCATCGACGCGGACATCGTCGACGGTGCCGAGGAACACAGGGCGATGGTCATCGAACGTGTTGAAGCGATCTCCATGCCCGGCAACTCCGAGCAGGAACAACGGATCCGGTGGCTCATCCGCCAGCCAGGATGTGCCGGAGGGAAGATGCTCGAAACGGCTGAAGTCGATTCGGCCGCGTTCATCCCAATGCCAGGCGGCGTCGATCAGCGGATGGTGAAGTGTCAGCGTCCTCGCATTCTCGTCGTGGATGAATCCCGCTTTCCGCCCAGCCGCCGAAAAGGTATGTGCCAAGGTAGACCTCGTCATCCGCGTGCCTGTCGTATCCAAAACCGCGATGGAACCAACTGCACCGGAGGGGCATCGATGCCCCCTCCGGTGCGGTCAGCTCATTCCTGTCCAGTGCCCTACCCGCCGAGCAACGCGTTCGCCCCCTGATCCAGCTCCGCCGCAACCGCGGCCGGATCCCTGTTCTCATCGAGCATCTGGGTGATCTTCGGATCGAACACCTCGACCCATATCTGCTGCGTGTTCTCCGAGTAGACATCACCGATGCGGGCGTCGGAGAGCGAATCGATCACCGCGCGATACCCCTCCGGCATGTCCTGCGTGGTGACTTCCGACTCACGAGCGCTCGTCTTGACCGGGATCCAGTCGTGCTCCGCGGCCATCTGCTCCTGATATTCGTTGCCAGACCAGCGTGCCCACTCGAACGCCGCCTCGGCTACTGTCGATGATGATCAAAGCTATGCCAGGCATGGGCAGCGCTGA
>CADCWI010000046.1 GCA_902806355.1 uncultured Thermomicrobiales bacterium | reverse complement strand
CGGATGGTAGATGAGCTTGTCGACATCTTCTCCCACATGGGGTTCCAGGCGGTGTTCGGCCCCGAGGTCGAGACGGGACGCTACAACTTCGACCTGCTCAACATCCCGTCCAACCACCCGGCGCGCGATGTCTGGGACACGATCATCGTCGACACTCCTGAGGAAGAGATCGTGCTGCGCACGCACACTTCACCCATGCAGGCGCGCACCATGGAACGCTTGCAGCCCCCGGTGCGCGTCGTGGTCCCCGGCCGGGCTTTCCGCTTCGAGGCGCAGGACGCATCTCACGAATGGCAGTTCACGCAGATCGAGGGGCTCGCGGTCGATGAGCACATCACGATGACGGACCTCAAGGGGGTGCTGCAGGAAGTGGCCCGGCAGCTCTTTGGTCCTGAGCGGAAGATCCGGTTCCGCTGCGATTTCTTTCCGTTCGTCGAGCCCGGGGTCGACTTCGCGGTCGACTGCGCGATCTGCAACGGCAAGGGATGCCGCGTCTGCAAGCACACCGGCTGGTTGGAAATGGGCGGCGCCGGGATGGTGCATCCGAACGTCCTCCGTGGCGTTGGCTACGACCCCGATCGCTACACCGGCTTCGCCTTCGGGCTCGGGATCGAGCGCCTGATCATGATGAAGTACGGCGTCGATGACGTTCGCGCATTCGCGGCCAACGACATCCGGTTCATACGCAAGTTCACGACGGCATCCTTGTAGGCAGCGTCGTTTCGCCGCAGGACACAATGATCATGAAGGTTCCCTTTCGCTGGCTCAATGAACTCGTCGACACCGGCGTGTCCGCTCCGGAGCTCGCCCACAAACTGACCATGGCTGGGCTGGAGGCGGAAAAGATCACCCAGGTGGGCGCCGAGTGGGACAGGGTGTTCGTCGGCGAAGTGCTCCATGTCAACCCCCACCCGGATGCTGACCGGCTCGTCCTCGCCGATGTCGCCGCTGGTGAGCACCGGCTGACGGTCGTCACGGGTGCACCCAACATCGCCGAAGGACAGAAGGTCGCGCTGGCGATTGCCGGCGCGCGCCTGATCGACGCCTACGCCGACGAGCTGAGATACAAGACCCTCAAGCCCGGATCGATCCGTGGCGTCCGCTCCGAGGGAATGGTCTGCTCAGAGAAGGAGCTGGGCCTTTCCGACGAGCACGAAGGCATTCTCGTCCTCGAAGATGACGCTCCGGTCGGAGCTCCTCTCGCCGAGTACCTTGGCGACATCGTGATCGAGTTCGAGATCACACCGAACCTCGTCCACGCCTTCTCGATCCTCGGCATCGCCCGCGAAAGTGGCGCGGTCACCGGAACGACCGTCAAGCCGCTCGATGTGGTCGACCTCTCGTCCGTACCGGTGGTCGACAGTCTCGTCAGGATCGAGGCCCCGGAGTTGTGCCCGCGGTACGCGGCCCTGGTGATCGAAGGGATCGAGATCGCACCGTCGCCTGCCTGGCTAACCCGCCGCCTGACAGCCGCCGGTGTCCGGCCGATCAACAACGTCGTGGACGTCACGAATTACGTCATGTTGGAGATTGGACAACCGCTCCATGCCTTTGATACCCGGGTCGTCCACGGCGGGCGAATCGGCGTCCGGCGATCCAGCGCCGGAGAGCGGTTGGAGACGCTCGACCATCATGTTCGCGAGCTCCCCGAAGACACCCTCTTGATCGTCGACGCCGAGAAGCCGCTCGGTCTGGCCGGGATAATGGGCGGCGTCAACAGCGAGGTCGTTGAGTCGACAACCTCGATCCTTATGGAGTCTGCCACCTTCGACATGACCTCGATCCGGACCACCAGCCGCGCGATCAAGCTGCGGACGGACGCCTCGGTGCGCTTCGAACGCGGGCTCGATCCCGAGCTGGTTCCTCTTGCGCTCGCCCGGGCAGCGTCGCTGATCCTTGCGCTTTGCCCCGCAGCGCGACTCGCCCGGATGCAGGATGTCTACCCGAACCCGGTGCAGGAGCGAACGATCAGGCTCGCGACAGCCAAGGTAGATGCCGTGTTGGGCATTCATATCGAGCCACGCGTGATGGTCGATGTGCTCGACCGGCTCGGTTTCATGCCTGATCTGGCTGATGGGGAAACGACACTCGCCGTCACCGTGCCATCGTGGCGCTCCGACGTGTCGATCCCGGAGGATGTCATCGAGGAGATTGCGCGCATCGTTGGCTACGATCAACTGCCGGCGACGCTTCCAAGTGGCACGACCCCGCGTGTCGAGCGCGACCCTGCCTTCCTTGCCGAGCGCGAGATCCGGCGGCTCATGGTAGCCGCGGGAGCGTTCGAGGCGCGCGGCTACGTGACCTTGGGAGAGGCGGACCTCGACCGCTGGTCGATTCCGGAGTCGTCCGGATTCGCACACGACGTAGCACGGGACTCGCTGGTGCGACTTCGGAATGCCGTGCAGGCGGACAAGAATATCCTTCGCCCATCGATCATCCCCAACCTCGTGAAGTCACTGGCGGACAACCTGAAGCATGAGCAGAGCGTGCGACTGTTCGAGATCGGTCATGTCTACCTGGCTACCGGACCGAATACCCTTCCCAACGAACCGGTCACCCTCGGCATCGCCTGCGCTGGCCGGCGTGAGCCATTCGACCGATTCAATCCGTCCCGGGATGGTACTGACGACCTCGATTTCTTCGACGTCAAGGGGATGATGGAAGCGGTCCTTGCGACGGCCGGTGCATTGGATATCCGGTGGGAACGGCTCGATCACCCGTCGCTGCATCCGGGCCGGTCCGCGTCACTCGTCCTGGGCGGAAAGCGAATCGGTGTCGTCGCGGAAGCTCGACCGGACCTCGCACGCGCGCTCGATATCGACGACGTCCGGCTTGTGATCGGCGAACTCGACGTGAGTGCCGTTCTGGCAGAAGCAAGAACCGTCGCACCACAGATCAACGTCGATCGCTTCCTGCCCGTCGAGCAGGATTTCGCGATCGTGGTCGATCAGGCGGTCGCGGCGTCCGAGGTTGCATCCGCCCTCATGCGCGGCGCCGGACCGTTGCTCTCCGGTATCGTACTGTTCGATGTCTTCACCGGCGAACAGATCGGTGAAGCCAGGAAGAGCCTCGCCTACCGTCTGACCTTCACGGCACCGGACCGGGCGTTGACGGATGCCGAGATGGGAAAGGTCCGCAAGCGGATCGAACGCACGGTCGATAAGGACGTACGGGGCACCTTGCGGGCATAGCTCCGCCTCCCACAGCGATCAAGGAAAGCGATCAGCCGACGTGCCCGATACTCACAGCTCACGTATCTCCATCGTCGAGGGGTACAGCGCGGCCGCCTCTCGGCTCCAGCGTCGGGGCGAGTTCGTCCAAACCGAACTTTCTCCAGCATCTGCCGATCGAATCGTCGACGTCTTCGGGGAACGCCTGACGGCCCGCCAGGTCGTCGATCGCATCGTCGATGATGTCAAGGCGGAGGGTGATGCGGCGGTCTCCCGGTACACCCTTGCCTTCGACGGTCGTGCTGCTGGCAGCGTCGAAGTCCCGCGTGATGTCTGGGATTCAGCCTGGGATGCGGTCGGACCTGAGTTGCGGAAAGCGTTGACCGTTGCCGCCGAGCGCGTCCGACAGTTTCACGAGCGACAGCTTCGCCAGTCGTGGTTCCACACTGAGGAGTTGGGAATCTTCGGGCAGATCGTCAAGCCACTTGAGCGCATCGGGATCTACACACCGGGCGGATCGGCGGCGCTGCCATCATCGCTCCTGATGACTGCTATCCCGGCGAGAGTCGCTGGCGTCAAGGACATCGTGATCTCGGCGCCACCACGCCATGAAGGAGGTGTCGCGCCGATTATCCTGGCTGCCGCAAAGATCGCTGATGTCGATCGCGTCTTCGCGATTGGGGGCGCCCAGGCGATTGCGGCGATGGCCTTCGGGACCGCGACCGTGCCGCACGTCGACAAGATCCTCGGACCCGGCAATATCTTTGTCGCGCTCGCCAAGCAGCGGGTCTTCGGTGCCGTCGACATCGACCAGATCGCTGGTCCCACCGAGACGATGCTGATTGCCGATGACAGCGCCGATGTCGAGTACGCCGCCGCTGACATGCTCGCCCAGGCAGAGCACGACGAACAGGCGTCCGCGATCCTGGTGACGACCTCGCGTTCGTTCGCCGCGAAAGTCGTCACGGAATTGGAACGCCAGCTCGCGACGCTGGAACGCGCGGAGATCGCTCGTGCATCGATTCTGCGAAATGGATTGATCGCGATCGTGGATACACTGGATGAGGCGATCGCGCTGTCCAATTCGTACGCGCCGGAACATCTTTGCCTCTTGGTCGAGCAGCCATGGGATCTTGTCCCGAACGTCGAGCACGCGGGCGGGATCTTCATCGGAGAGCAGAGCCCCGAGGCGTTGGGAGACTACACCGCCGGGCCAAGCCACGTTATGCCAACCGGAGGGACCGCTAGGTACTCGTCTCCAGTCAATGTGGGGGATTTCGTGAAGGTGATCAGCGTGGTGGCCGGCAATTCGCGGGCGATCAGAACGCTTGGCCCGGCGACGATTGCGTTTGCCCAGGCCGAAGGGCTCGGTGGCCACGCGTCCGCGATTGACCGTCGCCTGCGTCGACTTGGGGCCGACGGGCTCTAGCTCGATCCCATCTGCCGCAGCGCCGCCAGGACCTGCAGCTCCACCGGCACACCGGGATCGTCCGGGGTTTGGGCTACCGCCGCGTGGGCCTCGGAACTGGAATAGCCAAGTGCCTGCAATGCCGCGATAACTTCCGAGTGAGCGGCGCTCATGGGAGCCACATCGCCCGAAAGATTTTCCGGCAACTTGCCGCGAAGATCCAAAAGGATTCGCGACGCGGTCCGCTTTCCGATACCCGGTACGGTTGACAGCAGGGCAATTTCCTCTCTCGAGATGGCGTCCAGCAGGGCTTCCGGCGTGAACCGGGTCAACACCGCGCAGGCCAGCCTGGGACCGATCCCATTGACACCGATCAGCGTCTGGAACCACACCAGTTCATTCGGGGTGAGAAACCCGAACAGCATCTGGGCGTCCTCGCGCACCACGAAATGCGTATGCAGCTCGACCTCAGCCCCTTCCCCGCCGATGTCGGCGATGGTGCGTCCGCTGGTAACGACCTGATAGATCACGCCTTGGACGTTCAGGAGCACAGAATCGTTGGTAAGCCGGTGCACTCGTCCGATCAGTCCAGCGATCATCGCTGATGTTCCTCCGCATCGAGACCAAAGACACGAGACGCGTTGCGCCACAGGATTCGATCGGCTGCATCGTCCGCAATGCCGCAATTCCTGACCTTCTGCAGGAACGGACGCTGTTTGAGCACGGGATAATCGGAGGCGAACAGGACACGGTCGGCGCCGACCAGCCGTTGTACGGTCGGGAAGACATCGAAACCGTAGAGATAGGTCGAGGCAGCGGAATCGTAGACGACGTTGCGCGTGAGCTCGGCGACCTCCGGCATCAGCTCGTAGAACGGAAGCCCGCCGCCCCAGTGCGCCGCGATCACCGACACATCCGGTGCGGCCCGCAGAAACGTCAGGATGCGATCGGGTGTGGCCGTGCCCTTGCCCGGGTACGCGTGGCCCACCGGCTCGGAACAGTGCATCAGCAACGGCAGGCTCAGCGATACGCAAGCCTCTATCATCGGCATCAGTGACGCGGGATCGTCCCAGGCGAAGTCCTGGGCATCGGCATTGAGCTCACCGATGCCGACTGCGCCAAGCGCGGCGCAGCGGACGATCTCTTCGGCCGCACCGGGGATATCCGGATTGACGATCGCAAGCCAGGACAACCGGTCGGGATGCTGAAGACACGCATGAGCCAGGAAATCGTTATGCTCACGACATAGGCCGGGGTCCTTCCAAGGCCACCCGCACACCACCGAACGCTGGATACCAGCCGCATCCATGCTGTTCAGCATCGATTCAACCGTGACCATCAGAACTTTCGGGGACGTAAACAACTCGCCAAACCACGCATCCCGATCGAGATGGGTGGACCGGTCAGTCACGAGTTCGGCCGGGAATAGGTGCGTGTGAGCGTCGATGACCGGCACCGCCTTCGCCGGTTCGGCTTGTCGTTCTTCTGCAGCGGCGTCGAGTCGCCCCAAGTCACCCCTCCGAACCGGTCGCTTTGGCCGGCATGTCATTTGTCACCCTTTGGTCAACGGGCGCAGGCGACCGTGGTGTCACATCCCCTCCGCCCTGCGGGCGAGACCAACCTGTCTTCACGAAGGACGGTCCGTCCACCCTGCACCGACGCAATTGCCAGGATGAACGCCGCGCCGCCGCACCTGGCTGGGTGGCCACCCTCAATTCATGCACGATGGATCACTAGAGATAGATGAACGCCCCGACGAGGATCGCGATCACGAGAATGAGCAACAGCAGGATCGGAACAAGTAACGGGCTGACGCCGCGTTGTTGCGCGATCTCGGCTCCGATCCGCTCGCGCTGGATAGTGGCCGATGATGGACTCACGGCGACCACGATAGCGGAGACGTTGTCCGTCGTTCCGCGCTCCGTCGCCAGGGTTGCAAGTCGGGCCGCGGAGCCCTGTGGATCGTCGATCATTACCGTGCCGACGTAGTCGCCCGGTTGGAGAACATCGAAGAATCCGTCTGAACAGAGCAACAGGCGATCTTCCGGCAACAACATCAACTCGTATATGCTCGGCATCCGGCGATCGAGCGATGGGTGTGTCCCTAGCGCTTGCGTCAACAGGTTCCGCTGGGGGCTCGACCGGGCGTCTTCTTCCTTCAACTCGCCCTTGGCGACCCGATCGGCGACAACCGAGTGATCCTGCGTCACCTGCGTGAGCTGGTCCGCACGGATGAGATATGCCCGGCTGTCGCCCACGTTGGCGATCGTGGCGTACTTTCCGTGAATCACCGCGGAGACGAGGGTCGT
>CADCWI010000045.1 GCA_902806355.1 uncultured Thermomicrobiales bacterium | reverse complement strand
GGCGACTCGGATTCCGCGGGTTTCGACTACGACACCATGGACAGGTTGCCCGACTCGAGTTTCTGGAGCCGGATATCGACCGAGCGTTTGCGACACGTGAGGCGATCGTCCGTGCCGCCAAGGACGCCGGATACCGGTTCGTGACCCTGGACCTCGAGGGGTACAAGACGGGGAACATGAATGGGGAAGTGCCCGATCAGTTGATCACCATTCAGAAAGGGCGCACACGCTCGACCGAGCAACGCTAGACTCTCGCGAGGGAATACATCCGGGCGCGCTGCCGCTTGCCACGGTATTCGACATAATGTGTTGTGACCTTAGGTGGAGGTGGATCGCCGCGGGTCCTGCCCGCCGACGGGCGTTGCCGGTATTGTTGGTGCCGCTCAACAGAAGGTGGAACTCCGCTCCTGTGGTGCCAGCGTGACGTACCGAATGCCTGTGTCGATGTCCGGCATTGACTTGAAGGCCAAGTCTACAATCTCGACTTGATCCGAACCGGGTGGCGGATCAACCTAAACGTCCGTATCGTGTTCGTCCCCGGGGGAAAGCGCCGCCCTTGCAGGGAACAGTTTGGCTCCGTGCCGTTGCGCCGACCTATGCACGATCACGCGGCCGGTGCCGGTGAAGCGTTGACCGGGGGTCCGAAAAAAACCCCCCATATCATTCATTCGAGCGCTGGGTCGAGATCTTCATCGTTCATCATGATGACGGCGTGCGTGCCGCCCGTTTCCAGAGTGATTCGGTTGTCCTGACAGATTGCGGCGCTCCGGCATCATCGGCGGCGCTTGGCACACGTCTGACCGCAACGCAACGAAAACGCCGCTGAGAAATCAGCGGCGCTGGTAGGCTCCCCGACTAGGATTCGAACCTAGAACCTACCGGTTAACAGCCGGTCGCTCTACCGTTGAGCTATCGGGGAACAGGCATGACGTGCTCTTCATGAGCGAGCGCATTTTACCACACTGCGTAGCCGGGACAAGGCTTCGATCTCGATCCGTCCGGGGCCTGTCATACTTCACCGAGCGGGCAGGCAGCAGCGATCCAAAGGACACCAACACCAGCATGTTCGACCCTTCCACCTACCGGGATACCGATTTTGGCCTCGAGCGGGGTGAACTGTTCGAGCCGGAAGACGGAGGTGATTCAGTACCGGTCGATGTCAGAAAGCCCCATGTCATGACAGTGCTTGGTCCGATCGACCCGGACGACCTTGGCGTCTGTCTCTCGCATGCCCATATCGTCTCGAAATCAGGGGCGCGGGACACGCTCCGGCCGGGGTGGCAGAAGCTACAGCTTGATCGAGCCATCGACGAGCTGGAGTCGTTCGCGTTCGCGGGAGGGCAAAGCATCGTCGATGCCGCGACCGCCGATGCGGGTCGGGACGCGTCCGTCCTGTACGGGCTGGCGCAACGGGTTCCACTGCACATCGTCGCGAGCACCGGCAGCCAAAACCGGATTCCTTCCACTGACCCAGGCGATGCCGACGAGCTAGCGCGGGAGTTCGTGGCCGATCTCACGACAGGGATGAGCGATACTTCCGCTCTCGCCGGAATCATTAGGGTCAGCATGAAGACGGGAACAGTCGACGGGATCGAAACGGTGAGGCTTCGCGCGGCCGCGATCGCTCATCTCGCGACGGGTGCTTCCGTCGCTGTACACCTCGAAGACGCCGGACAAGCACAGCACACGCTCGATGTCCTCCAGGGCGAGGGAGTCGCGACAAGCCGCGTCATCCTCCAACATATGGACAGCGAATTGTCGATGGAGGTGGCGCGGAACGTCGCCAAGTGTGGCGCCTGGGTTTCGTTCGACCAGATTGGACGGGGAGGTTCCGCTGACATTGCGCGAGCCCGCCTCATCGTCACGCTGTTCGACGCGGGGTTGGGCGATCGCATCCTCATCGCTCAGGATCCAAAGAGTCCACTCTCTCCCGGTAGCGGCGGGAGTAACGCGCGCTTGGCTTACCTCTTCGATTGGTTCACGTTGACGCTCATGAACGAGGGCGCGGACGCAGAACTGGTACGATCCCTGTTCGTCGACAACCCGCGGCGTGCGCTGTCCATCATCCCGCCCGAGGACAAACCCGTGGTGGTTGCAGGTTAGGTGGCAATGCTGGCCTTGCCTGATGTTCTTGGCGCTATCATGGCCGGTATAATCGACCGCGCCGCTGGAGGGCGATGAGTACCGGAGGGGATCATGACCTATCGGATCTATCTTGCGGCACCCCAGTTTACGGATTCGCCGCCCTCGCCGTCCGATCTGCCAGCTGAGCGTGTTTTCATCAACGCTTCAGACGTTTCGGAGGTTTGGGTCGAGACGGAAAGCACCTCTATTCCCGAGGTTGGACGGCTTGTTTCGTTCGCCTTGCAGCGGCCCCTTGATATCGGCTTCGACCGCATAACGGGTACGGTCGAACGCCGTGTGGTAAAGCGATCATCACGATAGCTTTGAAGCGCCAACATCCCGTCGGATCGGATCCGCTGCTCCAACGACACTCGTGCACGGTTGAAAAAAGCTGACGACGGAAACCTCTTATTCGCGCACCGTTACCGGCGGGTCGTTGGACAGAACGCTTCTAGCGTTGATCGCGCGCTCGTCTCACCATGCAGCCTCAAGGATTCGACTGTTCGCTCCAGACTCCGTACAACGATGTACCGGGCCGGGCGCAGTGCCGATGTACTGATCGCTTTCGGTGGTCTGACGATCTACCTTTTCCTTGCCCACCGCTTGAGCAGGGAATCGAGTGTCCAGCCGGTTACCGCTCCGTACGCAACATGCCGAATCACTGACTGGCTGAACGCCGCACCGGTCCTGTAGGACGGCAGGTCACCTCGCCTGATCAACGGATGCAGGTGCTCGACGATGAACACCGGATAGAGCGCCGCGTTCTCAATCGTGGCGAACACCGCACCGTTGACCGCTGGTGAGAACGGAAGCCGCCGATAGGCGAGTCGCTCGAACAGGATTCCAAGGACAGCGCTGTTCAAGACGTGGATGCATTTGCCCACCCGAGACGCTGGCATGGGGCGCAGCCCAAGCGCCCCTCCAAGCAGCAGGTAATCATCGGCGTTGTAGCGGAAAAGGCGGAGGTCAGCCGCCATCGCCGCGGCATAGGCGGCTCCGCCCGCTAGACCGGCCGTGGCACCGGCCACCTTTTCGGCTCCCGTCCACGATCGACGGCGCTTCGATCCGTATCTCATGCGTGCTCCGATAGAAAACTCAAGACGGTCTCGGTGTTGATCGCGGCGCCGTAGGCCGGCCGAAGCTGGTCTGGGTGAACGTGACCTATTCACCTTTGCGCAGGTATCGCGGAACTGGGTTGCGCTTGTGATAGGTGCTGGTTACCAATTCGTTGACGCGCTCCAGCTTCGCTTCGTCGATGCCGGCGGTGTCACCGGTGTCGATCGCGGCGAGGATGCGATCGAGCTCGTCATAGGTCATCCCGATCTCGTCCTCATCCGTTTGCCCTTCCCAGAGACCGGCGGAGGGTGGGCGCGTGATCACACTTTGGGGAACGCCGATCTCCCGGGCAACCGCCCGAACCTCGTGCTTGTAGAGATCGATGATCGGAAACAGGTCGACGCCCCCATCTCCGTACTTGGTGAAATAGCCGATCATCGCTTCGCTCTTGTTCCCCGTCCCGACGACGATCGCTCGTGTCAGGTTGGCGATGTAGTAGAGCGTGGTCATGCGTAGCCTCGGACGAACGTTGGCGGTCGCCAATTGTTGTCGTTGTCCGGCCGTACCAGCGGAAACGGTGGGCAGCACCGCGCCGGACGGCATCGCGGCATAGAACGTTTCGGCAACGCTAGAGAGGTCGACGGTTATCGTGTTGACTCCAAACGCTTCAGCGACCTTGCGGGCCGATGCGGCATCGTCCGGATTTGACGACGACGGCATGATGACCCCAAGTACACGGTCCGCACCGGCAGCTTGCACACAGAGCCCGCAGACGACCGCGGAATCTATCCCGCCGCTAAGTCCGAGAACGAATCGTTCGGCTCCGCCTTCGTCAAGTCGCTCCCGAAGCCAACCGGATATGTCGGCGGCCAGTTCGGCCGGAGTCCCTGTATGCGAGGACTTCGCGAATGTGGTGGTCATCGAAAGAACCCCCGTGAGTGCGAGCCGGCCCACCCTCTTTCCTGGAGCAGCCCGGAAGCGACCGTTCGGCTAGATATGGATCGCGTGGCCCATCGCGTCATGGGCTGCTTCACCGATGACTTCCGACACGGTCGGGTGCGGGTGAACGCTCGATGCCAGCTCTTGAACACTTGCGTTCAGGTAACGGGCAAGACCGGCCTCCGCAATCAACTCCGTGGCATGCGGCCCGATGATATGGACGCCAAGCACGTCGTCGGTGTCGGCGTCGATCACGAGCTTCGTGAAACCGACCGGATCACCCTCGATCACGGCCTTGGCGTTCGGCGACATCGGGAACTTCCCAATCTTGACCTCGTAACCCAGATCCTTCGCATGCTTCTCGGACAACCCTACCGAGCCGATCTCCGGCTCGCAATACGTGCAGCTTGGAGAGTTGAGGACATCGAGTGGGAACGGATTGAGCCCCGCGATATGCTCGACGGCGATGATGCCCTGATGCATCGCCGTGTGCGCGAGCAGCTGCTGTCCATTGACATCGCCGATGGCGTAGACGTGCTCGACGTTCGTCTTCATCATGGCATCGACAGGAATGTATTCGGTTTCCGTCGTGACGCCAACCGTCTCCAGCCCGATGTCCTCGATGTTGCCTTGCCGACCGACGGCAACCAGGAGGACTTCAGCCTCCAGCACGGTCTCCTTGCCTTTGCTGTCCCGGACCCGCATCGTGACCTTGTCTTCCCCGACATCGATGTCCTCGGCGGTCGGCCGCGCCTCCGGGTAGACATCCATTTTCTGGCGCTGGAACGAGCGGAGGAGCTGCTGCGATACCTCCTGATCCTCCAACGGAACGACCCGTCCGACGAGCGAAACCTTGGACCCGTACCGGTGATAGATGCTGGCCCATTCAACGCCAGTCGCACCACCGCCACGAATGATGAAGCTCTTCGGAAGATGCTCGAGCATCACGGCGTGATCGCTGTTGATCACCCGCTTGCCATCGTACGGAATGCCAGCGATCGGACGCGGCCGGGACCCCGTGTTGATGATGATGTCCTTGGCCGTGAGATCGAAGGTATCGCCGCCATCGTTGGGCGTTACCTGCACCATCGACGCCGACGTTATCTTGCCGCGGCCCATGAATACCGGGATCTTGTGCTTCTTGTCGAACAGGTAGCGAAGGCCGCGATACTGCCCGTCCACGACCTTGAACGAACGGTCGAGCGCGGTCTCGTAGACGAACTCGACGTCACCGCCTACATTGATGCCAAAGCCCTCGGCACTCTTGACCTGATCGAAGACGCTGGCGGACTTGAGCATCGCTTTGGTGGGAATGCAGCCCCGATGGAGGCAGGTGCCTCCCAGCTTGATCTCCTCGACGACGGCGACGCTCATGCCAAGTTGCTTTGCGCGGATCGCCGCTACGTATCCTCCCGTCCCGCCACCGAGCAGGACGAGATCGAACTCCTGATTTTGTTGCGAATCCGACATGAACCTGTGTTCTCCCGTCATCTGGAAATCCAGCGATGTCCGGGTCAGCTGAGCCGGACTTTCATACCTCCTTATTATCCACTACTCGTCGAACAAACTCCTGCATCAGTTCCGCGGGCCATGCCCTCGTGCCAGAGCGGACGAACCTACGACTCGCGGATGTATTCGATGCCGTCCTCGAGCGCTACCGGCTTGCGGCCGATGAGCATCTCCGTCGCCGATTTGCCCGTGCTATTGTCGAGCGAGAGCATCTTCAACTGCTCGCTGGTCACGGGTGGTCGAAGTGCCGCCGGCAGAGGCTTCGACGCAGCGACGACGATCTTCATGAGTGGGACCGGCACCTTGACCTTCGGCTTGCTCTTTCCCAGTTCGCCAGCGATCGTGTCGAGCATTTGCACGTAGGTGTATGGGCGGTCGCCACCAAGCTCGTACACCTGGTTGGCGGTTGTTTCAGGGTCATTCACGGCCCGGGCGAAAGCGTCCGCAACATCGCCGACCTGTACCGGCTGGAATCGCGTCTCCCCGGAGCCGACGACCGGGATCACCGGGAAAGACCTGACGACTCCGGCGAGCGTGTTGACGAAACCGTCGCCCGGCCCAAAGATGACTGACGGGCGGAAGATGGTGTACGTGATTCCGGAGTTCATGACTGCCTGTTCCGCCCGGTACTTGGCCGTGTGATACCCGTATTGCGGGTCGTCACGTGCGCCAAGCGCGCTCATGTGAACGAAACGCTTTACGCCTGCGCGCCGTGCCTCGGCCAGGACATTCTCCGTGCCCTGCCTGACGATGCTGTCGAACGTCGCACTCCCGGTCTCTTCGATGATGCCGACAAGATGAACCACGATATCGCAGCCCTCCATCTTCCCGGCAAGTGAAGCAGGATCGGTGACATCGGCCTGGACGTACTCGGTACCGGGGTCGCCGCCACCCTCTCGAGGCTTGCGAACCATCAGGCGAAGCGGATGATCGTTGATCGCGCGAACGATGTTCTTGCCGACGAAGCCCGTGCCGCCGGTTACGAACACTCGGTCGCCGGACTGGGAGGGAGCGGGGTGGAGCGACGATTGCATGGAACACTTCTCCTGACCGACAGTGCAAACCATAGGGTTTCTCACGTCATCATAGAATGTGTGCCAATTCCGGTGACATGATTCGCGTTTTTGCCCGGATGACCGACGAGATGTTTTGAGCGGGCAACTTTCGGTTCCTGTGCGGTCCAGGCCCCGACACATACCGTGCGGTACCGCGTGGTATTGCTCAGACGTTCCGTGCTCTTTTGCATGGACGCCACTGTGTACTATGGCGTGAGGATGCATCGTGTGGCATCCAG
>CADCWI010000044.1 GCA_902806355.1 uncultured Thermomicrobiales bacterium | reverse complement strand
AACCGGTCGCATCTGCCTGAGCCAGCAACCGGAATTCACGATCACCACATCATCGCTCTCATCTCTCTGCAGCGTCGAAAGCGAGGGAGCGTGGGTATGCCCAGAGACGAAGACGTGGATCCGGTTTCCCGGAAGCCCCCGGTGCATCGGCGGATGAGCGCCGGTTGTCAGGAAACGCTCGATATCGCTGGCGGGGGAGCCCAACCCGAACGCATGGGCCGGTTCTCCGGGCATCTTCGATGTCAGCGCGTTAACCATCTGCATGGCCGCTCGCCTGATCGTCAAGAAGAAGAGGATGAATACGGAGACCAGCAGCAAGGTATCCCAGGCAACCTCCGCGAACAGCGTTTGCACGCCAGGCAGTGTTCGATAACTGTCCCACACCGAGAAACGTGCCGAGTCATCGTTGGCGGAGGCCAGCGCGTACGCGACGATCCTGTACGCGGTGTAGCCAAGGAGCAGGGGCAGCAGGAGGCGCGTCGCGATCCGCCCCAGCAAGTCGTAGAAGATGCGGCCCACAATCCAGTCTGGAACGGTGACCAGCGGATAGACCCTGCCGATGTCCCGGAGATCGAAGCTCCGGCTCACCCGGCCCGCCGGTGCGATCCGGCGCGTCAGGTCGGTGACGATGTGATCGCCAAGGGGCGTGTCCAGCGGGTCGCTGTAATCCGTGATCACGTTCGCCGGGTCGAACTGATTGCCGTGCTCGCAGTAGATGACGCGTTCGGGGGCAGACTTGTACCGCACGGCGTAGGAGAGCGCGAACTCGTCAACGAGTTTCTCCGCCCGCAGGGTCCGCTGGATGTCCGGGTTCCACCAGAGCTCCGCGTCGTGGTTGCCGGGTAGATACGTGACCTGGTGCCCGTCTCCCGCCGCGAATTGTCGCAACGCACCAAAGATGTCGCGGTACTCCGGTCGCGCGATCGTCGCCGCCGCACGATTCTGCCCTTCGGGAACGGTGCCGATCTGCAGGAAGTCGAAGAAGTCACCGGCAAGCACGAGCTCAATGGGACCGCGTCGGGCGGCGAGCTCGTCGAGCAACGTCACCAACTCCTCCGGCGACTCGAAGATGTCGCTCCCCGGGTCACCGCCGATATGCGTGTCGGAGAGGAAGACGACCAGCGTGTCGTCGCTGATCGTCCTCACGCCACTGGGAAGGAGCGTGCGGGATCCTGGTCGTTCGGCCATCTTCCTGCTCGCTACTCCTTCCTGCCATGGTCCACCCGGGACCGGACACGCCCCGCGACCTGACCAGCTGCGGGACGATAGATCGACAAGAGCTGTCCGAGGAAGAACGCATCGAAGCGCCCGAGCGCCGTGATCCGGCCCGTCACCGAGGGGGCACTTGCGCGAAAGGTAGAGAGCTGGCGCAGGAAGCCAACCGGGTGCAACCGAAGTATGCCCGACGCGACGATCTCGGCTTCGGCCTCATCGACAGCGTCGACATGACCTCGCACGATCCGGGTATAGAGGGTCGAGGTGTCCCGCCAGACCCGTAGCGAGGAGGAGCCCCCCACCCGCTTGAACCCAGTGAGGGTGACGGGATGCCCAACCCCATCCCGGAAGTGAAGACGGTACAGCATCCGCTTGCCCTCCGTACCCTCCCCATCGACGAGGAGATTGAAGGTACCCGCCTCGATCGGCAGGATCCCACCAAGGGATTCGAAGTCGACCCAGCCTCCGGCCCTCGCCTCGCGGTTCGGGTCGGCTTCGAACCGGTCCAGGTCAGTGATTTCGAACGTAAGATGGACCATCAGGCGAACGTGGTTCGTGCGCCCAGCGATCGCTCCGCGTTCATGGTCCCGCTCGCCGAACGACACGAAGCCCGTCATTTCCTCGGTGAAGCGGACGCTGACAGGCATCCCGGGTTCACGGTTCATGGGGCTGTCCCGCTTCCTGGCTCGAGAATGCCGTCCGCGATCCGGTCCGCCACGGCGGCAATCGTCAGGCTCGGGTTGGCGCCGACCGGTCCCGGCATGATCGAACCATCGGCGATGAACAGCCCAGGGTAGCCGAAGACTTCGCCCCGGGAATCGACCACCCCCTCCTTCACGTTCCGGCCCATCGGGCATCCGCCGAGCGGGTGGACGGTAATCAGCCGGTTGAGGTACCAGAGCGGGTCGTCCATGTACCGGGCGCCCAGCTCTTGCGCGAGATCCTTCGACACCCGGCGGACGCGATCGAAATAGGCGCCCGATTTTCGTCGTTTCCAATCGACGGCGAGCCTGCCCGCGCGCAGCTTCATGTTCCCGTTGGGGATGTCCCGGCCCATCCCGAGCATGGGCAACACCCCCGTCGAGAGGCCCGTGTTCCCGAACACCTCGGAAAGCTGTGAACCGAGGTTGGGATCTGGTCCCTTGCCCCACCAGTCCCAAATGAAACGCCGCCGGATCATGCGACCGATCGGCCGAGGCATCGCGAACATGTGCAGCAGCCAGGCGATGTGCTCCGGGAACCCGGCATCCTCCAGGTAGAAACCGCGGCCTTCTCCTCCATCTGCCTCATCGGCCACTCGGACGGCGCTGGTGATGACGGGCCCGTGGCCAGGATCGATCACGCGGGGCACGCGCTTGCCGTCAACCTCTTCCGTCGCCCGGATGGCGAATGCCAACAGATCACCATTGCCACAGAAGCGGGTGCCGAGCATGGGGCTGATGCCCGGGAAGGCGCTCCGGTTCCTGAGCAACAGGCTCGTTGAGCCGATCGTCCCAGCCGCGAGGATCAGGCGGTTGGCAGTGATCGTGTGAGCCCTGGATTCCCGATCCTCGTTCGGCCCAGATATCGGGTGCTCCAGATAACGCACCGCATATCCGCCCTCCCGGCGCGGCTCGAATGCCTTGACCTCGCAGCCGGTCCGCAGTTCCGCGCCGTGCCGTTTCGCGGCCGAGAGGTAGTTGAAGTCCAGCGTGTTCTTGGAGCCGAAGTTGCAGCCGAAGTCGCACTCACCGCAGAGCCGGCAGGTCTGCCGGATCCGGCCGTGGAGATTGGGGTACTCGTCCCGGATCGGCTCTCCCGGCACCGGTGCCTGGCCATCGTTGGCGAAGGTCACGGCGAGCCCGGGCAGGAACGGCTCCAGCCCGAGGCCCCTGGCCGCGTCGGCAAACGCTTTCGTCTTGGACGTCGAGCTGTAGGGCTCGCGGTCGAACGGGTATCGCTGTGGCCGCAACATCCGCTCGACCGCGTCGTAATGGGGGTCGAGGTCGAACCGCGTGATCGGCCAATGCTCGTAACCGCCCTGCTCGAGATCCTCCTGGACAAACCACTTCTCATCCTTGCGCATCAGGACGTTGGCGTAGATGAGCGAGCCGCCGCCGAGTCCGCTGGCGACAAGGGCGTGGATCCGGTGGAACGACCAGAAATCGAAGAGCCCGAACCGTCCTTCACCAGGAATCCAGAAATTGTCACGCATCCCGTGCGGGCTTCGCGGGAACGACCCCGGCGGATAGGCTTTGCCGCGCTCCAGGAGGCAGACCCGGTGCCCCGCTTCCGCAAGACGGTACGCCATGACCGATCCGCCGAACCCGCTGCCGATCACGATCGCGTCGAAATGTTCCTTGTCCATTTCATGCCCTTTCGGTCTCCAACGGATAGCGGTCAGGAAGCCCCTTCCCGATCACTGGTCACCATGCCAGGGACGAGGACGACCTTGCCGGAGACCGTTCCGGAGGCGAGCAGACCAAGCCCTTCGGCAGCGCGTTCGAGCGGCAGCTTCCGGGCGACCTGCGCCTCGATCTTGCCGTCGGCAAGCAGCGAGAGCACCAGCGACAGGTCTTCATGGAAGAACCTGGGCCAGCGCTTGACGTAGTAGAAGCTCATCCGCTGCCCGTTCGGCAGGGCGTTCCACAGCAGGAGCCGCCCGAGAAGCGGGACGTACGGCAGCAGCCGATGCCCGCTGCCGGTCAGGGTCGATGCCGAACCATACGAGATCAGGGCTCCACCCCGCCTCAGCATCCGCCACGAGTCCGCCAGCCCCGGCCCGCCCACATGGTCGAAGACTGCATCGACACCATCCGGCGCGATCCGCCGCACCGCCCCGGGCACGTTCTCCGTTCGATAATCGATGGGAACGGCTCCAAGGGCGCGAACGGCATCGTGCTTGGACGCCGACGCGGTCCCGATCACCTCTGCCCCGGCCAACCGGGCGAGCTGCACGAGCAGCGTTCCGACCCCTCCCGATGCTCCGTGCACGACGACGGTCTGACCGGGCTGCACCCGAGCGGCACGATGCACCATCTGCCAGGCCGTGACACCGTTGGTGACGACCGCCACCGCCGGGGCGGCATCGACCCCGTCCGGTACCGTGACAAGCCCCTTCGCGGGGAGAGTAACGCGCCCGGCCCATGCTCCCGTTTCCGTCAGCGCGGCAACACGCCGTCCGACCAGTGTCTCGTCGACGCCATCACCGATCGCCGTGACCGTGCCGACCAGATCGTAACCGGGGACGAACGGGAACTTCGGCTGATTGAAATACCGCCCCCTGAGCATCTGGACCTCGGCGAAGGAGACGCCAGCAGCTTCGACGTGAAGTGTGACCTCCCCGCGCGACGGCGCGCGGGAGGTGTCCGTCCGCACGATCATCAGGACATCCGCGTCGCCCTGATGAGGCATCACGACCCGCGTATTGAGACGGGTATCATCGTTCTGTGCCATGTTCATTATTACGTCTCCGGATTCCGTCGCGATACGCTGCGAGTCAGAAGTTGCCGCGTGTGCCGTGTCGGTTGCTAACATGATCATCATTCCTATCTAAGTTAGGAGGACGAGGAGGATACCTGGCGCCTCGTCCATCACCGTGTCCAGGCCGTAACGTAGGACCGGACCGATTCCTTCGCGAGTCGCCCGGCCTCTTCCTGCCCGCCTGGGATACGTCCGACCATCGTCAGGGCGACAAGGCCATGCATGGTGCTCCAGAGCTGGGTCACCTTGCCGTCGATATCGTCCGTGGGTGCATCGTGCTCACGCAGGACCTGCTCGACCAGGCGTCCCACCGCGTCGGCAATCCGTTCGCCCTCCTTCCGGGTCTCGGCCGCCGAGAACGGCACTCCCCCCAGCCCGTACATCACCTGGTAGAGGTCGGGAGAGCCGAACGCGAAATCCAGCCATGCCTGGGCAACCCCGAGCATGGCCGCTTCCGGGCAGCTCGCCGCCTGTGCGGCGACTTCGACAGAGCGCAGCTGTTCGGCGTATCCCTGCCGCATGAGCGCGACGAGAATCTCGTCCTTGGACACGAAGTGCTCGTAGATCACGGGCGGGCTGTACTCAATCTGATCGGCGATCTTGCGGATCGTGACCGCTGTCCAGCCTCCTTCCGAGGCGATCTCACGAGCGGCCTGAAGAATCCCCTCCTTTACCGCCTGCCGTTGCCTGGTCCTGCGCTCGATGATTCCCATCCTGTTCTCCTATCTATGTTCACAATTCTAACGGTGTTAGGAACACGGGTCAAGCTCTTCTTGTGGCGTTCCAGGGGAGACCGGAATGCGGCCTGTATGCGTGAACGTGTGCCTGCTCAGGATCGGCACAACGGCCGCCTGGCCCTGCCGCGGACTCGCGCGTCATCACGCAGAGCGAGCTCCATGATCACCCCCGCCCCGCGATCCACCGCGGTCCTGTCAGGGGACTCGTTCGACGGCCCACACGGCTGGCACAATGGACCAGATCCGTTCGGTTGCAGTGCAACCGTCTAACGGACCAGCCATTACACGATCGCCCTAGGGAGCCGCTGCTTTCCGCTGCCGATATGCTTGAATACCCGGAGCACCGGTCCGGGCAACGACGCCTTCTGTCACGGGAACCAGGTCGACGGGACCGGCTTGCCAACCGCGCTCACACCAGGATGGATCGTCCATGGCCCACATCATCGTGGTTGAAGACGAATACGAGCTTGCGCACCTCATCGGCCAAACCCTCCGGGACGATGGCCACACCACGGAGATCTTCCGAGATGGCCAGCTCGCCCTCGATCGGCTCGCGTCCCCGCGTCATGTCACGCCGGACCTCATCATCCTCGACCTGATGCTGCCCCACGTCGACGGACTGACGATCACCCGCCGCATCCGGCAGGAACGGATCATCCCGATCATGATGTTGACCGCCAAGTCCACCGAGCTTGACAAGGTGCTCGGGCTCGAGCTGGGGGCCGATGACTACCTCACCAAACCCGTCTCGCTGCGGGAGCTTCAGGCCCGGGTCTCGGCGATCCTGCGACGGGTGGAGATGATGCGGGACGAATCACGCACGCAGGAGAGCAGCAGCGAGCCGATCCGGTACGAGGGCCTTTCCGTCGATCCCGCCGGGCGTGAAGTGTTCGTCGAAGGCGAAGAGGTCAACCTGACGGCCAAGGAGTTCGACCTCCTCTATCTGCTTGCCTCGCATCCGGGGCGGGTCTTCTCGCGCAACTACCTGCTCGATCGCCTCTGGGGCGATACGTATTCCGGGTTCGAGCGCACCGTCGATACCCACATCCAGCGCCTCCGGCGCAAGCTCGGCGGCTCGGGCTCGATCGCCGATCACATCGTCACCCTCTGGGGAGTCGGCTACAAGTATGACCGCACCGGAAGCACGACCTCTCCCAACGACACCGCCTCCATGCGATGAAGGCAGTCCTGACGGGAAACACGCTCCCCGCCGATGCATCGGTGCTCACGCAGATCATGTACTGGGTCGTAACTCCGGTCCGCCTGTTCCGGCAGCGGACCAGCGTCCAGCTCATCGCGAGCTATGTCGCGGTCGCCCTGCTCACCCTGATATTGTTCTTCGCCACGATTCTCCTGACGTTCTTCTGGGCGCCTGTTGGGCAGTTGTTCAACATCCAGGACATCACGATCGATGTCTTTCTCGGGGAGCAGGCGCGGTCATACGCCCATTGGCTCGATCCGGACGAGCTCGGCGCCCAGCTCGCCGAAGGCCTGACTCCTGCCCAACAGGCGGAGCTCACGACGCAACTCGGCCGGATCACGAGCGGCGAGGTCCCCGGATTCGACCCGGCGATCTCCGATGCGCATATGTTGCGGATCGCCCATGTCGCGGTCATCGACCGGAACGGCACGATCGCCGCATCGTCCGATCCGGAATGGATTCCAGCGGGATCGACGATCGACGACTTCGGGCTGAAGGCATCGCGCGAGGCCGCGTCCCGGTCGTTCGAGCTTGACGGGGAACTCGACCCCGGCTGGCGTGCCTACTATTCGCTGGCTGTGTCGAACGAGCGGAGCGCCGCTGCCTATCCGCTCATGATGAGCGATGGACGGGCCGGTGGCTGGATCGTCCTCGAAGGCAACCCCATCACCTCGGTGATCGGCGGCTCGACCCAAAGCGATTTCGTGCGGACCTTTGCCCGCCAGTTCCTGAATGTGCTCTGGATCTTCGCAATTCCCGCCCTTGTCGTCTCGATCCCGGTCGGGATCTGGCGGGCGCGGTCGATCTCGCGGCGCCTGGCGCGCCTGGCGAACGCCGCCGATGCGATGGCGGAAGGTTATCTCGAGACCCGGATCAGGGTGTCTCGGCGGGACGAGATCGGTCGCCTCGCGGAGCGGTTCAACGAGATGGCATCGCATATCGAGGCCAATGATCGGATCCGGCGCGCCTTTATCTCGAACGTGTCGCATGAGCTCCGGACTCCGGTCGCGATCATCGACGGCACGGTCGAGCGCCAGTTACAGCATCCTGAAGCACTGGCGCCGGGGCAGGTCGGGGTCCTTCAGATCATCCAGAAGGAGTCGCGAATGCTCGCGCGGCTGATCGGCGACCTCTCTACAATGACCAGGATCGACGAAGCCAGTCTCCGCCTCGAACGCCGTGCGCTCGATGTCGCGCGGCTTGCCGATGAGTGCGTCGAAGGCATCAGGAACTTGGCGTGGAACGAATCCCGGGTCAGTATCGAATCGCTGGTGCCGCCGGACGTGCCGCCGGTATTCGCCGACGAAACGCGCGTCCGGCAGATCATCAGCAACCTGCTCTACAACGCACTCCGCCACACGCCCGAAGGCGGGCTGATCGTCCTCCAGGCACGCCCGCTGGGAGACTTGGTCCAGATCTCGACGAGTGATACCGGCCGCGGCATTCCCCCGGATGCCCTGCCGAATGTCTTCAACCGGTACTTCCAGGCCGAGCGCGGCGAGCGGCACGCCGAAGGTACCGGACTGGGCCTCGCCATCGTCAAGCAATTGGTCGAAGCCCACGGCGGCACGATCTCGGTCGAGAGCGAGCTGGGCCAGGGCACCACCTTCCGGTTCACGCTGCCCCAGGCGACGTGACCCGCCCACGCAACGCCCTTCACCATCGTGAGTGTCCAGCGCGAAACGTCGCGTCTTGTGCCCACCCCCATCATCCAGAGCGAAGCGATGGGCCGCATCCGCCACTGTCTGTGAAAGATCTCGACAGCTGCGTCGCGCGAAGCGCACCTGGCGCCGTCGGATCCTGACGTGCCAGGCACTATGTCCTCCTGGCAGAGGACCGGCTCCGCCGGGGGATCCATCGCTTCGCTCTGGATGACAGCGGAAGGGGAGAGATCACGTGAGACGAAAAGGCGTGGATGGACCACAACACTCATCTCCCGCCAAAGATGGAGCCTTCGTGCCGGCTTGGCATATCGCTTGCACTATAGTTGTTCATGCCCGCAATTACGCAATGTCCACGGTGAGTCCACGGTGTGACATGAAGTCGTCTATACTTCCGGGACATATGTAGTCCCGCAAAATCGATCAGTGTTCGTTGCTCGTCGTTAGGGCAGAATCCCGATCCCTGCCCGCTACCGCCGGAGGTGTCGGTGGACACCCTGGGAAAGGAACAAGACCATGCAGAGCAAGGCCCTCCTGAATCGGCGCGCGTCTCGCCGTGACGTCCTGAAGCACTCCGCTGGTGCGGCTGCTGGCGCTGCCGCGCTCGCCGGTGTGGCCGGCATGGGCGGGTTGCCGGCGGCGGCCCACCAGGCCGGCACTCCGGCGGTTCAGAACACGGACGTCTCCGGTGACCTCGTCGAGTGGGGCTTCGGCGTCGCGGAAACGAATGTCCTCGCCCGGAGCCGTGTCGAGGCCTTCCAGGCGGCGTACCCGAACGTCAATCTCCAGGTTGTCGAGTCGTTCGATGAGCAGAAACTGCTGACAGCGGCGGCGGCCGAGCAACTGCCGGATGTGATCTGGCTGAGCCGGTTCGAGACGGCCACATGGGCCGGTCGTGGCGTCCTCCAGCCGCTCACCGAGTTCATCGAGCGCGACGGCTACGACACCTCCCGGTTCTACGAAGCCGCTCTTAACGAGGCGACCTTCGAGGAGGAGCTCTACGGCATCCCCGGCGGCATGGACGTGCGGATGCTGTTCGTGAACCTCGATCACCTGACCGAGGCTGGCATCGATCCGGCAACGATCGATACCTCCAACTGGGAGCAGCTCAACGAGCTGGGCGCCCAGCTCGTCCAGAGGGAAGGCGACAACGCCACGCGTTGGGGATTCGACCACAAGATCCAGGCGGGCGGCATCTGGCTCTGGGGACGTGCAAACGGTGGCTCGTTTATCAGTGAGGACGGCTCTGAAGCGACGTTCAATGACGAGAAGGTTGTCGAGGCGCTTGACTGGGGCGTGCAGGTTTACGATGCCCAAGGCGGATTCCAGGCCTACGAAGCGCTCGCGACGACCTTCCAGGGCGACGAACAGTTCCCACGAGGTCAGGTCTCGATGACGATCTACGAGCAGTGGATGATGGCCAACCAACTCGTCACCGTAGCACCCGACATGAACTTCGCCGTCCTTCCGGTTCGCCAGCGCGGCTCAGGGCCCGATGGGCAGATGATCAGCTTCACCGGTGGCAATGCCTGGTACATCACGTCCGGTGCGAAGAACCCGGACGCCGCCTGGGAGTTCATCAAGTTCCTGCATAGCGACGAAACCTGGAGACTTGGCGCGACCGCCGTCAAGGAAGCCCGCACAGCGGAAGGCCGGCCCTACTTCCCATCGCTGACCGGCAGCACGACGTCCGACCAGATCCAGATCGAGGAGCTCTACGAGCCGATTGGAGAGTCGTTCGATGCAACGGTCGCGCTCCTGCCCGAGTTGTTGAGCGTGAGTGAAAATCGCGAGATTGCGAAGTCGCCGGTGGCCGGTCAACTCGATGACCTTATGCAGAATGAGGCCGTCGAGCCGGCGCTCCGCGGCCAGAGTTCAGCGGAAGAGGCTCTCACTACCGCCAATCAGAGTGCTCAGGACGCGATAGATTCCTTCTAGCTAGTCACGTAATCACGCGGGCGATCGCGTACTCGAAACCTGATCGAGGCATCCGTCATGAGAGGACGGATGCCTCGACCGGCACCGTATCGTGGGTCACCCGAAGGGGCACATTGTGGCTGATATCCCCCTGGACTCTGCCCGGCTGACAGTTCCCAAGCGTCGCCGTCTCCTCTCGGAGGAAACAACGGCGGGGTGGCTCACGGTGCTCCCTTGGCTCGTTGGGTTCGGGGTCTTCACCGCGTTTCCCTTCGTCTCATCTCTCTATTTCAGCTTCACCGACTACGATGTCCTGCGCCCGCCAGAGTGGGTCGGGCTCGCGAACTACGAAAAGCTGCTCACGAACGACCGATTATTTCCAGTCGCTCTTCGCAACACGTTCATCTATGCCGCGATGTATGTCCCGCTCCATATCATCACGGCGCTTGGTATCGCGCTGCTCCTCAATCAAGCCGCCCGGGCGAAGGGCATTTTCCGGACCGCGTTTTACCTGCCGTCGGTCACCCCCGCGATCGCGACCGCCTATCTCTGGCTCTGGATTCTCAACCCACAGGACGGGCTGCTCAACCGGGGCCTGGAGTTCCTGCGCATCCCCGCGCCGGCATGGACCGTTGATCCCACCTGGATCAAACCGACGATCGTGTTGACCGCACTGTGGGGACTGGGCGGGGCGATGATCATGTTCCTCGCCGCGCTTCAGGGTGTGCCACGCGATCTGTACGAGGCCGCCGAGCTCGATGGTGCCGGCCGCTGGCAGCGGTTCCGGTCAGTCACGTTACCCATGATCTCCGGCGTCACGTTCTTCGTGGCGACCATCAGCACGATCGCTTCGCTCAACGTGTTCACCCAGGGCTACGTGATGTTCGACAAGGACGGCGGCCCGGAAAATTCCGCCCTCTTCATCGTGATGTATCTCTTCAAACGCGCGTTTGGATCCGGGTATTTCCAGATGGGGTACGCATCGGCGATCGCGTGGGTTCTCTTCCTGATCATCCTGGTCATCACCGTCCTGCAGTTCAAACTCTCCAAGCGATGGGTGTATTACGAGGACAACACCCGGTGATCTGGACTCGCGCATGCGTCGTCGATAGGTAAGGCGGTCCAAATGGCAATTCCGGTCGAACAAACGAATTCTGCTCCCGCGATACTGCCGACCAGGAGGGAACGCAAAAAGGAATCGTCCCTCAAGCTGGGTAACATCCCGCTGTATGCCGCCTTGCTCGGTCTCTCGGCGCTGTTCACCCTGCCGTTCGCCTGGCTGCTGATGACGTCCCTCAAGCCGCCAGACGAGATCTTCTCGCCGAATTTCATCCCGAGCTCGCTCCAGTACGAGAATTACGGGGATGTCTTCGACAAAGCTCCGGTGATGAAGTGGATGATCAATTCCGCGATTGTCAGCGTGCTCGCGGTTGTATCCGTCCTGCTCTCCAGTTCCCTCGTCGCATACGGATTCGCCCGGATCCGGTTCCGCGGCAAGAGGCAACTGTTCGCGCTGGTGATGGCGACCTACCTGCTGCCCGGCTCGGTGACCCTGATTCCCACGTTCCTGATCTGGAACGAGCTCGGCGCGGTGGGAACCCTCTGGCCGCTCTGGGCGGGCAACCTGTTCGGTTCGGCCTTCTACATCTTCATGCTGCGCCAGTTCCTGTTCACGATTCCTCAGGATCTGGTGGACGCCGCCCGTGTCGATGGCGCGAGCTTCTTCCGGATCTGGTGGAACATCATGTTGCCGTTGATCAAGCCGGCACTGGTCGCGGTCGCGATCTTTGAGTTCGAGGCCAAGTGGAACGATTTCATGGGTCCACTGATCTACCTCAACGACCCGGACCGGTACACGCTCGCGCTCGGTCTCGCGACGTTCAAGAACGACTTCCAGGCACTCGGGACGCAGTGGTCGCTGCTGATGGCGGCATCGGTGATCTTCACGGTGCCGATGATCGTCCTCTTCTTCATGTTCCAGCGATACTTCATGGAGGGCGTCGCCACAACCGGCCTCAAGGGCTGACGCGCGTGCCTGACGTTTTGTAGGGGCGGGCTCGAATCGACCGGAAATGACGCGTCTCTCGACCGCCTGTGGTCGATGTGTATGCCGGCCCGGGTGTTCGCAAAACGCTGCACCTACGCCGTGACCTGCTCTTCCCCGGGCTTCAGAATGACTAGGCCCTAGAGCGCCCGCTCCCCGTCACGTACGTTGCATGGCTGATGCGGCACGCGCGCCGGAGAAGCTGGACCAGGCAACCGGGATGGCGAGGAGGGCGATGGCCGCCGCGGCCACGAACGCCGCCTCATATCCTGTCGAGAGCCGCGATGATGAGAATGAGGTTTCCGCGAGCGAGCCGGCTCCGATCCAGGCCGAGCCGATCGCCGGGATCAGCGCAATCCCGAGCGCCGTCCCGATCTTGGACGATGAGTTGAGCAGGCCGGACGCCAGGCCCTTTCGCGCACTGGCGACGGCGGACAAGCCACCGGCGGTCGAGGCCACGGACACCAGGCCAAGAGCGACACCCGAAAGGGAAAGCCCGCAGACCAGCAACGGCAAACTCGCCAGGGCTACCCCGCTTGCATCGACGAGCATCGCCGTCGCCACCCCCGCAAGCCCGAGCGCCATCGTCGCCCGGAACCCCAATTGGTCGGTGAGGCGAGCCCCGACCATCGAACCCAGCACGACGGCAAGGCTGAACGGCGCCAGCATCGCTCCGGCTCTCGACGGCGACAGCCCAAGCTCGCTCTGCATGAACAGGGTCAGCAGCACCCCGGACGCGCCCGTGGTCGCGGTGAGCGCGAATGCGACCAGGGCCGAGCCAGTCAGTGTGCGAAGGCGCCACAGGTCGGAAGGGACCAGCGGAGAACCGGAACGGCGCTCGGTAATCATGAAACCCGCAAGCAGCACCACTCCCCCGGCGAGAAGCACCATCACTGGTGGTGACGTGATGCCGTCCTCCTTGCTCCGGGTCAACCCGTAGAGCAGCGCCAGCAGGCTGGCGATCAGGAGCAGTGCTCCCGGAACGTTGACACGCCGCCGCCGGTCCGCTCCGGGCCACCGGTTGCCGATCAGGCGCGGCAGGACGGTGAACGCAAGCACGCCGATCGGGATGTTGAGCAGGAAGATCCAGCGCCAGCCGGCCATCTCGGTGATGATTCCACCGAGGGCGAACCCCGCGGCGCCACCCCCCGCCGCCGCGGCCGTCCAGAACCCCAGCGCCCTGTGGCGCAACGCTCCCTCGGGGAAGAGATCGGTCACCATCGTCAGCGCCGCCGGGATCGCAAGCGCGGCGCCGAGTCCTTCCAGGGCCCGGGCCCCGATCAGCATCGCGGGGGAGACGGCCAGCCCGCACAGCAGCGAGGCCAGGCTGAACACGGCGAGCCCGAGCAGGAACAACCGTCGGGCACCGTACATGTCGGAGAGCCTCCCGGTGATGACGATCAGTCCGCCAACGACGAGTGCATAGATTCCCGCCGCCAGCTCCAGCACCGCCCCCGACATCCCGAGATCCTGCTGGATCGACGGCAGCGCGACGATCACGATGGTGGTGCCGAGGACATCCACCCACTGAATGGCACAGAGAAGTGCCAGCATGATCCAAGTCGATGCCCCTACCCTGCCGTCATCGCACTCACCCGCCTGATTCCCGCGCCCTGTCTGTGTCATGCTCCACGCCTCCATCATCCTTCTTCAACGTTGAAGTAGAGCGATAGTGTAGCATGGGGGCATGGTTCCGCAACATCAACCCAGGTCACCGGTCAAACGGGCGACGCTTACCCAAATCGCCGCCGAGATTGGCGTGTCGGCGAAAACCGTGTCGAACGCATACCGGCATCCGGACCAGCTTTCGCCGGCGTTGCGCGAGCGGATTTTCGAGGCGGCGATACGCCTTGGATTCGCCGGCCCCGACCCGCTCGCCAGCGGATTCCGGCGTGGAAGTACCAATGCGATCGGCTTTATCTATGCCAACCCGCTCTCGTACGCGTTCAATGACGAAGCAGCCGTGGCGCTGCTGGCGGGGATCAGCGAGATTGCGGAGGCAGAAGGCTTCTCGCTCATGCTGGTACCAGGCACGGCGGCTGGCGAGCGTGACCCGGCGGGGATCGGCGGGGCGGCAGTCGACGGTGTCATCGCCTATTCGATAGGCTCCAATGACCCCGTGCTGGCCTACACGCGACGCCGGGGCGTTCCCCTGGTGATCATCGATCAACCCGTGATCGCGGAGGTGCCGCACGTCGGGATCGACGACGAAGGAGCGGCCTTCGCGGCCGCGGCGCATCTCCGGGAACTCGGGCACCGCCGGATCGCGGTGATCTCTTTCGCGATCGAGCCGCGAACCGAGTCGCGGACATGGTCGCTCGCCGAGTGGCCCGATACGCCCTATACGGTGACCGATCGCCGGCTCTCGGGGTACGCCCGCGCCCTGCGAGATCATGTCCTGCTCGACCGGATCCCGGTTGTTGCGTCATGGGGCAGCAACGAGCGGCTTGGATACGCCGCGACCCAGGGGGTTCTGGCGCGGACGCCGGGACCGACCGCCTTGCTCTGTCTCAGCGATTCCCTTGCGCTAGGAGCGCTAGCCGCCGCTCAGGACGCCGGACTGCGCGTGCCGGAGGACATCTCCATCGTCGGTTTCGATGATATCCCGAGCGGAAGGGCATCCCATCCCACCCTCACCACCATCACGCAATCGCACGGGGACAAGGGACGGGCCGCGGCCGGCATGCTGTTCGGGCAGCTTCGTGGGGAGCGGGTCGACTCGGCACGAACGCTCCCGGCCAGTCTCGTCGTGCGCGACTCGACAGCACCCCCGCCTCGTTGAGACCCGTGTGCCACTCGTGCCCTTCAATCTACTCGGACGCGAGCTCATCCGAAAGAAGCAAGAAGCGGTGAGAATGGGAGCACCCGGTGGTGCCAGCGACCACGACGTGATCGATGTGTCGTCCCGGATCGAACTCCCGCATGGGTCCGTGTCGAGCGTTTGTCACGCATGCCTGCCGCACATCAGGGTGCCCCGAACCGATCTGGCATAACGATTGCGTGAAGAGGCGGCACTAGTGGGCGCTGAGTTCCAGCACCGTGCGCGATTGTCGCGTCACCAAAGCTCACTCAACGACGGCCTGGGTTCCGACTCAGGTATCTATCACCCCAGGAAGGGATACATGTTCATGGCACGCAAGGACTCGACACAGAAGCAGTTCTTCGGCATCACCGACAACGTTCCGGAAGAAGCATGGTATTGGCTGGCGATCGGTTCGATCCTCACCTCCGCCGGGTTCAAACTTGCCAAGAAGGATCACGCGGCGCTGTTCGTCGGCCAGTGGCCGCCGACATTCATCGTGTTCGCCCTCTACCACCGGCTTCTTCGCCCCAGCAGCAAGTAATTCAAGGACACCGGGGCCAGCATGGTCCGGAACCATGACTCCAGTGCTCATGATTGAAGCACTGGAGTCATGCGTAATGCAGCCGTAGAGACGGGCTCCCCAATCGACGTGCAGGAACGGCAGCCTTAGCGGGTATGCTCCTCTCATGACAGAGCCGGGAGCGATGTTGGCTCCCCGCTCTGTCATGTAGGTCTGCGTCCAGGTGGTCTTCCCGGGCGCTTCTCCGGACTGCTCCGCGTACGTTCGTCCCATAAAACCGGCGACAGATTTACCGCTCTGTACTGTACGTTGTGTAGAACGCAACCAGAAACCCTTGTCGTTCCGGGGCAAATCGATAAACTGTATAAACCGTAAAACCGGGATGCCCATTCGCGGTCGGTTTTCAGGTCTCCGCGCCGGCGCCAGCCGTGCACGCTCTTGACAGATCGATCAGCCGCCTCGTAGCATGCCTCGTAACAACTGAATACTGCCTTATCCAGAGAGGTGGAGGGAATCGGCCCTGTGAAGCCCGGCAGCCTGCGATGACGACCACACAGATGTGGTCAGCCGCGTAAGGTGCCAACTCCGGCAGAGAGATCTGCGAGATAAGGGATACGCGATCGCTGTCGCTCCCTGCTCGTTGGTCGGGAGCGTTTTTCGCGCCCGGTCATCAAGCATCATCCCCGGCCCACAGGTACGACAGCCTGCCGCGCCACCGTCTCCACGAACTCTCCGCCAACCCTCGGCCTCTCCAGATACGGGCAGCGTCTACGAGCAGTGTCATGCTGCCTGACCCTTTCTGGACACGAGTGCGGACGACTGATGGCGGACAGACCCGGAACCCAACATTCATCCATTGCTGGAGAATCCCACCGTGCGCACCTGCGCGTTGTCCGCTCGGACGGGCAGCGCCTCGACGACGGTGCGCTCCAGACCATGCGTCTCGGTCCGGTCACCCTCGAGCTCGGCGGCACCCTAGATGACGTGACTCTCGCCTACCGGACCTGGGGAACGCTCAACGCCGCCGGCGAAAACGCGGTGCTGATCCTTCATGCCCTGACCGGCGACAGCCTCGCGGCCGGACCGGGAGGCTGGTGGGAACCGCTGATTGGCCCCTCGTCCGCGATCGACACGGACGCCCACTTCGTGATCAGCGCCAATGTCCTCGGCGGGTGCCAGGGTTCCACCGGTCCGGCATCCATCAATCCGGAGACTGGCAAGCCCTGGGCGATGACCTTCCCCCTGATCACGATCGGTGACATCGTCGCCACCCAGCGCACCCTGATCGAGCGCCTTGGCGTGACGCGGGTGATCGTCGCTGGCGGCTCGATCGGCGGCTTCCAGGCACTCGAATGGGCGACCCGGCACGCCGACCTCGTCCACGCATCCATACCGGTCGCGGCCGGCGGCTCCCTCGGCGCCCAGGGGATCGCCCTCCACGGCGAGGTCGGGCGCCGGGCGATCATGGCCGATCCTGACTGGCGCAACGGGGAGTATCAGGAGGCTGGCGTCTTCCCGGCGCAGGGGCTGGCGATCGCCCGGATGGCGGCAATGGTCACCTACCATAGCCGGGAGAGCCTCGGCGAACGGTTCGGCCGCAACGCGGCAAGCCGGCCCGTTCTCTATCCGGCGTTCGGCCCTACCTTCGATGTCGAAGGGTACCTGCACTACCACGGTGATGCCCTGACCCGCCGCTTCGATGCCAATTCGTATCTCTACCTCGCCCGGGCGATGGACCTCTACGACGTGGCGCGCAACGGCGGGATCGAGCACTGGCTGGGCCGGATTGCCGCCCCGATGCTCCTGGTCGGGATCAGCAGCGACTGGCTGTTTCCGTCCAGCGATATCCGGGCGCTCGCCGATCATGTCGCCTTTCTCGGCAAGGACGTAACCTTCGTCGAGATCGAGTCCCACAACGGGCACGATGCCTTCCTCAAGGATTGGGACGAGCTCAACGCCATTTTGCAGCCGTTCATGGAACGGATGTCACGGTTGGAACGGGCCTCGTCCGGCCTGGCGGGGAGCTGCCGGTGAACCGGGCGCAGCGGAAACCTACACACCAGGCACGAGGCCGCCGGGCGCGCGAGACGCTCGACGTCGCGGCCATGGGGCTGTAAGGGTCGACCTCCGTGTCGACCCAGAACGTGTACGTGTTACCCAGGCAGCGCGCCGGCCGCGCACATGCGCTAAGGTCGATCCTCGTGTCGACTCAAGGGTTCTGAATCAGGAACACGAAAGGGAATCATCAGGTGGCAGACGAAATAACGAAGCAGCTCGGATTCGAAACGCTCGCTCTCCATGCCGGGCAGCAGCCCGATCCGACGACCGGGTCACGCGCGGTCCCGATCTACCAGACCACCGCGTACCAGTTCGCCAGCACGGAGCACGCGGCCAACCTGTTCGGGCTCAAGGAATTCGGGAACATCTATACCCGGATCATGAACCCGACGACCGATGTCCTCGAACAGCGCATCGCCCAGCTCGAAGGGGGCGTCGCCGCCGTCGCATTCGCCTCCGGGCAATCGGCGGAGACGCTGGCGATCACGAACCTCGCCCATGCCGGTGAGGAGATCGTTTCCACGACCAGTCTCTACGGCGGCACATACAACCTGTTCCACTACACGCTGCCCAAGATGGGAATCCACGTCAAGTTCGTGGAGCCGAACGCCGAAGCCGTGCGGGCGGCGATCACAGACAAGACGCGGGCTGTCTACTCGGAGACGATCGGCAATCCCGACCTCCTGACGCTCGACATCCAGGCGGTTGCGGACGTTGCCCATGAAGCGGGCCTGCCGCTGATGCTGGACAACACGACTCCAACGCCATACCTGGTGCGCCCAATCGATCACGGGGCCGATATCGTGATCCACTCGCTGACCAAGTTCATCGGTGGTCACGGAACATCGATGGGCGGCATCGTCGTCGATTCCGGCCGTTTCGACTGGTCAGCCTCACCCCGGTTCCAGCAGGCATTCGTCGAACCCGATCCCAGCTACCACGGCCTCAGCTTCGCCGAGACGTTCGGGAATATCGCCTACGCGATCAAGCTGCGCGTACAGGGCCTGCGCGACATCGGACCGGCGATCAGCCCGTTCAATTCCTTTCTCATCCTTCAGGGAGTGGAGACACTGCCGTTGCGGATGGAGCGGCACAGTCAGAACGCGCTGCAGGTCGCACGCTTCCTGAACGAGCACCCGAAGGTCTCCTGGGTCAACTACCCGGGCCTGCCGGCTCACCCGGCATACGCCGTCGCGTCGAAGTACTGGCAACACGGCCTGTACGGCGCGCTTCTCGGATTCGGCGTCAAGGGCGGTGCCGAGGCGGGACGGACGATCGTGGAATCGGTCGAAATCTTCTCCCACGTCGCCAACATCGGTGACGCCAGGTCCCTGATCATCCACCCGGCGACAACCACCCACTCGCAGCTCACCGAAGCGGAACAGGCGACCACCGGGGTGTCCGCGGATTTCATCCGGCTCTCGGTCGGCCTGGAGACGGTCGGTGACCTGATCGCCGATCTCGAGCAAGCGCTCGACGCCGTCTAACCCAGCCGATGGAGGGTCGAAGACTCTCCATCGGCTGAGCCGTTCCCGGCTCAGACCGAGTCTCGGGATCACGACATCGCACAATGCCCCGGTCGACCGCTCGACCGGGGCATTGTGCGATGTCGCGACTGGGATGGGGACGTTATACAAAATCCGGTTCGAAGCTCACCCTTCCAGGAGTCGTAAGTGCGATCGGGAATCGACCGTCACGAACCTCTTCCTTGCCATACGTGGTCGATTCGGGAGCCAGTCGTGGCAACCGCACCGGGAAGGAATCACCCGTGACGCGCCGAAGGTCCGCTCAGCATCAACCGACCCTTCGCCCGAATCGGCATCACTCCGGTTCCGCCAGCCGGTAGACCGTGCCGCCGCTGATGTCGGTCAGGTAGATCTCGCCAGCGGTGTCTTCGCCAAAGGATGCGATCGACAGTCCTGTCTCGATCGGCTCGGACATTACCCATGCGCCGTCGGCATCCTGCCCGGCACCCCAGAGCAGCCCGGAGCAGTAATCCGCGAACACGTAGACACCCCGCAGGGTGGGCATCGCATCGCCACGATAGACATAGCCTCCGGTCACCGAGCACCCGCCGACATCATGCGAATATTCGAGCGTCGGCGGAGCCAGCCCCGATTGATCGCAGTCCGGCTCGGCGTAGCAATTCGTGCCCTCGGTGATGTTCCAGCCGAGATTCTGGCCGCCCCCATCGGCCGCGGGCAGCAGGGTCACTTCTTCGATCTCGTTCTGGCCAACGTCGCCGACCCACAGGTCGCCGGTTTCACGGTCGAAGCTGAATCGCCACGGGTTTCGCAGTCCATGGACCCAGACCTCGGGCGCCGCATCGGCGGTATCGACGAACGGGTTGTCGTTGGGGACGGCGTACGTCATCCCCGCTGCGGAGGAAGCGGGATCGACATCGATCCGGAGGATCTTGCCAAGCCAGGTCGAGAGATTCTGTCCATTTCCGTTGGGATCGCCCTGTCCGCCACCATCGCCGAATCCAATGTAAAGGTAGCCATCCGGGCCGAAGCCAAGCACGCCGCCGTTGTGGTTGGGGCGCGGTTGTTCCTGCTGGAGGATGACCACTTCGCTATCAGCATCAGCGACATTCGGATCATCGCTGGTGCTGAACCGGGAGACGACGGAGTGGCCGTTTGGATCCGTATAGTTGACGTAGAAGAGCCCGCTCTCGGCATAGTCCGGCGCAAACGCCAGGCCCAGCAGCCCCTGCTCGCTGCCCTCGGAACCGACCCGGTCGATGATGTCCAGGAATGGTGCGGCCGCGACCTCGCCGTCGATGAGCACCTGGATCGTGCCACCCTTTTCGACGACGAATAGCCGGTCGGCATCCGCTGGAGGCGTGGCGACGAACAATGGTCCGTCGAAGCCATTTGCAACCTCCTCCAGCCCGACATCGAATGTCGCTGGATCGAAGGTCGTTGCCGCCTGTCCCAGTGCCGCGACCGGTGCGACCGCGATCATGAGAATAATGGCGATGCCCGCCCATGCGGTCCGGCCTGTGGTGAGGATGCGTGTCATGGATGAGGCCTTTCTCGATCGGGGTCCAATCAGATCGCCCTGCTGGTATACCGATGCCGGTATTCTCGCCGGTCACAACGTGTCCGAAAAACCGGAGTGGGAATCGCATCGCGACCTCGGCGAAGCAATCGGCTGTGCCCTGAGCATGGATGTGCATGTGCGAGCGGGACGCAGCAAGTGGGTTGGCGACAGGACCGATCGGATTCACCGGCCCTGGCGTGATTGCCTGTCCGGGCAGAGGCCGAACCCTCCCGCATGTAGGCAATCAGCGCGTGCCCGCTCGCCGCTGTCCCGATGATGACACGATTGCCGGATAGATGCAGCGTCTGGCGGCGATGAGCCCATCAGCGGGTTGAGGTCGACGGAGTCTATGTCTGGTGTCCGAATCCCAAGGGCGCCAGACCGATCACTCCCGTCGGCGATTATGGATCCGCACTCCTTAGCATTTTGTCCAGCCTTGGGTGCCATCCTGGCCTGCCTTCACCCAGAGGCGGTCCATCCCAGACGGTTGCGCAGCAATCGATGGGTCGCTCCCGCTCGATCACTGCGTGACCGCCTTTTGGCGGATGCGTCCCATCGCTCGGGATGATCCGAAAGCGATGGACAAACGCCGCAGTACAGGGCATGCGTGAAGCCCCTGCCCCTCGACGCGGTCGGAGCACGGGCTTCAAGCTATCAAGCGCGGGCGGTACCGGCTCAGCCGCCGTCGCGGGCAGGGGCGCAGCTGCGGGAGGCCGACGTTTCCGCAAGACAGGCGAAGACGGGGTCGAGCTGTCCGCGCAAGGCGCCGGCTTCGAGGATGAGCTCCGCATGGTTGTAACCGGCGGAAACGAAGAAGATGCGGCCATCCGTGCGTTCGAGCACGAACGTCAGGTTGACGACGCCCGCCTCGTAGCCACCCTTGTACCCCGCACGTCGCCACGCACCGTCATTGGGTAGGCCGCCACGATTGCCGGTCATGATCTCGCGAACCGGTTCGAGCCCTGGCTGTGCGCCCATCGACCACAGGCTTGCAGTCACCCGGCACAAGTCGGTGGCGGACGCGAACCATTCGATGCCATCGATCGCGGTCGGGCCGTTCCAGTTGCGCCATCCCCCAGACGGATCCAGTTCGAGAGGATCGATGTTCGTCTGCAGCAGGCGCAACTGTTCCGCGTCGTCCGCTTGGGTGTAGACGCTCATCCAGTCCGCGGATTGCAGCATCTTGATCGCGAAAAGCTCCCGGGTGAGCAAGAGCGGGGTATTGAGCGCGGGATCCCCATGCCCGAACACACCGAAGGCGCGTTCCACATTCTCCCGGCCAAGCAGATCGATCAGGTGATCGGTGGCAGTGTTGTCGCTCTTCCAGATCATGGCCTCGGCCAAGTTTTGGACGGACACGCGTGTCCCGGGCGACGCAAACGCGTAATCACCAGATGGCATGCTCCGGAGCGTGGGGGACAGCGCGATCTCATCGGTCCACGCGACTGTTCCCGCCCGGACCTGCCGTCCTAGCTCGCCGAGAACATACAGCTTGAATGTCGATGCGATCGCCAGCCGCTCGTCTGCGTCGCGTTCATGGATGGCCTGGCATCGACCACCGGCGAATTCCGCGACCAGGAGGTTGCTCCGCGGTGCGGAAGACATTTGAGACCGGTCGAGCTGCGCCCATGGGGAAGGTGCGGCGGCGACTTGTACGCGAGGGCACGCGAGCGCGATCACGGTCCCGATCAGGAGGACCATCCGGCACATCCGGGCGACGGAAGGCCGCATCCTCCCAGCATCACATGAGCGGAGCACTGGCATGGATACTCCTCCGGTCCTGTCAAAATGCTGGCTGAGACTTGTTGACTTGCGGCAACGCCGTGCAATCAGCCGATGCAGCATGTGATCGATGACGCCCGTCGGGTCAGGGTCGACGGAACGGTGGCGTACACCACTTGAACACCATGGGACGCTCCCATTGGCGTGATGCGCCAACCGCCAGCAACTCTGGATGTCAGGAGTGTTCGTTCACTGCTGACAGCGTAGGCGAGAAGGACGTGCTTCGCAACGTGTGCCTTTTCGGCACGGGGACGGGCTGCAAACAGGTCACTCATTGGCGACGTCGCACCACTACGACACTGGGCTTCCGTGCCTCGGTGGGGTCGCTATATATGTCTACGTTATGTATGGTGTGATGGTTTTTCCGTGTAGGGTGCGATCGTCCATACGGAACTGATCCGCAGGTGGGAAACCGCCATTCCGGCCGTATACTGGAACTTCGGCGGGGACGGCGAATCCCGCACCGCGTACGAAATGTGAAAGCGCGCCAGATGCCTCCTGGAACCACGCCGACCCCGCCTCCAGACCCGAGCGGTACCCACGCTCATGCGCCCGCCGCTGCCACAGGAGCGCCAGACGGCGAGCTACCGGATTCACCCTCGCCCCCTCCACGATCGTTGCCGCGGACGATATTCGAGACGGTGCTCGTGGTGATGGTGCTCTATGTCGCGTTGCGCGTCTTCCTGATCCCCTATCAGGTCGATGGCGCGAGCATGGCTCCTGACCTGCGGGACGGTGAACGCGTCTTCGTGTACCGCCTGGCCTATACGCACCTTGACTCCGGCGCATTGCTGGACGCATTGCCGTGGGGAGATCGCGACAGCGGTGATGTCGTTTCGGCCAGTGCCCCGGAGCGCGGCGACATCATCGTGCTGCGGCCGCCGACAACGTCTGGCAAGCCGTACATCAAGCGAGTGATCGGGCTGCCCGGGGAACGGGTCACCTTTCGCGAGGGGTTGGTGTTCATCGACGGCCAGGCGCTGACCGAGCCATACATCGAGGGGGCGATCACCTCGTGTTTTCACGGTCCATGGTGCTCACTGACCGTCCCCGACGACGCCGTGTTCGTGCTCGGGGATAATCGCCAGGACAGCACGGATTCCCGCTTCTTCGGCACGATCACGTACGATCACATCATCGGTCAGGCAGTCTTCAGCAACTGGCCGCTCGAAACGATCGGCCCGGTCGAGCATCCGGACTACGACGTGACCTCGCCGCCGACGTAGGCTGCTGGTCTCGCCCGCTCTCGTGCATCCGCGTCCCCGAACGTCGCGAGAATCCTGGCCGCAGCCTGTTCTCCCGATGCAATGCAGTCGGGAATGCCCACGCCGCGAAACATGTTGCCGGCGATCTCGAACCCCGGAATCCCGTTGCAATCAGCGGTGATCGCAGCGATACGGTGGAGATGCCCGAGGTTGTACTGAGGCATCCCGCGCTCCCACCGGTAGACGCGGGTCAATTCCGGTTCTCCGGAGATTCCGAGGACTTCCTCGATTTCCTGACGGGCGAGCCGAATCAGCGATGCATCGTCGCCGGCAAGGTATTGCTCCTGCCCAGCGCGACCGATGAACGCCCGGACCAGCACTTTCCCGTCGGGCGCACGGCCGGTCCACTTGGACGATACCCACGTCATTGCCATGACCACGCGGTTCTCTGCTCGCGGCACGACGTAGCCGTACCCCTGCAAGCGGTGCGATAGCAGTGATGCGTCGAACGCAAGGGCGACCAGGGCATTCGAGACGTGAGGAATTTCGGCAAGCGCATCGGCCGCCGTCGGCGCCACCTGGCGAGCCAGCTCCGCGGCCTTCCAGGCCGGCGTGGCGACGATCACCGCGTCAAACGCCAGCATCCTTGCACGGCCATCGTGGATGATCTCGAGCTTGAACCCGGCTCCGTCCAGACCGTGCGCGATCGAGCGAACATCAGCCCTGGTCTCGATTCCCACCCCTGCACTCAGGAGGGACGTTTGAAGGGCGTGAACCAACTCGGACATGCCACGCCGAAAGCTCAGGAACCCTCGTTTCGGCACGGCGCCCCCTTGCCGGCGCGCGGCCTCCCGCCTTGTCGCGAGGGCGCCACGGAAGATGCCGCCGTGTGTCCGCTCGGTCTCGCGGAGCTGTGGAAACGTCGCGGTCAAGCTCAGCTGGCGTCCGTCCCCGGCATAGATCCCCGCCATCAGCGGCTCGATCATCCGGGCATACACCTCTTCGCCGAAACGGCGGCCAATGAATGCGGCGACGGTCTCGTCCTCATCTCCGGGTTTCGGACGGAGCACCAGCTCCATCGCCAGCCGTGCCTTGGCGGCGAGCGACAACAGCGGCGTCCGGAACATCGGCCCGAGGCGAGAGGGAACGAGTCCGGTGAGCCCCTGCGGCAGTGGCACCAGCCGACCCCGGCTGAACACGAACGAGCCGGCGTTGTCCTCGACCGGCCGGATGAAACGATCCTCCAGGCCAAGCTCGTGACTCAGTCCAACGCCACGAGGCTTGACCGAAAGGAACGAGTCCGGGCCGCCCTCGATCGTGTAGCCATCGACCGATTCGGTCAGGATTTTGCCGCCAAGCCGATCGTCACGCTCGAAGAGCGTCACGTCCAGGTCAGGACGCGCGGCGGACACAACCCGTGCGGCCGCCAGCCCCGTGATTCCCCCGCCGATGACCGCGACCGTTCGTCTCATCTCGCTACACGTGCTCCAGCCGGGTCGGTCACGAGCAACCCCGCGTCCTGCGCATAGGTGCGAACCATGCCCGCCAGACCCGCGAGCATCGCCGGATGATCATTGAGCATGTCGATCCGTTCGAGGCGCATGCCCAGCGAGCTGGCGTGCTGGGTGAACTCGACGTCGATATCGAACAAGATCTCGACGTGCTCGCAGACGAAACCCACCGGGCAGATCAGGACGTTGCGCACACCCTCCCCGTGCAGGCGGCTGATGACCTCGCTGGCATCGGGCCCCAGCCATGGATCCGGCGTCATCGCCGCACTCTGGTACGCCCATTCCGAGGGTTGGTCCGGAAATCGCTCGCGCAGGGCGGCGACCGTCTCCTGAAGCTCGCGCTCGTAGGGATCGTTCCATTCCCTAATGCGCTCCGGCAGGCTGTGCGCCGTGAAGATCACCGGCACCTCGGCACGGATGTCCTCGGGGAATTTCCGGAGACCTGTCCGGATCCGATCGGTCAGCGCGTCGAGGTAGCCGGGAAGCAGGTTCCAGCTCCGGATCGGGGCGACCTCGATCGGCGATTCCGCCGCCTCGACCCGTTTGTAATACGCCCCGATGCTCATCCGCGAGTAGTGCGGCGCCATCACCAGGCCGATCGTCTGCGTCACCCCGGCCTCGGCCATCTCCGCCATCACGTCCTTGATGAACGGATGCCAGTGCCGCATCGCGACCCAGACCTTCCACCGCTCGCCATCAGTGGCAGTGGCGTTGAGCTCACGCTCGATCCCGGCCGCCTCGGCGTTCGTCAACTCCAGGATCGGGGAGCGGCCACCGATCTGCCGGTATCGCTCGGTAATCTCGTCGACGATGTGATCCGATGTCGGACGATGGTTCCGGACGTCCATCAAATAAGGACGCACGTCGTCGAGTGAATCCGGACCACCGTAGGCCATCAGCATGAGATGATTGTTGGGTGTCCCTGGCATTCGGGACGCGGCCTCGCTGGTAGGGGGAGACGGGACAGTCACGCGCGAGCCTTCTTTCCTGTGAGGGATCTGCTTCCCTCGATCTATACGGACGCCTTGCTCAAGCGGATCCAAGATCCATCCATAACCACCATGCGGCGTCGGCATGGGATCCTGAACCTGTGCGGTCGGAGCATTTTGGATCGCGACTGGCAGCGTACCCTGAGCCCGCATCATGTCATGTATTGAGTACCATATCGAGCACATGCTTGCGTGTCGGGAGAACCCCGATATGCGTCAGGCAAGCGCATCATTACCGTATGGTATGGAAGGAGCGAGCATGGACGAACTCCCGTCGCGAGGCAGGGTCGATCTCGATACCGCAGACATGGTCACTCTCGTCTCGGTCAGTTTCGGCATTCTGGTAATCACTGGCTTCCTGATCGGCCTGCTGTTCTGACGGCGGCGTCCGCGCCTTGAAGGTTCAATCGTATCGTCCGTATCGTCGAAGCTGTGCAGGGCCCAGCTTCGAATCGAATCTCTGCGGTGGAGCCAGTCCACGCATGAGGTCACTATCCGACACAGGATCAGTAATCACGCGGAGGCAGCCCTTGTCGCTGGGATCGGGTCTACGGGCTTGAGGTGCTCTTCCGCACCAGGAATGAACCCGACACCGCCGTTTCATCGTACGAACTGTCAGGACCGTCTGGACTACTCAGTATCGCGTGCAATGCGTTCTGCCGTGTCTGACGCCCATTCTGCCGTCATCCTGGGCGATGGACCGCATCCGCTCCGAATAACGATCAGCCGTGGACAACGTACGTAGCGTGCCATCCACCACATCGGGCAAGGGGAACTCGCAATGCGACTGTTTCGTGAAACCAACTACTTCTTCGCCGGCGGAACCATCGCGACCGCGATCCTGATCGCCTGGGTGCTCGAGTTGCTCTTCCGTTACGGATAATCGCAAACCGCCCGATCAGTGATAGACACGTACCAGGATCTGACCGACGCGGCCGTTCGGTGCCTTGACGGTGCCAACCCCGGCCCTCTTTTCCGGATAGGCGTTCGCTATCACGATCGTGCCGTCGGCAAGCGCGCGCAGGACGACCGTGTCGTTCCGCTCGGCGAACGACTCACGGACATCCAACTCGCCCCGCTGCTTGATCACCACATGCTTGAAGAAGTGGATCGCATCGACAACCGGGCGCCCCGAGAGCCCGCCGTCAGCGGCGGCGCGGACAAGTGCCTCGTGCGTGCTCTGATCCTCTTCGTCCGTCTTTGCCTTGGGCATGGGCAGGGCAGCTGTCAGCATGTCGTGACGTCCGACCGAGTCCTCCACGAGTTCGAACAAGGGACTGCGCCGGGAAGAAAAGAGCTTGTCGCCGATCTTGAGAACCAGCGAGGCGTTGGCCGTCAGCGTCACCGATGTCGACAAGGCATCGTCTCGATTGGCACCACCGAAGGCGACCATGCTTGCGACCTGTCTCCCGGCCAGGTCGATGATCTGGATCAATTGACCGGCGTGGATGTCGAAGGCCGCCGCCGTTCCGACTTCGATCTGCCGAGCCGCGACCGCTCGATGACCAACCAGCACGTTTGCCATGATGTATCGCTCTTCCTGCCCGTCATGCCGGGCTCGACCATATCGGGAACCATGCGAGGCCGCACCTTCAGGAGTTGCCTTTCGCCATTGTCGCAGCATCGCTGACGCACGGTCCAACTACACGCCAACCAGACGGCTAGCGCAGGCCATGACCATGTATCGTCGGCCCTGTGGAGCGGAGCTTCGCGCTGAACCGGTGCAATCGGCATGGCCCTTTCATGGAATGCCTCCCACGACCTTGGTCATTCGTTAATCTCCTGTGGTGTCCTTCCTGAAACAGTGAACCGGGCAAGCTGAGGAGATGGCTCGATCTTCACGCACTGTGCAGGGGCCAGTCAGACAGATGGTGGCAACGCAGCTGATGGGCCGATTCCGCCCATAATCGATGGCTCAGCCGTCGAGCGGATGCGGTCCATTGTGCCAACCATGGTTTCCGGACCGACCACGTCCCGGTCGAGACATTCGTCATCGCGGCGGTGAAGATATGGTCGCGCTGCACATGGCCGGCATGAAACCAGCCACTACACCCGTCCCGCCAGCACATGACACTCGCCCTCTACCAGGATGAACCGATGCCGTCACCACTCCGCACCGTGATCCTCCTTGCATTCAAGCTCGGCTGCATCGCCTTTGGTGGGCCGGCCGCCCACATCGCGATGCTCCGGCAGGAGGTCGTGGAGCAGCGTGGCTGGATGAGCGACCAACGCTATCTCGACCTGCTCGGCATCACCAACCTGATCCCCGGCCCTAACTCGACCGAGATGGTCATGCACATAGGCCAGGAGCGGGGCGGCTGGCGTGGCCTGGTCGGCGCCGGAACTGCCTTCATCCTGCCGGCGGCGTCGATCACCCTTCTCTTCGCCTGGCTCTACGGGACATACGGAACGACCACCGAAGGAGAGTGGCTACTCCGCGGGATCAAGCCCGTGGTGCTCGCAGTCGTCCTCCAGGCTGTCTGGAATCTGGGACGAACCGCCATCAAGGACGCGTTACTCGCGGTCGTGGGTGCGGCCGTGTTCGCGCTCTACGTGTTCGGTATCAACGAGCTCGTGCTGCTGTTCGGGGGCGCAATCATCTCCGCGGCGGCGCGGTGGCTAGCCAATGCCCGCTCCCGTCCAGGTGCCGGGTCCGGGCATCTCGGTCTCGTGGGCATCATTGCCACCGGATCCACCAGCCTGGCGATCGTCACTGACCCGACCATCGCCTACAGCGCAACGCGACTGTTCCTGACGTTTCTGAAGATCGGTGGATTGCTGTACGGCTCCGGCTACGTGCTCGTCGCGTTTCTCCGCAACGACCTCGTCGAGCGTTTGGGCTGGATCACCGAGCGGCAACTGCTGGATGCGATCGCGGTTGGCCAGTTCACGCCTGGACCGGTGTTCACGACGGCCACGTTCGTTGGCTACCTCGCCGGCGGGTTCTCTGGAGCGATCCTCGCGACGATCGCGATCTTCCTGCCCGCGTTCGTGTTCGTGGCGATCGCCCATCCCCTGCTCGACCGGCTGACGGATCTTCCATGGATACGCCCGGTCCTGGACGGCATCAATGTGGCCGCGATCGGCCTGATGGCCGCCGTCGCGGTGATCCTCTCCCGCGACGCGATCGTCGATCCCCTGACCGCAATCCTGGGCGTGGTGTCCCTGGTGCTGCTGGTGCGATTCAAGGTCAACTCGGCATTGTTGATCCTGGCTGGTGCCGCGATCAGCGTGATGCTCTCCCTTGTGGGCTGATCCCCGGGGCGAAGTCCAGCCAGCCGGGTCGACATCGTGGTCGGGTGCATGCCATTGTTGCGCTATCAATTGTCAGGGGTGGATGATGGTCGGCACATCGGCGGATTCGTGCGCCGGGGCCCTTCCCGTCACCAGTAGGAGCCAGAGATGAACACATGCTCGAACTGTGGTGCGGCGGTCCGGCCCGGCGCGAAGTTCTGCACGGCCTGCGGAACGCGTCTGAACGACGTTTCCGCTAATACCGCAACGTCCGAGTGGACAGCCGGACAGCCTGCCTCGGACACGACCAGGGTAGTCGAGGTCACCGAAACTGCCGGTCACGAAAACACCGCCGGCAATGGGTTCAGCGCTTCGAATACCGTGCCGGCGCGGGGCACGTCCGAAGACGAATCGCCCCAGGAATCATCGTCCTGGAGCTGGAGATCGTCGCCCAGCGATCCGACGTCATCCGTGCCCGTCTCCGTGACCGACGAAGGCGACGATGTGACGACCGAACCATCGTCCGGCGCGGAGCCCCGGGTATTCATCGTCGACAAGCGTGACGAGGCGCCCGCATCGACGTCGGCTCCGTCCAATACAACGGACACCGATGCCTCGGCCGAGGAGTTCACCTGGACATGGGGAACGCCGGAAAGTCTAGAGCCCACGGCGGACGACGAAACCGCGACATCCATCACGGATGCCGAACGCGACGCCGCCAATCGCGTCGCCGACGATGACACGCCGCTGACGATGGAACCGGCCACGGAGCCGTTTGCCCCCATGAGACATGACCAGGAGGAATCGTTCTCGCTCCCCGAGGACGCGGACGGATGGTCGTCAACACGCTCGAACTCGAACGAATCGTACGCCAGGGCGGCAAGGAACGTGCCGGGACAAGGGACGACAGGTGTGGATGGCGCTCCCGACCTGTCGCTGGAGCCGCACTCGCCCGAGGCGGTCGATGCCACAGCCGGGTCGGCACAAGCGGATAACACCGTAGACACAACTGGAGAACCCGGCGCGGAGGACGAAGACCCGCTCGATCGCGCCCGCCGCCTCGTCGAGGAGCTGCGGACGCTCATTCCGCCCCCCCGCCCGTATGGGAAGCATGATCCTCAGGCCGCCAGCGCTCCACTTGCGGGGCTCCGCGATGAGCTGGAGTCCGCTCGCTCCACGTCCGATTTCGGGGACCTACGGTCCGCGCTCGAGTCGGCCCGCGAACGGCCGCGCGATGTCGACACGATGCTCGCGATGGTGAACAGGATCGACACCATGCTAGAGGCGCTCGACGACCGGGATCGGCTCGCGTCCGCCATCGACCGGGCGATTGCTCTCCTCGAACCCGACGCCTCCATGTCTACTGGGTAACATGCCGTGACAACTCGGCTTGGCGCGTGTGTCAGCCTTGATCTGTCATTTCGCCGGGACGATCTCTCTCGATGCGGCCGGCGTCTTGCCGATCGATGGATCGGCGGCGGCGCAACTGTCGAGATCCCTCACAGGCAATCGCGAAGCCATTGAGCGGATGCGGCCCATTCCCAAGCTACCCGAAGGGATGGAGCGGATGCGGCCCATCGCTGCGCTACAGTGCGGCTGCCAGGATGACAATTGAGGATTGACAAGCTATTAGCGGGCCGCGGGTGCGCTCTACTCCGCACTGTCGACACTGCATCGCTGACATTTCGAGGGAGAGTCCATTCGCACCGCTCGGGATAAACTCCGCGACGACAGGCCCCGCTGTTCAATTATGTCTTGATTGTTCATGAGCGAATGCGGCCTCTCCAGTGCTGCTCGTTCGCCTCTGACGGATCCCGGCCGCCGCCTCCCCTCTGGCAGGGGCAGAACCCGTCAGGCATGTGAACGGAGGGCCGGGATGCGCCGAGATTGATCGGTGCTCACCATCACATTCCACGCGTGACGGATCCCAGTGTGTCTCACCCGGTTTCCTGACGTTCATTCGAGGAGCGAGTGAGGTGGCTGTTGGTGGAAGTGCTCGGATTACCAGGCTAACCTCCGGCAACCAGTGGCGATTCTTCCGAGCATTGTCACGAGCTAGCCGTGGGCTTGCGATCACGTGGATGGGCTTGATCGTCGCTCGTGGACTTCTCCCGATCGCGCTTGTCCTGGCGATCGGAGATGTCGTCACGTCGGTCGACGATTCAGGTGACGTGACTCGCGGACTCATTGTCGTAGCGATCGTGTTCACGTTGGCCCAGATTTTGGCTGCGGTCCACACCCAGGTAAGCGTGAACCTGGGAGACAGGATGTCGACCTACCTGCAGGATCAGCTGCTGGATGCAACGCTCACCCCCGATGGTCTTCGTCACATGGAATCGAGCGAGCTGACGGACAGGCTGGCGGTGGCACAGGATTTCGACACCGGCCGATCGGCCCCACCCATGGACATCTCCATCGGCATCATCGCTGGCGGTCTGGTGGAATTCGTCTTTGCACTGGGACAGATGGGAGTTCTCGCATCCTATCGCTGGTGGGTAGCCCTGCTGATTGGCTCGGCATGGATTTCGACGCATTGGATCTTGCGGGACAGCGCGAACAGTTCACGGTTGGATGTTCGCGTTCAGTCTGCGCAACGGCAGTCGGAGTACACGTATCGACTGGCCGTGGACCCGCCGGCAGCGAAGGAGATCCGGCTCTTCGGCCTGAGTGAGTGGAGCGTTGCCCAGTTCGCCGAAAACTGTCGCCAACTCGTGGATCTTCGATGGCAGGCCATGCGTCTTCGGGAGAAACCGATCGTTTGGGCGATAGTGGTTAT
>CADCWI010000043.1 GCA_902806355.1 uncultured Thermomicrobiales bacterium | reverse complement strand
TGGGCCGATGCTTTGCTACGGCTCGTCCTCGACCGTGACCTGAACGAGGCGTTCCGGCGACAGTCGCGCGAACATGGACGGACCTACAGTTGGGACAGGACAGCGGCGGAAACGCTGGCGCTCTACCGCGAGCTCGCGGCATGACTTCCCGGCATGCCGAAACCGTCGCCGGAATCGGTGAGTTCGCCCTCATCGAGAGACTGCGGGCGGCGCTTCCCGACCGGGGATCGAGCGTCCTGCTCGGTATCGGCGACGATGCCGCGGTCTGGCATCCCGCTACGGGAATGGCCAGCGTGATCACGACCGACGCACTCGTCGACGGTTTGCATTTCCGGCTGGACTGGACTGACTGGCGCAGCCTCGGGCACAAGGCGCTGGCGGTGAATCTCTCCGATATTGCCGCGATGGGTGCCCGTCCCATCCTGGCGGCGGTCACGCTTGGGCTTCGCGGGCAGGAGAACGTCGACGACCTGGTGGCGATGTATGAGGGGATGGGTGAGCTGGCCGCGATTCACGATGTCGCTGTGGCCGGGGGTGACATCGTCCGGAGCCCGGATGCGTTGTTCATCAGCGTGACCGTCATCGGTGAGGTGGAACATGGACAGGTGTTGGTCCGCTCCGGAGCAAGAACGGGAGATGCGATCGTCGTCAGCGGCACGATCGGAGCGAGTGCCGCCGGCATGGCCCTGCTCGAAGGAACGGATGCACGGCGGTCGATGTCGACTGCTCCGCTCCTGATCGGCGCCCACTTGCGGCCCAACCCCCGGATTGCGCTCGGTCAGGTGTTGTACGGGGCCGGTGTAACCGCGGCAATGGACCTGAGCGACGGCCTGCTGGGAGATCTGCCGAAGATCCTGGTCGCGAGCGGTGTCTCCGCCGAGCTTTGGACCGATAGCTTGCCGATCCTGCCAGCGGTTCACGCATTGTTTCCCGAGTGGGCACGGGACTTCGCACTTCGAGGCGGCGAGGACTACGAGTTGCTGATGACGATCCTGGAAACCCGCATGGACGATCTTCTCGACCTCGCCGAGTCAGTTGGCGCAACCGTGACCCGGATCGGGACGGTGCTCGATGGGGATGGAGCCGGGTCGCAAATCGAAGCGGTCGACCGGAACGGAGCCCGTGAGTTCATCGCTAGTGGGGCGTTCGATCACTTCCGGGCGGGATCCCGGGCCCACCGTAACCGATAGTCGAGACAGTCTTAATCACCTGATAATCGTTCTCACATGCTAAGAAATTTCGGTGGAATGGTAGTGCAGCCAAACCATGACGTCCCTGCACGACACTTTGCGATTTCGCTTGACGCCAGGCGATCGATGCGATCATATTTATCCCGATGAATTTCGTCGGGATTGGCCGTCTGGTCCTGCACCGGACGCCGATCGATCTGAAAGTCAGGCGTCATGCCCCTTCCATCAGACACGATTCTCGCTTCAACGGAAGGCCCTGTTCAGGAAAATGCTGTGCTTGAGGCGCTGCGAAAGCGCCGTAGCATCGGCAAGATGACCGGTCAGGTCCCGGGTCGAAATCTGATCCGGCAGATCATCGAAGCAGCAACCTGGGCACCGAACCACCACCTGACCGAACCCTGGCGCTTCTTCGTTCTTCAGGACGAGGCCCGAACCGATCTCGGCAAGGTGATGGCCGGTGTCGCCGCGGCTCGTGAAACCGATCCCGCCCTTGCCAGACAAGCAGCCGAGCGAGCGATCACCAAGCCGCTTCGCTCCCCGTACGTGATCGCTGTCGGTGTAGAACCGTCGGACGATCCCTCCATCCCGCCCATCGAAGAGATAGCCGCCGGAAGTGCCGCCGTCCAGAACATGTTGCTCGCGGCGGAGGCGCTCGGGCTTGCCGCAATCTGGCGCTCGGGATGGATCGCCTTCGAGCCGGAAGTTCGTGAGCATTTCGGGATTTCCGATCGCGGAACGATGCTCGGCTTCGTTTACGTCGGTTATGCCGCCATGCAGCCTCCTGTCCGCCAACGCCGCCCCGTCGAAGATGTCACCGAGTGGCGCGGGACCGGACATTCAGGCAGCGTCGATTGAGGTTTCTTCTCCTTCAGGTTCCAGGGGCACACACCCATTTCGGTGGAACGATGTCACTTCGGATTGAAGTGGACTCGCAGTTAGCAAAGAGGACAATCACAGGCATGAAGCAGCGAATGTTGAGCCGTCGTTCGACGCTGAAGATCGGGACGGGGAGTTTGATCGGCGCGGCAGTCATCACCGGTAACGTGGGTTCGTCCCTGGCCCGGCAGGCGACCCCTGATGCGACTCCGATTGCCAGTCCCGTGGCCGGCCTTCTGGGCACACCGGGAGAGCTCGTGGTCTATTCCGGTCGCAACGAGGAGCTAATCGGTCCGGTGATCACGATGGCGGAGCAAGCCGCTGACTTCGCGATGGAGGTGCGGTACGGACAGACGGCGGAGCTGGCAATCGCGCTGCTCGAAGAGGGCACCGGGACCCCTGCGAGTCTCTTCATCGCGCAGGATGCCGGGGCGCTCGGCCAGCTTGCGGCCGAAGATCGCCTTGCACCCCTGCCGCAGGAGCTCCTCGACCGGGTTGATCCACGATTCCGCTCGGCGGATGGCGTCTGGGTTGGTGTCAGTGGACGGGCACGGGTCCTTGCCTTTAACAGCGATGCGATGACCGAAGCGGACATGCCAGAATCGTTGTTGGATCTCGCAGACGAGCAATGGGCGGGACAGGTCGGCTGGGCTCCCGAGAACGGGTCGTTTCAGAGCCAGGTGACGGCGATGCGCCAACTCCTCGGGGAAGATGAGACACGGGCCTGGCTGGAAGCGATGATCGCGAACGATGTGGTCGTGTTCGAGGGCAACGGGCCGATCGTGCGAGCGGTCGCGGCCGGCGAGATCTCCGTCGGCCTGGTCAACCACTACTACAAGTGGGAGATCCAGAAGGAGGAGGGTTCGGAACTTCCGGTTGAGAATTACTACTTCCCCGGTGGCGACGTCGGGTCGCTGGTCAACGTCGCGGGAGCGGCAATCCTAAAGGATTCCCCGAACCAGGACGCAGCACTGGCGATGATGGACTTCCTGACCCAGGAGCGGGCCCAGACGTACTTCGCGGATACTACGTTCGAGTATCCGCTGATCGAGAGCGTTGAGCCCGCTGCTGCCGTGGTACCGCTGGAGGAGATCGAGTCACCAGACATCGACCTCTCTAACCTGGCCGACCTTGAAGGCACCATCGCACTCCTGACAGAGGTTGGTGCTCTGTGATGCTCATTCCGGCGGAGTCTCCGGAATTGTGATGCTCAAGAGCCCCGTACTCCCGCATCCCTGGATGAGTGAGCGGCGAGCGGATAGCCGGGATCGGTCTCGATCCCGGCGTCCGCCGTTAACGATTGTGCTGCCCGTGCTGGCCGTCTCGGTCCTCATGCTATTGCCGTTGCTTTACGTGGTCGTGCGAGCAACCGGTGCCGGCTCGCATCTGACGGACATCCTGTTCCGGGAACGCACCATGATCGTAGTGCGCAACACCGCACTGCTCGCGATATCGGTCTCGCTCTCCGCGGTCGTGATCTCGGTTCCGCTGGCGTGGCTGACGACGCGGACGGCACTGGCCGGTCGGCGATTCTGGTCAATCGCTGCAACCTTGCCGCTCGTTGTGCCGTCCTATGTTGGCGCGCTGACGATCGTGGCGGCCCTGGGGCCCCGAGGCCTGGCTCAGGAGTTTCTGGCCCAGCCGTTCGGAGTCGATCGCCTGCCCTCGATCTATGGATTCTGGGGTAGTTGGATCGCGCTTACGCTGTTCACGTATCCATATGTGTTCCTCAGCGTGCAGGCTGCGTTGCGAGGGATGGATCCCTGCCTCGAAGAGGCCGGACGATGCCTCGGTCTCGGACCGTTGAGGTCGTTCTCCCGGGTGATCCTGCCACAGTTGCGTCCGGCGATCGCGGGTGGGGCATTGCTCGCAGCGCTTTATACCGTCTCCGATTTCGGTGTCGTCACCCTGATGCGGTATGACGTCTTTACACGTGCCGTCTATGTCCAGTACCGGTCCAGCTTTGACCGGACGACGGCCGCCGCGCTGGCCCTGGTCCTGGTCGCGATGACGATCATCCTGCTCGTGGTCGAAGTCCGGATTCGCGGAACGGCCGTGCGCTACCGCATCGGCAGCGGCACTGGGCGTGACAAGCGACTCGTCGCGCTCGGACGATGGCATCCGGCGGCACTGGTTTACTGTGGACTGGTAACGTTACTCTCGCTGGGTCTCCCCGTCGGTGTGCTGCTCTACTGGCTGACGCAGGGGCTTTCCGCCGGTGACAATATCGGGCGCATCCCGGCGCAAGCGCTCAACAGCTTCGGGATCGGGTTGCTCGCCGCGTTGGTGACGGTGGCCTTCGCGTTCCCGCTGGCCTGGCTGGTCGTCCGGCATCCGGGGCGATTCGCGCTGGTCAGCGAGCGCATCTCGTTTCTCGGCTACGCGTTGCCGGGGATTGTGATCGCCGTTGCCTTCGTCTACTTCGGAGCCAACTACACGCCGTCGATCTACGGAACCGTGGGTTTGCTGGTGATCGCGTACGCGGTGCGGTTCCTGCCACAAGCCCTGGCGGCCGAGCGTTTGTCGCTCGTTCAAATCAGCCCCCGGCTGGAGGAGGCGGCACGGGGGCTCGGGCTCTCACAAGTGATGACGTTGATCCGGATCACGATTCCGCTGGCGCGCCCGGGTGTGCTGACCGGGTTGGCGATGGTCATGCTGACGGTGATGAAGGAACTCCCGATCACGTTGCTCCTGGCGCCGATCGGATTCGATACGCTTGCAACGGAAATCTGGCAGGCAACGACCAACGGCTCGTACGGCCGGGCCGCGGCACCGGCGATCGCCCTGATCGCACTTTCTTCGCTGCCGAATGTGCTGCTCTTGCTTCGCCAGCACCACCGTCCGATCGATCCAGCATCGGTCTAGCCACGACAACGGGGTGATCGCAGCGTGGCCCTTTTGAGGAACGAGAACCGACAGCCGGTGCAAGGCCATGAGTGGGCGTTGCGGTGTACGGGGCTTTCGAAGCGGTTTCGAGGTCTCGAAATCGTGCGAAGCCTGAATCTTGCTGCCCGGCACGGGCAGATCGTAGCGCTGCTCGGGCCGAGCGGATGCGGAAAGACGACGACCCTGCGGATGATCGCCGGACTCGAGGTAGCCGATCGGGGAACCGTCGAAATCGACGGCCGCGTCGTGGCCCAGCCTGGCATGCACCAACCGCCGGAGCGACGAAGCATTGGGATGGTCTTTCAGGATTACGCGCTTTTCCCTCACCTTTCCGTCGGACAGAATGTTGGGTTCGGGCTGTCTCGCGGAAACCGCCTCAACAGTCGCACTGACGCGGTACTCGACCTCGTCGGACTTCAGGGGTACGGTCGCCGGATGCCCCAGGAGCTTTCCGGCGGGCAACAGCAGCGGGTCGCCCTGGCGAGGGCTCTCGCACCCCAGCCGGACCTCCTTCTCCTTGATGAGCCATTCTCGAACCTCGATCCCGAGCTTCGTGCCAGCGTTCGCCGCGATGTGCACGACATCCTTGTCACGGCACGGGCGACGACGATCCTGGTCACGCATGATCAGGAGGAGGCGCTGAGCCTTGCGGACTACGTCGCGGTGATGGCCGATGGACATATCGTCCAGCATGCGACTCCGGAGGATCTCTATCACAAGCCCGCGACGCGGATGGTTGCTTCGTTCGTGGGCACGGCCCAGTTCCTTCCGGGTCACGCGGGCGGGCGGACGGTGACGACCGAGCTCGGCCAGCATCAGCTTGTGGACCCGATCGAGGGACCGGTCGATGTGCTGATACGCCCCGAGATGCTCGAGCTCGGCGCGGGCTTCCGGGCCATCGATACGAGAGCGACTGTGACCGCCCGGGAGTTCCACGGCGCGTATCTCAGCGCGACGATCCAGCTCGAGAGTGGCCGCACGCTGGTGGCGAGGACGAATCCTTTCGCCCGGTTCACGCCTGGTGATCTGGTCGATGTGCGGATCGGCTATCCCGTCGTTGCCTTTCCAACGCTCGGAAACATGGTCACTGGATGACGGATCCGCTCATGGTAAATCGCCTGGAGGTGCCGTCCGGCGCCGCAATGCGGGATCTTGGACAGTGCCTCGCGCGGACGCTGGATCACGGCGATGTCGTCTTGCTGCACGGGGATCTCGGGGCGGGAAAGACCACGCTGGTGCAGGGGCTGGCGCGAGGGCTCCGGATCGCAGGACCGATCCAGAGTCCAACGTTCGGGATCGTTTCGGAACATAAGGGAGTGGGAAGGCGGGGAGATCCCCTGATACTCTATCACCTTGATCTGTACCGGCTGGAAGACGTGGAAGATCTCGAAAGCTTCGGATACGGCGCCTATCTTGACCCGCAGGACGGGGTGTCGGCGATCGAGTGGCCGGAGCGCGCCGGAAGTTGGCTGCCGGACCGCTTCACCCTAGTGACGATCCAACACGCCGGCGCGGATCTCCGCCATGTCACGATTGCGCGTCACGGGAGCGGTGATCTACCCGACGAACGGTGACGCCGCTCATAGGTTATCGAGCGATCCGACGGCAGGAGCGATCGCCTTGCTTACCGTTATGAGCAAGCGTGATGACAACACAACGAAGGCCGGGGCGTTTCCGCCGCGGCCTTCGTTGGATGACAGGTGTGTCAGTAAAGGCGGTTACTGGCCTTCAATCGCCTGGACCTGTTCCTTCACGGCCTGCGCTTCCGGCTCGAGATCGGCCTGAACCTCTGCCCAGACTTCCGCTGCCGGCCGGTTGTTGACCAGGATCTCTTCCCAGCCACGGCCGAGAATCTGGTCTCCGTTGGGGATGAAGACCCGTGCGCTGTCCTGCGGCTGCGTCTTCGGCAGTTGCTCGACAGCGGTCTTCGCGTTGGGGTTCTCATCGAGGTAGGCGACCTCGTCCGGGCTCTCGATGGCGGAGGTTCGGACCGGCATGTAGCCCGTGGCCTGTGACCAGATCGTGGTCTCCTCGGTCGAGGTGCTGAACTCGATGAACCGCATCGCGGCTGCCTTCCGCTCCTCCGGAGCACCGGCCATGACCGACAGACCCGCGCCACCGGTCGGACATCCAAACGTCTGCTCCTCGGGCAGGAAGGCCGTCCGGAAGTCGAATTGGGCTGTCGAGCGCAGTTCGGCGAGAGACCCGGTCGACGCCATGATGGCAAGCGAGACACCGTTGGCGAAGTCGATCTCCGGATCGTCAACGGTGATGGCATTGCCACTGGAGACGAACTCGCGCATGAACTCGCCGGCTTTGACGGAGCCTTCATCCGTGACGAGGATATTGAAGTCCGCGTCCGAGTACCGTCCGCCGAACGCCCAGACTGGCCCGTGGAGAACCCACGCGCCATACGAAGCGGCGTTGCCGAACGCAAACGCCGCTTCCAGTCCGCTGCCGCTGATCAGATCGGGAGCCGCTTCGCGGAACGTGCTCCAGGTCTTGAATACATCAGGCGAGACACCGGACCGCTCGACCGCTTCGGCGTTGTAGTAGAAGAGGGGCGTCGAGCGTGCGAACGGGATACCGTACTGGCCACCGGCCCGCTGATATTCCTTGTACAGCGACTGAACGTAATCCTCAGGCTTGGCATCCGCGCTCAGCAGCGGTGTGAGGTCGGCAAGCGCTTCAGCGAGGTAGAACCGGAACCACCACACATCGGATAACGTGGCCATGTCCGGAAAATCGCCAGTCTGCAACCCGGAAACGAGCTGGGCGGCGACTTCTTCATAATCCGCGAGCGTCTGCGCCACCACCCGGACGTCCGTTTGCGACTGATTGAATTTTTCGATCAGCGCGGTCTGGGCTTCGCCATTGGGACCACTCCCGAACGACGTCCAGTACGTGACCTCAACGGTTGATCCGGTTGCCTGGATGAGTGCGGGCGCGGAAAAGGTCGTGCTGCGGCCCGCTGCAATTCCAGCGGAACTGGCGACTGCCAATCCGGCACCTGCACCAGCCGCACCCTTGATGAGCGAGCGACGATCGATCTGCCTGGTCATTCCTGCAATGCTCCTTGAACGTGGCATGCGTGCGTGCGGCCAACCTGGTCGTCACGGATGTCACCTGTGCAATGGCGCCAAACGGTGCGCCGGGGCTTATGGTGGTCGATGTTCGACAAAGCACAGTGAAGACATCAATAACGTCCGGGACAAAAAGCACCCCCGACCGGACGTAACAGGCGGGCGGTGTCCGCAATGCCGCATACTCTAGCCTTTCGTTGCACCAGCCGTCAGGCCATCGATGATGAAGCGCTGGGCGAAGATGTAGACAACGATCAGCGGCAGGACGACGAACGTCGTGCCGGCCATGATCACGCCCCAGTTGTTGTTGCCTTCAGCATCGTAGAGCAAACGGACCCCGACCGTGATCGGGCGCATTTCGAGGGTCCGCGTGACGACGAGCGGCCAGAGGTAATCGTTCCATTTATTGACGACCGAGATCAGCGCGAACGTGATCACGATGGGTTTGGCCATGGGCAGGACAATGCCGAACATCGTCCGCAGGTGCCCGGCGCCGTCGACTTTCGCCGCATCGAGAACGTCACGCGGCAAACCCATGAACCCCTGTCGCATCAGGAACGTGCCAAACGCCGTGGCGCCGCCGGGCAGCACAACTGCCTGGTAGGTATTGATCCAGTTCCCTTCGAGCCCAAACCAGTCCCTGACCGTGTTGCCGAAGAACAGGAAGTTCGGAAGGATCGTCACCTCGCCCGGGACCATCAATGCAGCCAGCACGATCAGGAACAGCACGTTCTTGAAGGGGAACTTCAGGAACGCGAACGCGTACGCGCAGAGCGTTCCATTGACAATCTGCAGGGCGGATCCGGCGATCGTGATGATCAGTGAATTGATGTAGAATCGGCCGAACGGCACCGTATTCCAGGCCTCGCGGTAGTTCTGCCACTGGGGATTCTCGGGGATCCAGTCCGGCGGGAATGTGTAGATCTCCCGGAGCGTTTTCAGCGAACCGGAGAGCATCCAGAACATGGGCAGGCCGATGACGAGCACGATCAATCCCAAGCCAACGTAACTGGCTATCCTGCTGACATTCTTCTGCTGGGTCATGGACAGACTAGCCATCGTAGTGAACCTTCTTCTCCGTGAAGCGAACCTGAATGATCGTGACAATCAACATTGCGATGAAGAGGACGATCGCGGCGGCAGCGGCCCGTCCGAAATTCGCTCCCTGACTGAAGCCCTGGTCGTAGACGTAGTACACCAACGTGGTGGTGGAGTAGGCGGGACCGCCAGCCGTCATGACCTGCTGGATGTCGAATGCCTGGAACGTCCCGAGGATGGAGGTGACGAGCAGGAAGAAGGAGATCGGGGAGAGCATCGGGATCGTGACCGATCTAAAGCGCCACCATGCGTTCGCGCCATCGATCTTGGCCGCGTCGTAGAGATCCCGGGGGATCGCCTGGAGTCCCGCGAGAAAGATCACCGCCGCGAAGCCGAGATTCTTCCAAACGTAGACGATGATGACGGCGGGCAGCGCCCACTCCGGACGGTCCAGCCAGTGCGGCGAGGGGATATTGAACCAGCCGAGCACCTGGGCGAGCAGCCCGAATCGGGGATCGAAGATATACGCCCAGACAATCCCGATCGCCGCGCCAGACAGGAGCGTCGGTGCAAACACCACCGCCCGGACGCCGGTGCGAAACCGCAGTTTGAGATTGAGGAGCAGTGCGACGAGCAGACCGAACGCCATCGTCAAGGCGACACTGGCGATGAGAAAGATGGCGGTGTTTCGCAGGACCAACCGGAAGGTCCGGTTGTTGAACATGTACTGATAGTTCTCGAGTCCCACGAACTCGTTGGCGCCACTGAATGCGAGGAGGTCGGTGCTCTGCAGGCTGAGGCGGACGTTTTCCCACATCGGCCAGTAGGTGAAAAGCAGCAGGAACAGGAAATTCGGGAAGATGAACAGGAGAAAGATCGCCCATTCCTTGGTCGCCAGTCTGTCGCGCAGGGAGCGCGATCTGGCTTGAACGCTAACCTCGCCGTAGGACGGCGCTTCAGCGATACCTCTCGTGCTTGCCATGATCTTTCCTCAACCGTTCAACGGTCACGAAGCAGTGAGCGAGTTGCTTTTCGGGATGTTGTCGACGTGAGTCGTGCGACGACAAACGCATGTGGTTTGCCATGATCCAGCGCTCCGCATTCAGCCGCACTGGCAACATAGAGAATAGACGCAGCAATGTCTCGCAAAGGTTGAACCCATACTAACATCAGCGCAAGATGCATACGGGATGGACCTGAACGTGACGACCCCATCGCTACAACCCGACGCGCGCGAACACGAAAGCGGCGATGTCCAGGGCCGGTGGCTCCTGGCAATCGATACGGCATCAGAACAAGCCGGGATTGCCCTGCTCGATGGCGTCAGCATTGCGGAGCTGTCCTGGCCGGCGGGCCGGCAGCAGACGGTGACCATACTGCCCTCGGTCGAGTGGCTCCTTGCGTCATGCGGGGTGTCGCTGGGCGATGTCGCCGCGATTGGAGTCGCGATCGGGCCCGGCACATTCACCGGACTGCGCGTCGGGTTGAGTATCGCGAAGGGACTGGCGGTTCTGTCGGATCGCGTGATCATCGGGATATCGACCCTGGCTGTCGCCGCCGAGCCGTACGGCTCAGCTTGCACACCGGTGCTGGTGACGCTTCCCGCTGGTCGGGCGCGCGTGGTGTGGGCAGTCAAGGAAGCGGGGGAAGGCATCGGTGCCCCTGTGAACTCCTCGCTTGAAGAGCTTGCTGCCGTGCTGTCCGAGCATCCCGAATACCTGCTCGCCGGGGAATTGCTGCCAGACCAACGAAAGCGCCTCGGGGTGGTACACCCGCGAATGGTCCCCGTCACCGCTGGCACTCGTCGTCCGTCGTCGCTGGCCAAACTGGCGTGGGAGCGATGGCGGCGCGGCGATGTGGACGACCCGGTCGCGATCGAGCCGGTCTACCTGCATGGGCAATCTGGAGGACGTTGACACCCTCGAAGATACTTATCGTAAGCGCGGCTCGGATCTGCTCGCCGCGGCATCATGTATTCATGCACGAGAGAGGTTCCTGTTGAGTGAATTAGCCGAAACCACGGCCGCTGTTGCGGCCGGGCGTGGATACGTGAGCGTCGATGCATTGGAAAAGGCGCTACGGGACGAACAGTACGTGGCGGATCGGGGGCTAGCCACTACCCTGTTCCTGACCCTCCAGTTGCAGAAGCCGCTTCTGCTCGAGGGTGAAGCGGGTGTGGGCAAGACCGAGATCGCCAAGGTTCTTGCATCGGCGCTGGGTGCCCCGCTGATCCGTCTGCAGTGCTACGAAGGGTTGGACGCCAGCTCCGCCATCTATGAGTGGGACTATCCCCGCCAGATGCTCTATCTCCGATCGCTGGAAGCCTCGACCGGCCTCGACCAGGACGTCATCCGGCAGAACCTGTTTGGGGAAGAATTTTTGCTGAAACGGCCCCTGCTGCAAGCGATCGATGCATCGCATACGCAATCACCGGTTCTGCTCATAGACGAGGTCGATCGCGCCGATCAGGAACTGGAAGCGTTTCTCCTGGAGCTGCTCTCCGACTTCCAGGTCACCGTGCCGGAGCTCGGGACGATCCGCGCGGAACACGTGCCGATCGTCATCCTGACCTCCAACCGCACGCGGGAGATCCACGACGCGTTAAAGCGGCGGTGTCTCTACTACTGGATCGATTTCCCCGATTACCAGAAGGAACTCAGGATCCTTTCGACTAAGGTGCCGCAGGCGTCTGAGCGCCTGGCACGGCAAATCTGCGCCTTCACCCAAGGGCTGCGAGAAGTCGACCTCTTCAAGTCGCCAGGGATGGCGGAGACGCTGGACTGGGCGCAGGCGCTGCTCGCCCTGGGGTCCTCGGATCTCAACGACAACGTCGTCGAGGATACGCTGGGCGTCGTCCTCAAGTACCAGGAGGACGTGGAGAAGGTCCGTGGCGATGTCGCACACCGGCTGATTGCGAGGGCGGTCCAGTCCTCGGGAACGGCGAGCTAACGTGATCCCGAATGGCAATGGGCAGGGTCCGGGGATGGCCGACCTGTCGCGGGTGCAGGCTCAGCGGATCTCGGGCAACCTGCTGCAGTTCGGGCGTCGTCTGCGATCGGCGGGGATGCCAATCGGGCCGGGACAAATCCTGGGCATGGTCGACGCGATCGATGCGATCGACGTGAAGCGGCGTGACGACCTGTACAGTGCCGCCAAGGCGACGCTCGTTACGCGTCCCGAGCAGATTCCCTTGTTCAATGCCGAGTTTGCGCGGTTCTGGCGGGACCTGGTCACTCAGGAGGCGCCACTGTTCTCGGAAGCGATCGGCGGAGATGACGAAACCGTCGGGCTTCCCGACCCGCCCAAGCGACGGGACCAGGGCCGGCAGGGCGAAGCGGGACAGGGAGCGGAATCCGAACGCACGACACTCGCCATCGAGGGGATCGACAACGCGGCGGATATCGGCGAGGCCGAAGATTACGAGGTGCCCGCTGAGGATGTCCTGATCTTCAGTGCCAGCGAGGCACTCCGCAAGAAAGACTTCTCGCAGTTTTCGGACGAGGAGATCGCAGAGGCGCGCCGGATGATCGATGCGATGGACTGGCGTCTGGGAACTCGCAAGACCCGGCGGATGCAGCGCGCGCTGCATGGCACGGCGATCGATCACCGGGCGACGTTGCGCGGCGCGCTCCGCCAGGGCGGTATGCCGATCGAGCTCAAGTGGCGCAGGCGCAAGGAGCGAATGCGTCCGCTGGTGCTGATCTGTGACATCTCCGGTTCGATGGATCGGTACTCCCGGCTCTTGTTGCGATTCGTCCACGCGCTAGAACATGGTCTCGATAGCGTCGAGGTGTTCGTCTTCGGCACCCGGCTGACGCGGATCACGCGGGAGCTTCGCCGGCGCGACGTGGACGCCGCGATCCAGGATGTGGTCGCTTCCGTCGACGACTGGGCCGGAGGCACACGGATCGGTGAGGCGATCAAGAACTTCAACTATCTCTGGAGCCGCCGAGTGCTGCGGTCCGGCGCGACGGTGGTGATCATCAGTGACGGCTGGGACCGCGGCGATCCGTGGCTGCTGGGAACGGAAATGGGCCGCCTGCAACGTTCCTGCCGCCGTGTGATCTGGCTAAATCCCCTTCTCGGCGCGCCAGGGTATCAGCCGTTGACACAGGGAATCCGGGCGGCGCTGCCGCATGTGGATCACTTCCTGCCAATTCACAATCTGCAGAGCATGGAAGCGCTCGCATACCTGCTCAGCGCCGTCGAGGATACGCCTCCGGTACGCGGATACGGCACCACGCGGGCGGTGCATCCGCAACCACGAATCTAGGTCGAGCACGGAAAGGAACGACGATGAGCGAATGGCTTCCGGAAATCGATACATGGCGGGCAGAAGGCAAGCAGGTCGCGGTCGCCACGGTCGTGTCGGTCGAAGGCTCCGCCCCTCGGCCCGTCGGCGCCCGGATGGCGGTCACCGCCAAGGGTGAGCTCGCCGGGTCGGTGAGCGGTGGGTGCGTCGAGAACGCGGTGGTGATGGAGGCGCGCGAGGTGCTGCGGTCCGGTACACCACGCTTGGTGCGATACGGCATCACCGACGACATGGCCTGGGATGTCGGGCTGGCTTGTGGTGGCACGATCGAGGTGTTCGTCGAACCAGTCGAGGACACCCGTGGCTGACGAACCTGCTGACGGCTCCAGATCCATGTTCGATCGCGTCCGGGAACTCGTCGCCCAACGGGTTCCGGTCGTGGTCGGAACGATCGTGCGGGGTGAACCTGTCGGCGTCAAGATGCTCGTTTCGGAAGAGCACGTCGAGGGAACCCTGGGCTCTTCCGAGCTCGATGAGGCTTTCCATGAGGCGGCCAGCGAAGCTCTTTTGGCAGAGCGGTCCGAAGTGCGCTCGTTCCAGGATGCGTCGGGTTCAAGTGTCGATGTCTTCATCGACGCCTATCCCTCGCCGCCACAGCTGATCATCTTCGGCGCGGTGCATGTGGCCCAGCCGCTCGCCAGGTACGCCAGAGACCTGGGGTATCTGGTGACGGTCGTCGATGCCCGGCGTACCTTGGCGACGCGGGAGCGATTCCCCGATGTCGATCGGCTGATCGTGGCCTGGCCGGATGATGCGTTCCCTGACCTTGACATCCATCCGAGCACTGCGATTGCGATCCTCACGCATGACCCGAAGTTCGATGAGCCCGCGCTCCTCGGTGCGCTGGGGACACCTGCCCGTTACATCGGTGCGGTGGGCAGTCGCAAGACGAATGCGGACCGGCGAGAGCGACTCGTCAGCAATGGCGTCAGCGATAACGATCTCGCCCGAGTTCACGGACCGATCGGGCTCGACATCGGCGGGCAGACGCCAGAGGAGATGGCGATCAGCATCCTTGGCGAAATCATCGCCACCCGGTACGGACGCAATGGCGGTGCGTTGACCGCCGCGAGCGGACGCATCCGGGGCGAAAGCGATTGAGGTGGCGCAACACCCGGCGTTCGAGCCAATCCGGGGAGTCGTCCTCGGGGCGGGGATGTCCCGGCGGCTCGGCCGTCCGAAGCAGCTCCTCCTTGTCGAAGAGAAGCCCCTGATCGCGCACGTCGTCGAGCGGGCACTGGCATCCGGCCTGGATTCGGTGACCGTCGTCGTCGGACACGAAGCGGAAACCATCCGGGCCGCGATCTCGCCGTACAACGTCACGGACACATTCAATCCTGATTACGCCGAGGGGCAGAGCACCTCGCTGATCGCAGGTCTCCGCAGCCTTCCCCTTGAAACTGACGCGATCATCGTGCTCCTCGCCGACCAACCCGGCATTCGCGTCGCGACGATCGACGCCCTGATGGAGAAGAGGCGGGCAACGCGGGCGCCGATCGTGATGACGGCGTATGGCGAAATCCGGAGCCACCCCGTCCTGTTCGGCGTGGAGACGTTCGATGCGCTCCAGGCGATCACCGGTGACAAGGGCGCACGGGATGTGATCCGGTCCTATGGTGATCGGGTCACGATCGTCGCCGACGGCAGGACATTGCCCCCGGCTGACGTTGACACCGACGAAGCATACGCCGCGATGCTGCGCGAAGGCTTGTTGAACTCAGATTAACCTCCGGACGCAATCATCCGGCCAACCCGACCTTCACTCCGAGTAGTTTGACCAAGACTGATTGTGGTGCATCACCGCGGTCAGGACATTCACCACCCTCACCCATAGCCCGCTTTCGATGTCGAAAAGCTTTGGACACGCTACGGAGTCGGCGTGCTTCGCTCTGTGGCTCACTCGCTGGCGTACGCTCTGGGTCTGTGCGCAAGGAGGACATCGCTTGCCCATAGAGTGTGTTGCAGGTTGGTTGACCGGCTGGCACAGTGGTGGCATGGCACGAGGGTACTCCCGCGATCGTCGTGAGCGACTGCTGCAGGCCATGGCGTCGGGTCTGTCGGCGGTTGAGATCGCCCGTACGACCGGCGTCAGCACCAGCAGTCTGAGGCGCTGGAAGCGCAAGCAGGCGGCCGGGGAGTCGCTCGAACCGGCAACCTTCCCGGGCGGTCCGCGGAAGATCGGCGACACCGACGAACCGTTCCTGCGCGCTCAAGTGCTCGCGCACCCTGACGCCACCTTGGCCGAGCACTGTGCCCAATGGGCGGCGACCGGTCACCCGCCGGTCAGCACGGCGACGATGAGCCGGGCGCTGACCCGGCTGGGGCTGCCGCTCAAAAAAAGAGCCTGATGGCGAGCGAACGCGATGAGCCGGCGCGCGCGGCGTGGCGAACCGAGGTGGCCAGCATTGATCCCACCACCCTCGTCTTTCTCGATGAGACGAGCACCCATACCAGTCTGACCCGAACGCGGGCCCGCGCCCCGCGCGGAGCACGGGCGACTGGTGTCGTGCCCCGCAACCATGGGCCGAACGTGAGTTGCCTGGCGGCGCTGACGCCGACCGGCATCGCGGCGCCGCTCGCGATCGAGGGTGCGATCGATAGTGCCGTCTTCGTGCCATGGCTGCGCGACTGGCTCCTGCCCACCCTGCGGCCGGGCACGACGATCGTGCTCGACAATCTCAGTGTTCATCGCCACGCGGCAGTGCGGCCAGCGGTCGAGGCGGCCGGCTGCCAGGTACGCTACCTGCCGGCCTACTCACCGGACTTCAACCCGATCGAGCTGGTCTTCGCCAAGCTCAAGACGTATCTACGCGGGGCTGCGGCACGCGCGTTCGACCCGTTGGTGGATGCCATCGGCGACGGCCTCGCGCAGGTTACCTCAACCGACATCGCGGGATACTACCGGCACTGCGGGTTTGCTCTGCCCGCGCCAGATGAGCAACCAACATGAAATCCGCTCTAAGATCCCTGACAATTGAGCAGGTCTTGGCTCTGCTACCCGAAACGCCATCGCGTATCGCGGCGCTCACCGCTGGTCTGGCATCTGCCCAACTGCACACCGCCCCTGTCCACGATGAGTGGTCCGCGAACGATGTGCTCGCTCATCTCCGCTCGTGTGCGGACGTCTGGGGCGATTGCATCATGACGATGATCACCAAAGACCCGCCGACGCTGCGGGCTGTCAATCCCACCTCATGGATCGATAAGACGGACTATCGGGAACTCGAATTCCGACCTTCATTCGATGCCTTTATCGCGCAACGTGCCGATCTCCTGGCAGTCCTGGAACCTTTGCCACGCGAAGGCTGGTCCCGTACGGCAACGGTGACGGGGGCGGGAAAGGTGCTGGAGCGGACGGTGCTGTTCTATGCGCAATGGTTGGCTCGTCATGAACGGTCTCATGTCAAGCAGGTCGAACGCATCGTCAACGCGATGCGCACATAGCAGATGATCGCCCAGGCACGGGTAACGTGGAGGGATCAGCCTAGCAGGCGCTGCTCCCGCATCCTCTCGACTACGCGCTCTGTCGCGGTGATGGTCCGTTCGACATCGTCACCCATGTGGGCGGTCGAGAAGAAACCGCCCGAGTGGAACAGGTGCACGCCTTCGAGCAGCATCCCGATCTCGAAGGTCTGGGCCAGCGCATCGCCACCGCTTCCCTTGAGGAACTCCGGCGAGACACCCTCGGGCGTGTGCAGGTCTCCGGAACCCCGGTTCGACGCGCGCTCGCCCAGGGCAATGTGGAAGACGGAGCTTTCGCCCCAGGCAAAGACCGGCACATCGAGCCGGTCGAACACCTCGTTCAACCCGGAACGGACCTGTTGTGCCAGTGCATCGCAATGCTGTTGAACGGCCGGATCCTCACACTTCCTGAGGCACGCAAGACCCGCCGCCGCAGCGAGCGGATTTGCGTTGTAGGTGCCTGCCTGGGGAACGCGCCGATCCGCGTTCCAGCCTGGCTCATCCTTGAAGGCGATCATCTGCATGAGCTCGGTCGTTCCCGCAACGGCGCCGCCGGGCATCCCACCGGCGATGATCTTGGCCATCGTCGTCAGGTCCGGCGTCACGCCGAACCGTTCCTGGGCGCCACCCGGCGCCCAGCGAAAGCCCGTGATCACCTCGTCAAAGATCAGGACGGCGTTGTACTTCTCGGTGAGCAGGCGGACTTGCCCGAGAAAGTCACGCTTGAGCGGGATGGTCGCCCATGAGGCGCCGCTAGGTTCGATGATCACCCCGGCGACATCTCCCTGCACAAGCCGCTCTTCCAGCATCGCGAGATCATTGGCGGGGAGGACGGCCACAGTGCCGAGCGTTTCCCTGGGAATACCCGGAACGGTCGTCCGTTCGAACGGCGGCTTCTCGCCTTTCAGGGCGTAATCCTGCCAGCCATGGAAATGGCCCTCGAACTTGAGGATCGTCGTCTTCTCGGTGTAGCCCCGGGCGATCCGCATCGCGAGCAGCGTCGATTCCGTGCCGGATGCCGTGAAGCGCACCTGCTCGGCGGAGGGGACCAGCTTGACGACCTGCTCTGCCCAGGCGACCTCGCCTTCGTGGCCAGCGCCAAAGTGCGTGCCTTGCGGAGCCTGGCCCTGCAGGGCAGCTGTGAGATCGGGGTCGTTGTGGCCGAATATCAGGGAACCGTGGCCGACAGCGTAGTCGATCAACTCATGCCCGTCGACATCCCATTTGTGCGCACCCTGAGCTCGGACGATATATGGCGGAAACGGTTTCAGGTAGCGACCATCGTGGGTGATGCCGCCGGAGATGACCCGGCGTGCGCGCTCATGCATTGCATGGGAACCAGCAAATGCCCCCTCGTAGTCGGACTGGATCGTGGATGATGGTGCGGTTGCTGCCATAGTAGGTACGTCTCCTTGGTGCTGATGGAATCCCCGGTGCATGGGTGCGAGCTGAGGGTGCGATGCTATCCGCTGGAATCGCGCGATAACGCCGTGCGAGGGGAGGCAGAACTTCTCTGCGTTCTACCCAGCACTATATGCAAGTCCCCGCTTTCACGCCAACACCGCGAGGGTAAGCGAACCGGGGAGGCCGGTCACAATAAGACTCATTCCTGCAACGGTGCACCGTTTAGGTCTGATTCGGCCTGATTTCGGGTATCCTTGGAGATGTTGATCAGTGCCCTGTGATGGTGCACTGGCGGTTCCCCTCGTGAGGTCGAACCAGTCGCGCATGCCAGAGAACCGGACCCTCCGCTTTGCCGGCACCCCAGCTTATCGTTGTTGGATCGAATCACGAATACGCACCGGTCGATGTCCGGGAGCAACTCGCCTTTCCCGGTGACACGCTCGCGGCGGGATTGCGTGCCCTTCACGAGCGTGTCGACGAGGGGCTGATCCTCTCGACATGCAACCGAACCGAAGTCTACGCTGTCGCTGACACCGAGGAGATGGCTCAGTCCGAAGTATTCTCCTTTCTCGGCGGGTATCACGATGTGCCGGAACATCTGCTTCGAAAGGCATCGTATGTCCGCGCTGGCAAGGACGCGGTGACGCACCTCTTTCGGGTAGCGTGCGGTTTGGATTCGATCGTTCTTGGTGAGCCCCAGATCCTTTCCCAAATTCGTGATGCACTCCAAACGGCACGGGATGCCGGAGCGGCCGGTCCGATCCTGCAGCGGCTCGCCACCGACGCGCTGAAGACCGGCAAGCGCGCTCGGACCGTGACGAATATCTCTCGCAATCGTGTCTCGATCGCTCATGCCGCCGTCGATCTGGCCCAGCAGGAGATGGGGACGCTGGCCGGCCGGAGCGCCGTCGTGCTCGGCGCCGGGAAGATGGCGACGCTGACCGCCAAGTTGCTCAAAACCCATGACATCGGTGAACTGACCGTGATCAATCGCTCGCCCGAACGCGCTCGGGAATTGGCCCGGGCGACGGGCGGCCATGTCGTCCCAATCACCGGCCTGCCTCAGGCGCTCGCACAGGCTGATGTCGTCTTCGGTGCGGTAATGGTCGAGCGGCCCCTTGTGGATGTCGATGACATCGCGGAGCGCAAATCGCCACTGCTCCTGGTCGATCTCGGCGTGCCGCGGACGATCGATTCCGAGTGTGGCACGCTCGCCGGCGTGACCGTCCGGGATGTCGACGCGCTCGAACCTCTGGCGGACCAGACACGCCGGCAGTACGCGGCCGAAGTGCAGAAGGTGGAGACGCTGATCGATTTCGCGACCATGGAGTTCGAGTCATGGACTCAGGGTCGAGCGGCAGCGACGGCAATCGCCGCCGTCCGGCAGCGGGCGGAGAGCGTCCGCGACACTGAACTGGAGCGGGTGCTGCGGCGACTCGCTCATCTGCCGGAGCGCGACCGCAACGTCGTGCGGGCGCTGGCGCATGGGCTGACGAACAAGATGCTCCATGATCCGGTCCTCGCCCTGCGGCAGTCGTCGTCGGAGGACGAGCTGAACTTGATCCAGCGCGCATGCGGTGTGGATACCGACAGGACCTGACAGGTGAACCCGGGTGTAGCACCTCGAGTCTCGTGCGAGGTCAGCCACTGCAGGAGCACAGAGTCCATCGACATCGCCTGGTCGCGCCCGGGTTGGCGCGGCAGCGTGCCGGGCTTCTTCCGCCACCGCAAGGCCGTGGAGCGATGGAACCCCTAATACCGTAACCCGTCGAATTACTGTCTCGGCAAGGAGATTCTGATGCCTGATACCGTCGATAGAGTAAACGCTCCAACGATCTCGCATACGCGCTCCGCCGAAGCGTTCGCCGCCGCGCGTAGGGTCATCCCGGGTGGGGTCAACAGCCCGGTGCGGGCCTTCCGGTCAGTGGGAGGCACCCCGGTGTTCGTCGACCGTGGTCAGGGGAGTCGCTTCTGGGACGTCGATGGCAATGCCTATATCGATTACGTCCTGTCCTGGGGGCCGCTGATCCTCGGACACGCGCATCCCAGGGTCGTCGAAGCGACAACGGCGGCGTTACGCAAGGGAACCAGTTTCGGGGCACCGACCCTGGCGGAAACGGAGCTTGCCGAGCTCATCCGCGACAGCGTGACGGGGATTGACCTGGTGCGGCTGGTCTCCTCTGGCACCGAGGCGACGATGAGCGCACTGCGGTTGGCACGCGCGGCGACTGGCCGGGAGAAGATCATCAAGTTCAGCGGTTGCTATCACGGGCACGCGGACATGTTGCTCGTGCAGGCGGGCAGCGGTGTCGCAACGCTTGGATTGCCCGATAGCCCGGGAGTACCACGCGGCGCGACGATCGACACGCTGGTCGCGCCATTCAATGATCTCGGCGCGGTCGAGGCGCTGTTCGATCAGCACGGTGGAAAGATCGCCGCGATCATCGTCGAGCCCGTTGCCGGCAACATGGGGCTCGTCCCGCCGCGAGATGGATTCCTTCAGGGCCTGCGCGCGATCACCGAGAAGCACGGAGCGCTGTTGATCTTCGATGAGGTGATGACGGGGTTTCGGGTCGCGCCGGGCGGTGCGGTCGAGTTGTACGGCGTCCAGCCGGACCTTGTGACCTTCGGCAAGGTTGTCGGCGGTGGTTTTCCGCTCGCGGCCTATGCGGGGGCTCGGGCCGTGATGGAGCATGTCGCGCCGGCGGGCACGATGTATCAGGCGGGCACGCTTTCCGGCAACCCGGTCGCGACCGCGGCGGGCATCGCGACGCTGACCGTTCTCAAGGAACCGGGCGTCTGGGATGTTGCCGCGAGGGCGGCGGGCACGCTGGTCGATGGGCTGCGAAGGGCCGCTGCCTCGGCGTCCATCCCGCTCCAGGCGACCAATGTGGGAACGATGGCCGGGATGTTCTTCAACGAATCCCCGGTATTCACGTACGCGGACGCTCAGGCAAGCGATGCGGCCAGGTTCGCGACGTTCTTCAACGAGCTGCTGGAGCGCGGAGTCTACTTCGCCCCGTCCCAGTTCGAGACGTTGTTTCTTTCCGCCGCACACTCGGATGATGATCTCTCCATGACGCTCGAGGCAGCCTCCGAGGCATTTGCCCTTCTTTCATGAGCAGGCACGGTCAGCGGTCGGACACGGCATAGACAAAGCCATCCCGGCTCCCGAAGAAGACGTAGCCATCGACGACGACCGGTGATGTCTCGATCACGTCCCCGGCCAGGAAATACCAGCGGGCGGCCCCAGTGGCGGGATCGAGAGCGAGGAGGGTGTCGCCCGCGCCCGCCAGGACCGTATCACCGGCCGTGACGGGTGCCGAGAGATCGCGCTTGCCAGCCGGGTACATCCAGCGTTGCTCTCCACTGCCGGGATCGATCCCGTAGATTCCGGCATCGCTCGCGCTGAGCACCACGAGCGAGTCGCTCAGGGAGGCAGCTTCCGACCCACCGTGCGTGAACGACCATCGTTGCTGGCCATCAGCGAGATCGAGGGCGATTAACGTCCCGGCCTCCGTTGTCACCAGGACCGTCGATTGTGACACGACCGGGCTGGCGAAGACCGCACCGGATACCGTTGCCCGCCAGGTCAGGCGGCCCGTGGCGAGCTCAACCTTGTTGACGACGCCATTATCGGTGCCGTAAATCACCTGATCGTCGATGATCGCCGGTGCTCCGAATGCGAGTCCATCGGTTGCCGTGTGCCAGACTGTTTCGCCGGTTTCAGCCTTGAGCGCGTAGATCCAGCCTTCCTGGCTCGTGACGATGACCACGCCATTGGCGACGGTCGGAGACGCCTGGCCCGCATACCTGACTGGAACGGACCACCGCTGCGTGCCGGTTGCCGCGTCCAACGCGTAGAATCCGAACCCACCGCCGATATAGACGGTCCCGTCAATCACTGCCGGAGAAGATCGGGTGACATACTCGCTGATCCTGACCTGCCACCGCTCGGAGCCGGACGCAGCGTCCAATGCGTAGAGAATGCCGTCCTTGCTCGCGACATAGAGCATGCCATTAGCGATCGCCGGAGATGAATAGACCTCACCCCCCGTGTCGAACCGCCAGGCGAGACGGGGTGTGGTGGCGGGTGCCGGACCAGCGAGCTGGCCGTCGTGCCGTGGCCCACCGCGATACATGGCGACTTCACCGGTGATCCCGTTTGCGACGGGCGGTGTACCGGAGGCAGCCATAATCGGTTCAACGCCCAGGTGCGGGGTGGCGGCCTGGCCGAGCGAAGCATCAGGTTCGGCTGTGTTCCCGCCTCCGGCAAGGGCGCGAACGGTGACCAGGACGAGAAACAACGCCGCGATGCTGGTCAGAATCGATCCCCAGATGCGAAGCGTCGATCCGTCCCGGCGGATCTGCCAGATGCCAACGATACCGAGCCCGATGCCGCCGAGCCAAAGCAAGAGCCGGACAAGCGGGTCAGCCTGCATCGCGATCGAGATGGCCACGAGGACGAGCCCAACGAAGATCCAGCCGCCGCCTCCCTGGGCGTGATGCACGCGGGAGCGCGTCCGTTGACGTTCCTCTCGTGCCAGGCGCCGGTTGAGGAGTTCGACTCCGGCTCGATCATCCTGAGACGACTGGACTGGCTCATTGCGGATGTCGCGAGCGCATCCCGTGCAAAAGAGATCGGTCTCCCGATTCTCGTGACCGCAGCCAGGGCACACCCGTACGAGGGCGACATAGCCAGACCATTGGCGGAGGATGACCTGGCGGAAGCGGTGCTTCGCCGGGCCACCGAGTGGGTTCGTCGAGGATGAAGGGGTGGATGACATGGGGCGATGACCTCGTTTACATGAGGATCATTCTACCGTGTGGCGCGGTGACAGGTGGCGCCCACGACATAAAGACGAATCGGATGGGCAATCCCGATAATGGAAGCGCTGTGTGATGGCTTCCTCCGACCGTCATCCAGAGGGAGCGATGGGCCACATCCGCTCCATCCTTGCGGGATGGCCTTTGAAGCGACCGAAGGATCTGCCGGCGATGGGCCGCATCGCATCGTGGCCACTCGATGCCCTCGGCATCGACTATGTAGCCGATCCTCGGAGCGGATATGGTGCCTGCTGCCGAAGAATCCTATTCCGTCAGATGCGCTTCGCGCGACGCGGCTTCCGAGATTCATCTCGGCGCTCTGGATGACGACCAGCCTTGAACTTCGTACGCAGGAAAACAAAAGACGGGCGACGGACTCCTAGGAGCGGGGGCGACCGACGCAGATGGTCCAGGGAAGCGAGCCCGTGAGCAGCTCGACATCGAGCTCCATGTCGACGAACTGTCCGAAGGCCTCGCGTGACCAGAAATTGACATGCTCCGGATCGGATCCCCTGGGACGCATATCGAGGTTCTTGCCACGGGCGGCATTGGCCAGGCAGAAGAACGGTTCATGAGGCACGCTCATGACAACGGCGCGTCTGGCGACCCGTGCCATCTCTTCCAGCGCCCGATCGGGTCGCTGCAAGTGCTCGAGCACCTCGAAGCAATAGACCACATCGAAGCTGTCGTCGTCGTGGGCGATGTTGTAAATGTCCCCGAGCGAGAAGGTGGCGCGAGGATTCCGAAGCTGGGCCAGCTTGACCGATTCTTCCAGAACGTCGAATCCGGTGATCTTCGCCTCCGGCATGGCCTTGAGGAATGCATCTGCGACGAATCCCTCGCCACACCCGGCATCGAGCAGGGTCCGCGGTCGGAGGTCCGACACGATCGAGGTAATCCTGGTATGGAATCGATCGATCAGCATGCGCTGAAGCGGGTTGTCGCTCGTGTGCTTTCGGTAATTGCTCGTGTCGACGTTGACCTGTCCCTGGTATCGGTATGTTTCGCTGATGCTCACGAGGGTGCTCCTTTGCGCCATGGGATCGAACAGACCGGCCTTCTACAGCCGCTTGACGGTCCTTCCCGAACAAAACGCCGCTTCATACGCGGCGTCCAGGGACAAGCAATGTCAGTGGTAACGGCGTGCACTTTATGCAGGGCATGTTTCCGTACGAGTGTCCATCAGATACGCGACGGACTCTTGGAGTTGTCCGGATCCAGCACACGCTCCGGCTCGCTCGCGGAACGTCGCCGTGCGATCACCCAGCGTGTTCCGAGGTAGAGGATGGGGATGGCGGCGAAGAGTGCGAAGCGATAGATGAGCGCCGCGGCAACGACCTCGTCGCCAGGCTGGTCGGCGAGCCGGGCGACGAGATACATCAACGCCTCCCGTACGACTGCCCCACCCGGGATCGGGCTCAGCATGCCGACGAGGATTGGCAGCGATGTCAGGCCGAGGATGAACTCGAAGGATGGCGTGACGCCAAGCGCTCGCACCAGCATACCGAGCACGAGGCCCTGAACGACCCAGTAGAACGTCGTTACCGCAAGTGCCAGCAGGGCTTCGACGGGACGTTCCTTCGGTGCCATGATGATCCGGCCCAATGAGGACATGATTCGTTGGCGCTTCGCCGCGGTGCGCATGAACCACAGTGCAGCACCGAGCCCGAGGAAGACGATTGCGATCCCGGCCACGGCGTAGAGTGTGGCGGAATCAGCAAGCTCGGCGCGAACCTCGCTCAACGATCCTTCCGCCAGCCCGAACCAGAGGACCGTGCCAAAGCCGAGCACCAGAACATCGACCCCGATCTCCCACAGTGCAATCGTTCCGGTGGCACGGGCGTCGAGCCCCAGCGCCCGTTTCGTGAGGGCTGCCCGTGACGGAACGGCCAGGCCGATCGGCGCGGCGTAGTTGATCACCACGGACGTCAGAAAGGCTTCCGCCGCCCGGGGAAGATCGGAACGACCCTGGGCCATACGCACCAGGACGTGCCAGCGATAGCAAAGCAGCCAGAGGCTGGCGACATAGATCGGCGCGGCAAGAGCGAGAAGTCCGAGGTCGGCATCGGCGACGGCAAGCACTACATCCCTGAGAGCTCCCTGATACCAGAGGAGGACCAGCGCGACGACGATGCTGACTCCGAAGACAAGGGGCGTCGGAATTCCGGCGAGCCGCTTCAGCACCGGTCGCCGAGGTCGCGGTTCGATGCCCGCCCCGTCGGATGTTGCGTCAAGGTGGGACGAAGGTTTCGGCCCACCATGCGGGAACTGACTCACCCGGCGGACTCGCCGGGAATATCGGACGGGTCATCGCCGAGCAACCGCGGACGCTTTGAAAGTCCGATCGTCTGGCGGAGCGATGTCTGTTGCGACGTGCGGGGGGCATTGGAGCCGTGAGCCTGGAACTCGCCGAGGAGTCCGAGCCCGAAGAATTGGGTGCCGATCACGACCAGCAACACCGCGAGCAACAGGGCCGGGCGGGTGCCGATCGCATTGTCGAAGACGACGCGCTCGATCGTCAGCCAGAGCCCGAGCAGGATGCCAAGTGCCATGAAGAGCAAGCCTGGCAACCCGAAAAGGTGCATCGGGCGCTGACGATACTGGGTGAGGAAAATGACGGTGAAAAGGTCCAGAAAGCCCTTGGTCAGCCGCGACCACCCATATTTCGAGGAACCCCATTTCCGGGCGTGATGCTTGACGGGAAGCTCGCCGATCCGGAATCCTTCCGCGCTGGCCAGGACCGGTGTAAAGCGGTGGAGCTCACCGTACAGGCGGATCGCGGATGTGACTTCCCGGCGATACGCCTTGAAGCCACAATTGAAATCGTGAAGCTGGACTCCGGAGCTCTTGCGCACGGCCCAGTTGAAGACCCGGCTTGGAGCAGTCTTGCCGAGTGGATCCTGACGTCGCTGCTTCCAGCCGGACACAAGATCGTAGCCATCATCGAGCATCTGGAGAAACCGTCCCAGTTCGTCCGGATCGTCCTGGAGATCGCCGTCCATGGTGATGACAACGTCGCCCTGGGCTATCGCGAACCCATTGGACAGCGCCTTTGCCTTGCCGAAGTTCCGTCGATGGCGTAGGCCGACAATCCTCTCATCGAGGTTGCTAAGGTCAGTGATCAGCTTCCAGGTGCTGTCCCTGGATCCGTCGTCGACGAAGATGATCTCGTATGGAAGACCGATTCGGGAAAGAGCGGAGACAAGCCGATCGTGAAGCTCCCTTATATTTCCCTCCTCGTTCATTACCGGGATCAGGATCGAGAGCGACTGGATCGGGAGCTCCTGGACATCGGCGAGCAGCGGATAAAGCTGCGTGCCCTCGTCCGATAGCGAAGGGGTCAATGCGCCGGTCGACAGGCGGGCGCCAGGAGCGTTTGCGGCAGTATGCGTATCAGAAGGAGAAAGCGCTGCATCCACTCTTGAGGTACTCCCGATGACTGCGCCCGACGAGGGTGAATCTGCGCTGACCTGCACATGTCACTGACATCCGATGCTCGGACGACAGGCCATCGCAACCACTACAACTGGATGACTATAGTGCCATCCTGTCCAGCCGCGCAAATCAGCGTTGGCCGGAATCAGCGACCTGCAGCCCACCTGAAACCCGGTCAGCGACTCGGATCGGAAACCGGTGTCGAAGGAGTGGCCGGGTCTCCAGCTTCTCCACCGTCAGGGGGCGTCGCGATATTCGTCATGAAAGCGACCGAACCATTGTCACCGGCGATGTACACCTCAGAGTAGTTGGAAGCCTTGCCCGGAAAAGTGAAGGTCTGCATTGCGCCGCCCCTCGGGTCGACATCCAGCGTGGAAATCCATGCCTTGTCGCCCTTGCTGTCGACGCACCAGACCGAGTGCTCCTTCTTGGGGTCCAGATTCCAGGCGACGAGCATGCCGACGTTGTCGTCCATGTCGACTCCCAGGGTGCTTCCGCCCGTACAATCAGTACAGTGGGGCTTCATGGGGTACATCTGAACCCCGTCCCCGCTCGTGGTTAGCGCGTTGGCCCGCTGGGTAGCGAGCTCATCGTCCTGCTCGTCAATCGTATTCTGGAGGCTGTTGGCCCAGGCCGAGACAAGGATGAGGGCGATCGCAAGCGGTGCGACCAGCGCCGCCGGCAGCAGATGTGCCCACCGTCGTCGAGGGGTGGGTGCAACATCTTCGTCGGTCGCAGGAAGGGACACCACGGTGGCGGATCGAGCGAAACGCGACGGCACCGGCGGCACTTCGAGGATCGGACCATCGCTATCGGCCGCGATGCGCTCCATCAGGGCGGCGCGCACGCTGCCCGAAGGCGGCGGGACGGGAGGCGACAGGTATGGCAAGAATGCGGTCACGTTTTCGGCAGCCTGGACGATCTCCCGGCAGCGGGCGCACCAGCGGAGATGCTGCTCCATCAGGCCGCGCTCGAACCGATCGAGCGCACCGAGCGCAAAACCCGCTGCGTGCTCGTCGGTGAACGCGCATTCGCCGCTGATTGCGTGATCATCGTCCGCTTTCGCATCATCCAGCCGGCCGTTCACGCCAACTCCACCTCGTGTTTCTCCAGATACTCACGCAGCTTCCGGATGCCAAGCCGCATCCGCGTCTTGACCGTGCCAAGGGGTTCCTGCAGCTCCTCCGCGATCTCGCGCTGGGTTAATCCGCCAAAGTACGCCAAGGTGATTGTCTCTCGCTGTGCGAGGGGCAGACTCTGCATCGCTTCGCCGATCTGGTCCCGCAGTGCGCTCATCAGCGCCCGGTCCTCAACCGAAGGATCCCGATCCCTGACGTTGGCCAAAAGCAGAACCGGATCCGCGGAATCCGCCCGTTGTGGGCGCCGCCCTCTTCGTCTCAGCTCATCGATCGCCATGTTGTGGGTAATGCTCAGGAGCCAGGTAATGAACGAGCCACGTTCCGGCGCATAGGCACGGGCCTGTTTCCAGAAGCGGAAGAAGACTTCCTGGAGCAGTTCTTCGGCGAGAGCGCGATCGCCAAGGATGCGCACCGCGAAGGCAAACACCGCTCCCGAGTATCGATCGTAGAGCACCCCGAGCGCGTCAGGATTTCCGTCCGCGGTCATCCTCACCAAATTGGCGTCATCCAGGGCCAGTAAGTCCTGTTCGTACGCACGTCGGCCGTCGGTCACGGCTCGTGCCTTTGGCGACCTGGCGCGAGACGATCAGCACGATCGATCTGTACTGGTGTACGTGCCGGAGCTGTGTTCGGATTGCGGGGGAACATCAATGCGCACCTTACAAGATCGTCGACGGTTGACGGTTCCGCGTATTGCCGTGGAACGCCTGGCTGTTTAGCGATCTGCATTCCTCGCTGATTTCGACCCCATACCCCAAGATCAAGGATACCCCACACAGCTGTTCGTCACGGTGGGCGGGCCACGACGCGCTGCAATCCGGGGAATCGCGGTCCCTGGTCAGGTCGCGCGTAATCCGAGGGCTTCACGGGCTTCGGCAGCAGTGGACAGGGAGCCCGTAACCACGGTCAGGCGATGGCCTTCCCGTTGCGCCTGATCGATGGCGGCCGCGATGGAAGTCGCTCGTCCGGCACGCAGACCGCGCGACCGCAGGTCCGTGAGCAGGTGTTCCGAATCGTACGCACGCGGGCTGGCCGGTGCCACGGCCAGCCACTGGCTGGCGATCGGCGCCAAGGGCTCGATGACAGCCCCCGGTTCCTTGTCAGCGAGTATTCCCAGAATGACCATGGGCAATTCATCGGGATATTGCTGCTCCAGTGTCTTCGCCAATGCGGTCATCGAAGCACCGGTATGCGCGCCATCGATGATCACCACGGAGCCGCCTTCAAGACCGACTCGCTCGAAGCGGGCCGGCAAGTCCGCGCTCAGGAGCCCACGACGTACCGCATGCCGGAAACCCGCGATGACGGCGCTCCCTGGTTGCAGGAGCAGGTATGCCGCCGCGAGGGCAAGACCGGCGTTCTCCCGCTGATGATCGCCGACCAGCGTTAATGCCAGATCGTTGATGGTTCCCCAGGGACCTTTCGCGGAGAACACATCGGCGGAGCCGGTCAACTGGTAATCGCGACCGGCGACCAGGAGGTGACTGTTCAATTCCGAGGCACGCCGGAGGATCACATCGAGACCGGCATCCGGCTGATGCGCCGTCACGGAAGGACGTCCAGCCTTGATGATTCCCGCCTTGTTGGACGCGATCTCCGCCATGGACGTGCCGAGAATCGCGGTGTGCTCGTAATCGAGACGGGTGATCACGGACACGGCTCCGTGGACGACATTGGTTGCGTCGAGCGTCCCGCCGAGACCGACCTCGATGACCGCGACATCGCAACCACCCCGCTGGAACCAGAGCAGGGCCATTGCAGTCGAGAGCTCCCACGCTGTGACGTTTCCGATATCGGACTCTTCAGCTTCGACATCCTCGGCGGCGGCCAGTACATCGTTCGTGACTTTGGCGAAGTCTGCTTCGGAAATCTCCGCCCCATCGATGACGAAGCGCTCGCGGTAGGAGTGCAGATGAGGAGACAGGAATCGTCCGCACCGGAGCCCATAGGCTCGGAGGATCGCATCGATCAGGACACTGGTCGAACCCTTCCCTTTGCTGCCAGCGACATGGACAATCGGATAGGCATGATCCGGGTTTCCCAAGCGCTCGAGCATCCGCCGCGTTCTGACCAGACCAAGCGCCGCGGCCTCATCGCCGGCGAACGGATCGCTGACGAATCCACGATCGTATCCCGATCGCTCCCAGATGGCGGCAATTGCCCTCTCGTATGGGGTCTGAGAATTCATCTGACGATCCGTTTCCAGACGCCGGCCGGACATTGCGGGGTCAGGTGCCTACCGCGTTCCGAGTCGGGGCAAGGGCGAGGGAACCGTACGAGCGTTGGAATGCACCCATGCCGGCGGAGACGATGAGGTGCTGCCCGTCAAGACCCGAAGAGCGCATGGGGAAGTCATCCCGGAAGTGCGCGCCGCGGCTCTCTTCGCGCACGAGTGCTGAACGGGTCACCTCACGCGCGAGCAGCAGCAGGTTGCGCAGCTCCGCGTCCACGATGGATCCGTTGTCCGCCTCACCCATGGTGCTTAGCGACTCCAGTTCCGTCAATGCATCGTGCAGCGACCGCGCACTCCGAACCACGGCGACATTCCGGCTCATCGTCTCTCGCACCGCTTCCCGGACAGCACCTCGATCGCTGGGAGAGGATGCGGAACGAGCGGGTGCCGGTGAAGTTTCAGGCCCACTGTTTTGATCGCCGGCCTGATCGGCGGGTGAGGTGAGGAAATCCGTAGCGTGATCGGCGGCACGCAGGCCGAAGACGAGCCCTTCGAGAAGAGAGTTGCTGGCGAGCCGATTCGCACCGTGCACGCCGGTGCAGGACACCTCGCCGATCGCGAGCAAACCAGGCATGGACGTGCGGCCGTTGGTCTCGGCAGCGATTCCGCCCATGAAGTAGTGAGCGGCGGGTGCGACGGGAATCAGGTTCGTCCCGAGATCGAAGCCATGGGCGGCCAGCCGTTCGGATATCGACGGGAAACGACGCCGGATCAGGTCCTGTCCGAGATGACGGAGATCGAGGTAGACGTGACCCGCCGCCGAACCCGAGATCTGGGCCTGGATGGCCCGGGCGACGACATCGCGTGGCGCTAGCTCGGCCATCGGGTGGATCGCTGTCATGAACCGTTCCCCCGAAACCGAGCGGAGATAGGCGCCTTCGCCGCGGACAGCTTCCGACACGAGAAACGGCTCGATGCCATCGGCCGCCAGCACTGTCGGGTGAAACTGCGTGAACTCCAGGTCGGCCACCACGACACCGGCCCGGAGCGCCATCGCGATGCCGTCGCCGGTCGCTCCAGGCGGATTCGAGGAGACTGCCCACAACTGTCCCGCTCCGCCGTTCGCAAGCACGGTGACGGGAGCGGCAAGCAGTGTTCGTGATGGTGATCCGTCCGTCTGTACGATCACGCCATGGCAGCTGTCACCACCGTCGGTCACGAGGTCGATTGCGGCGGTGTGCTCGAGCAAGCTGACCGACGGGCGGATGCGCAGTTGCCTGACGAGCGATCGCTCGATTTCCGCACCAGTCGCATCGCCCCCGGCGTGCAGCACACGACTTCGGCTATGCGCAGCCTCCCTGCCGAGCGCTCGCACATGTCGGTCGCCCACTTCATCGAACGTCGTGCCATGCGCCTCCAGCCACTGGACGGCGGCAACCCCCTCATCGACCAGCGTGCGGACAGCGGCGACATCGCAGAGACCGACTCCGGCGGCGATCGTGTCAGCGAAGTGAAGGTCAGGGTCGTCGTCCGGTCCGACAGCGGCCGCGAGTCCGCCCTGGGCGTAGCGGGTATTGCTCTCGCCAAGCGCCCCCTTGGTGACGACGATGACGTTCAGGCTGGGTGGAAGGCGAAGGGCGAAGACAAGCCCCGCAATCCCGGCCCCGACGACCACGACATCGGCGTCCCGGCGCGTGCTCCACGAAAGGACGGGCGTGCTCAATGGGTCGGGAGGATTGCGCATAAGAGGGAACATGTCTCCAAAGAGGCGAGCGTGGCGCCGCGCGGCACTGGGCCGCGAGTGTATCACCTGGAAAGACACGAGGGACAGACGCTGAATCGCGCTGCCACTCCCCGCGCTCAGATTCGCAGATCGAGAAATCCCCGATCCGTGACGCGTGCCTCCGGGATTACCGAGAGGGACATGAAGGCGAGTTGCCCGAACGGGCTATCGAGAGTCGAGCCGAGGCTTTGCGCTGCCTCTTCCGCGGCGGCATAGGCGCTGGCGACCTCGGCGGCTGGCAAGTCCGAGACAAGGCCGGCGATCGGCAGCTCGACCATGGCGAGCACTCGTCCCCGGTCAATCACCACCAGTCCGCCTTGGGCTCCGGCGACCGTCGCGATCGCCGCCAGCAGATCGTCGTCGTTGGTGCCGACGGCGACGATGTTGTGCGCATCGTGCGCGATCGAGCTTGCGATCGCCCCGGAACTCAGGCCGAACCCCCGGACGAGCGCGACACCGGTCCTGCCGGTGGCGTGATGCCGTTCAATAGAGACGATCTTGAGGAGATCGGCTTCCACTGAAGCGTCGATCATGTCGCCATGGCCCGGCGGCCTGACCTCGATGCGCCGCGTGACGATCTGTCCCGGAATCACCTCGATCGCCTGAGTTGCATCTTGCCGGCGAAGAGCGAGGTCGGAGCGGCGGATCGGAGCCACGTTGATGGTCTGGCGGAGCTGCTCGGGAATTGTCTGCTCCGGGAGCTCGACGGTGAGCGCGCCGTCCCTCCCCACAACCCGGCCATTGAACAGCGTCATCTCGACATCGACCGACGCGAGGTCCCGCAGCACCACGAGATTTGCTCGGTACCCCGGTGCGGCGGCGCCGATGTCTTCCAGTCCGTAATGCCGGGCAGGGTTCCAGGTCGCCATTCGAATCGCGCGGACTGGA
>CADCWI010000042.1 GCA_902806355.1 uncultured Thermomicrobiales bacterium | reverse complement strand
CAAGCCCTTTGACCCGCCGCTCCAGCGTGTCACGGGTACCATCGAGCGTACCACTGTCGACCGAACCTCCACCCGGCGGCCGCGCTTCAAGCGTGACCTGCAAACCGCCCTGAAGGTCGAGGCCCTGGCGAACAGGGTGCTCCGCCTTGAAACCGGCAACGTCGAGACTGTCGCCGGGCAGGCTGACCCAGGTAGCGACGAGGGTGACCACGATGATCAGGAGCAGCATTCGGGCATGACGGAACCGCACGGTGGCCCTCCGATGAGTCGGTGTGCCAGGATGTCGGCGAGGTCGACCGGGGACACGACCATGTGATGTTAACGAGCCTCGCAGCATCGAAGTATACGCTCAGGGCGGCACTGCCCGGGACCGGACGCCAATATCCCCTGAATGACCGGATAGACGGATCTCGCGAGCCTCGCTACGAATGCTCGAGATCCTCATTGGATTCGCCGGTGTAGATGCCATGGGTCTCGATATACGCCCGGACGGGGTCAGGCACCATGTACCGGATACTCTTGCCGCTCCTCACCCGGTGCCTGATGTCCGTGGAAGAAATCTCGCACGGTGGCGAGAGGACCCATTCCAGCCGGTGCTCGATTCCTGGAACACCGGGAAGCTCACGGGCCGTATCCGGCGACAAGGGGCGACGGGCGACCGCAAGTGTCGCCAGTTCCAGGATGCGACCCGGGTTCACCCAGGTCGCGAACTCGTACACCGAATCTTCACCCATGATGAAGAAGAACTGATCATCCGGTTGCTCGCGGGACAGCCGTTCCAGCAGTTCAAACGTGAACGAGGGCGCCGCCAAATCCATATCGCCTGGCGAGATTTGGAACGACGGGTTGTCGGCAATGCCCACCTGGACCATGGCGTAGCGGGCACTGGCATCGGTGATGTCGAGGGACGCCTTGTGTGGCGGCCTGCCCGCCGGAACGAACACGACACGGTCGAGATCCAACTGATCGCGAGCGTGCTCCGCGATGAGCAGGTGCCCTATATGCAGCGGATCGAACGTGCCACCAAGAATTCCGGTTCGGACTCTCCTGCGCTGGTTCATCGTCGATCGACCGTGATCGACGTTGTGCCCAGCGCTTGTGCCAGTGCGTGCAGAGCATGAGCCTCTGACTGTGGACCAGGATCCACCAGGATCGAGAGACCCACACAAATCCCCTCCGCCGTCATGGTACGGATCACTGGCGCGGGGATGGGCTGGTGCACGGCTGGAACATCGTCCAGCGCAGTCGAGATCGCGCGTTCGATATCGAACACGTTTCCTTGCGTCGCCTCGATCTGCAGATCGAGGCGACGAGTTCCGGAATGCGAACGATTCGTCAGCACCTCGCTGAACACGATGGCGTTGGGAATCATGATCAGTGACCCCTGGGTGCTCCTCACGATCGTGGTCCGGATGTCGATTCCCTGGACCTCGCCCTCGATATCGCGCACCCGAATCGAATCACCGACGCGAAAGGGACGTTCGAGAAGAAGAAAAAGACCTGCCACGAAGTTCCTTAGGACATCCTGGATTGCGAGTCCCACAGCCAACGTGCCCGCACTCAGGACGGTCAACAACCCTGTCCAGCTCGCGCCAAACGAACCGAGGATTGCAAGGGCGCCGACCACCAGGATCGCTAGCGAGCTCAACCGGCCGACCAGGAGCGCGCCATTCCTCCCAAACGTACGATTCGCGAGCGATCGCTCGATCCTGTCCCTCACCATACGACTGACAACCCAAGCGACAGCCACGATCAGAAGCGCACGAAGGATCAGGCCACCCGCACGGAGCAGATCGATATCGGCGTCGAGAAGCAGTCTGTCCAGTGGCTCGATCATGAAGCACGTCCCCTGCCTTCAATCGTCGCGCGACATCGTTCCGGGCCCGTTGATGACTTCGAGGCACCGACGTAGGATAGACTGTGGTTCGCACGGGAAGGGGTGCAGGTGTTCGACTATCACGTTCATACAACACGATCGGCGGATTGTGCGACACCAATCCTGGATTCTTGCGCGGCCGCGGTCCAGCGAGGTATCCGGGAGATCGCGTTTACCGATCACATCGAGCATGAGCCGGCCGACATGGGGTACGGGTTCTTCGACTATGCCGCCTACATGGCGGACATCGAACGCGCTCGGGATCGGTATGGGGACCGGCTCGTCATCCTCTCTGGAGCGGAAGTCGACTTCAACACGAGGATCGCCGATGAAGTCAAAACGTTCATCGCCTCACACGAGTTCGATTTCGTGATTGGGTCGGTGCATTACGGGGACCTTGGCGAGATCATCTTTCCCCGGTATTTCAATGAGCGTTCCATCGAAGATGTCATCGTCGCGTATCTCGAGCAAATTCATGCCGCGGTCGAAACCGGCTGGTTCGACACGATTGGGCATATCGATCTCCCTAAGCGGTACGCACCCCTGTCCGCCGGGGAGTACATCCCGCAACGCTATTCGGCGGAGCTGAACGCTGTGTTTCGCACGATGATCGACCGGGGCCAGACGTTCGAGATCAACACGTCCGGGCTCCGCCAGGCCCCGAAAACCTCAATGCCCGGTCCACAGATCGTCGCCCTCTATACATCGCTTGGAGGCAGGGCGGTCACGATCGGCAGTGACTCTCACGTCCCCGGGACAATCGGTGCTGACTTCGAGCGGACCCTCTCAATGCTGAAGTTTCTTGGAGTGGAAGAGATATCCACCTTCCGGCAACGACGCCGCACCAACGTACCGATCGATCACGTCGTCCAATCAGGCGATATGAGGACAGGTAAGCATGGGATCCGGCATGCCTAGCGCGCGAGCATCGAGACACGTTTCATTGCCAGACGTTCCGAGAGCGGCACCTGGAGACAGCCGGCGAGGTACCATCCGGGTGCCAAAGTCGACTAGCCCTTCACGAGCACGATCGGACCGGCAAGTGCGTCGTCCGGCCCGCGAGCTAGAGACATCGGATGGTGCAGTGCCTGCTGGCCCTTGGATGTCCTCCCGTCAGGCTTCCGCATCACAGAGCTTCCCAAACCGGTTGACATCGCCCTGGTCCTGGTTTCCGCCGGTCCTTCCCCGCCCGATGCAGATTGTCCGTGAAGCTGTCCCAAATGTCGTGATGGCCTTGTCCGCGCTCGCGGTCGTTGGGATAGCCGCTTTCGCTCCCCTCGGTGTGCCACTTTGGGCGGCGGGGCTTTTCGTGCCTACGGTGCTCCTGGCATGGCTGGCCGACGCGACATTGCTTCCACATTGGCGGCGGACGGCACTCGTCAATCTCGCGACGATGGCGGCAGTATTCCCGGCCCTGGTCGTCCGGCAGAGCGTACTTCGGATTCCCTTCGTGGATGCGGGAAACGGTACGCTCATGGCGCCGACGATCGCCACCGCGGCGGTGATCGTGGTCCTGATGCTGCTGGCGGGCGCAGCGGCGGTGTTGTCGCAGGAAGACCCGGAATATGCCGGAGTCGTGTTCCTGCCGGCCGCGCTGATGGTGCCCTTCCTGGCCGGTCAGACAGAGCTGCTGAGTCTTCGCGGTGGTTTGCTGATCTGCACGGGAATCTTCCTCACGAGTGCTGTACTGACCGTTGTGGCGTCGATGCTTTCGGGTGCGTACCCGGCGCTGATCGCACCGATGGCGATTGCCATCGAGTTCATCCTTCTCACACTGGTGCGGGAAACCTCCATTTTTCCGATCGGAGCCGGTACCGCCGCGAAGATTCTGTTCTTCATCGTGGTGATCGTGACGGTTGCGCTGTCGATCCTCGTGCCTCTTCTCAGTCAATGGGTTCGGCAGGTCACGCGGATCGCCCAGATCGAATCGCGATCCGCATGACCTGCCTGCCAGACAACGGCCGGCGTTCGTCATCTGCATTGGTGAGAAGGTGGATGTTGATCGGCCCCGGAGATGGTCACCCCCGGAACAGCATCGAGCGGCATGGACAGGGCCGGCGGTCACTTGACCGCCGGCCCTGTTTCGAGTTCTTCAGTGTGCAGCGCAGTCGTTATTCGACGCGGCCCACCGCTACGTTGTCGACAGGCTCGTCGGAAAGCCCGTTGAGGTGGGCGCTACTGGCGGGATCCCTGGGCTCGATGATCGTCATCGAAGCGACATCGGCATCCTTTCCCAGCTTCATCAACGTCACACCCTGTGTTGTGCGGCCGATCTTGGATATCGTCGACGCAGCGATCCGGATCGCGATCCCGCGGGTGTTCATCAACATGACGGCATCGTCCGGCGCGACCATGCCGGCGGCGACGATCGGTCCTGTGCGGTCGGTCAGCTTCATCGCCTGGATGCCCTTGCCGCCGCGTCCCTGACTCCGGTAGTGATCGAGATCCGTGCGCTTGCCGAGTCCCCGCGCGGAGACAACCAGCAGATCCTTGTCAGGTTTGACGACCTCGAACGCAATCACCCGATCCGTTCCGCTCAGGCGAATGCCGTTGACTCCCGCGGCGGGGCGACCCATCGGGCGGACATCGGTTTCGCCGAATCGGATTGCCTGACCGCCGGACGTGACGAGCACGACATCACTGTGGCCGTTCGTCATCCGCACCCATGCCAACTCGTCCTGATCCTCAAGGCTGATCGCGATCATCCCGGACGATCGCACCACCTTGAACTGATCGAGGTTGACCCGTTTTACACGACCGAGCCGGGTCGTGAAGAAGAGGTAGTTCGCCGATGGATAATCCCGCACCTTGAGCAGCGTCGTGACCGTCTCGTCAGGCTGCATGTTCATCACGTTGACGATCGGGATGCCCTTGGCGGTTCGGCTCGCATCCGGGAGCTCGTGGACCTTGATCTGGTACACGCGTCCCCGGTTGGTGAATACCAGGAGCGAGTCCATCGTGTTCGCCGACAGGATGTGCTGGATCGCATCCTCATCCCGCATGGTGAGCCCGGTCACGCCGCGTCCGCCCCGGTGCTGAACCCGGTAGACATCGTCGGCGATACGCTTGACATATCCTTTGTTGGTCACAGTCACCAGAACGTCGACTTCCGGGATCAGGTCCTCTTCGCTTAGAGAGCCGGAAACATCCTGGATCCGGGTTCGCCGCTCGTCACCGTACTTCTCTTTGAGCTCGGCCACGTCCGTCCGGATGATTGCGCGGATGAGCTGGGGATCAGCGAGGAGCGCTTCGAGGTGCAAAATCTCCTTGAGCACCTCGTTGTACTCATTCTCGATTCTCTGACGCTCCAGTGCCGCCAGGCGGGCCAGCCGCATGTCGAGGATGGCGTTGGCCTGGATCTCGGATAGTGCGAAACCCGACATCAGGTTCCGTCGCGCCGTGTCGGTCGTTCGGGAGCGTCGGATCGTCGCGATCACCGCTTCGATGTTGTCCAGCGCGATCTTCAGGCCTTCGAGCACATGTGCCCGGCGCCGAGCACGCTCGAGCTCGAACTCGGTGCGGCGGGTGAGGACTTCCTGCCGGTGGTCGATGTACTCCTGCAGCGCCCGCTTCAGGGTCAGGACACGAGGCTGTGTGCCACGTTCGACGAGCGCCAGCATGTTGACGCCGAACGTTTGTTGCAGGGCGGTGTGCTTGAACAGGTTGTTCAAGACCTTCATCGGCTGGGCGTCGCGCTTCAGCTCGATGACCATCCGCATGCCATTCCGGTCGGATTCGTCGCGAAGGTTGCTGATCCCGTCAAGCTTTCCGTCCCGAACAAGGTCCGCCATTCGCTCGAGCAGAAGCGCCTTGTTCACCTGGTACGGAAGCTCACTGACCACGATCTGGTAGCGGTTGCCACGATCCTGCTCTTCGACGAAGGCCTTGGCACGGATTACCACACGGCCACGGCCCGTCGCGTAGGCGGCCTGGATACCTTCGCGGCCGAGGATCGTTCCTCCGGTCGGGAAGTCAGGGCCTGGAACGAGCGCGATGAGCTCCTCGATCGTCGCTTCCGGACTGTCGATCAACAGCGTGATCGCATCACAGATCTCGCCGAGATTGTGCGGAGGGATATTGGTTGCCATACCGACAGCGATACCGGCGCTCCCATTGATCAAGAGATTCGGGAGACGAGCTGGAAGCACCGTCGGCTGCATCATCGACGCGTCGTAGTTCGGATACTCATCGACGGTACGCTTGTCGATGTCTGCCAGGAGCTCGTCGGCGATCGCGGCCATTCTGGCTTCGGTGTACCGCATCGCGGCGGCACTGTCTCCGTCGACCGAGCCGAAGTTTCCCTGGCCATCGACCAAGGGATACCGGAGGCTGAAATCCTGGGCCATGCGGACGAGAGTGTCGTACGCCGCGGTATCGCTATGGGGATGAAAGTTCTTGATGACTTCGCCGACGATACCGGCACTCTTGCGATAGCGGCTGTTGGAGCGCATCCCCATCTGGTGCATCGCGTAGAGGACACGTCGATGAACGGGCTTGAGCCCGTCCCGCGCATCCGGCAATGCCCGCTGAACGATGACGCTCATGGCATAGTTGAGGTAGGACTGGCGCATCTCCGATTCGATGCTGGCAATCCGAACGTTTCCTATTTCCACGTGATTTGGCTCCTGATTAGGGAATAACGATATGAGCCTAACAACTAATTATACCAAATTCTGGCCTGGGCCGGGGCGGATCTGCGGCGTACGTACGGCATGTTAAGAGGTTGCGTTGCCCCGGCATGGGAAAACCGCGGCTGCAAGGCAATCTCCCACGGGCAACTGGGGCGACGCCCGTGGCAGGTTGCCTTTGGAGATCAGCCGAGGGAGTTACCGCAATTGGTGCAGAACTTGGCGCCTGGCTGGTTTGGCGTCTGACATTTTGCGCAGATGACAGTGCTCAGATTCGTGCCGCAGTTGGGACAGAATTTGGAGTTTGCGGGAATAGTCGCGTTGCAGTTCGGGCACGTAGTGGTAGCGGCCTGGACCTGCCCGGCTTGCTGACCCTGTCCTTGGGCCGCATCACGCATGGCTCCGGCCATCGCCTGGCCGATTCCGAGTCCCGCTCCCATGCCGACGCCGGCGCCCGTGATGTCGCCCGCTGAACCGGGGTTGTTGGCCGCGTCCCCGATCGCCTGGGCGGTCCGGAACTGCGTATAGGTGCTCATGTCGCCGAGCGCAGCCATTCCTGATCGCTCGTCGATTCGCTTCTGTACCTCTTCTGGCGGGGTGATGGCGCTGATCTGGAACGTGATGAGCTCCAGCCCGAGTCGGGCGAAGTCGTCGGCCAATGCGGCGCGCGTGCCGTCGGCAACCTCTTTGGACATCCGCTGGATATCGAGGATCGATGTCTGGACATCACCCAGAAG
>CADCWI010000041.1 GCA_902806355.1 uncultured Thermomicrobiales bacterium | reverse complement strand
CGAACACGGCTCAGGGGTTCAGCGATGGCAAGACCTCCCGGATGACATCGCATTGGCGAACGAGATCGCCGCCTTTGCCGACGATGCGCGCACCCGGTTCACTGACTTCATCCTGATCGGGATCGGAGGTTCGTCGCTGGGTGCGATCGCGACCATCCAGGCGCTGACGCATCCCTTTCGCAATCTTCTCTCGCCCGAGCGCCGGAACGGTCCCCGCTTCTTCGTGCTGGACAACCCCGATCCCGAGAAGGTCGCGGCCACCCTCGACACCGTCAACCTCGACACGACGCTGATCAATGTCGTCTCGAAGTCCGGCCAGACCGCTGAGACGGCGGCCAATTTTCTCGTCGCGCGGGATGCGCTCATCAACGCCATCGGGCGTGACAAGGCACGTGAGCAGATCGTTGCGACCACCGATCCCGAGGAAGGATTGCTCCGTCAGCTGGCCGATCAGGAGGGCTATCGAACATTCCCGGTTCCTCCCGGGGTGGACGGCCGTCAGACGGTGCTGAGCGCCGTCGGCCTGCTTCCCGCCGCACTTGCTGGTGTGGACATCCTCGGCCTCCTCTCCGGTGCCGCCGCCATGCGGGAACGCGCGACTTCGGCCGATCTCCGCGACAATCCCGCCTATCTTCTCGCCGCACTCTCGGTCCTGGCCGACACCAGGCATGGCAAGTCGATGCTGGTGACGATGCCGTATGCCGATGGCCTGTTCGGCTTGTCGGACTGGTTCCGTCAGCTCTGGGCCGAAAGCCTTGGCAAGCGCCTCTCGATGGATGGTGAGATCGTGCACGCCGGGCAGACGCCGATCAAGGCGCTCGGCGCGATCGACCAGCATTCCCAGATCCAGCTCTATACAGAGGGGCCGAACGACAAACTGATCCAGTTGATCGCGGTCGGTGCCTATCGAGAGTCCGTCGCGATCCCGGATCCGCCCGAAAGCATGCCGGAGCTGTCGTACTTCTCGGGAGGCGAGCTCGGACAGTTGCTCGACCGGGAACGCACGGCCACGGCCTGGGCACTTACGCAGGCGGGGCGACCCAACCTGACGATCACCACGCCGACGATCGACGCCTTCGCGATGGGGGAGTTCTTCTATCTTCACCAGTTGCAGACGGTCATGGCCGGCGCACTCTACAGGATCAATCCGTTCGGCCAGCCAGGCGTCGAAGCGGGCAAGAACGCGACTTATGCACTCATGGGCCGCAAGGGGTACGAGGATCTCCGGGAAGAGCTGACATCCAGGAATGACGACGACGCGACGTATCGGAATGCCCCTTGATGAGCGTGTCTGCAACGTACCAAGCGAGCTGATTGCCTGTCAGCCGATCGGTTCCCTCAACCCAAAGTCGGCAAGGGCATCATCGATGAGCGTGAGCAAGGTGTCACCGCCACCATGCCCAGCGCCTTCCATGACGGAGAGACGGCTGGTGGCCCAGCTCTGGGATAGCCTCCAGGCGGTTTCCAGCGGGCTGCTGACATCGTAGCGCCCGTGAATCAGCACACCTGGGATGCCGTTCAGCGTCGCCGCCTCGCGCAGCAACTGATCCTCTTCGAGGAAGGCGGCGTTCCGCCAATAATGGGTCACGAGCCGCGCGAAGCGGAGACGAAACTCCGGATCTTCAAAACGCGGGTTCGGACGATGGTCTGGGGCAAGGGAGACGTGGGCATCCTCCCATGCGCACCACGCTCGCGCCGCATGGTCACGAACCGCGGGATCATCGTCGAACAGCAGCGTGGCGTAGGCATCGACTAGCGGCAGGTGCTGCAGTGAGCCAGGCACAGCCGCGCGGAACCGGTCCCACGCTTCCGGGAAGATGCGTCCAACGTCGCGGGTCAGCCACTCCACCTCGCGTCGCGATGTGGAGGTCACCAGGGCCAGCACCATGGCGTCGACCCGCTGCGGGTATGCCTGGGCGTAAGCCAGGCCGAGGGTCGTTCCCCAGGACATGCCGAGGATGGTCCAGCTCTCGACCTCGTGGAGCTCGCGCAGCGCTTCAATGTCGGCGATGAGGTGAGCGGTGGTGTTGGCGCTCAGATCGGCCTCTGGCTCGTCCGCCAGAGGCCGGCTTCGCCCGGACCCACGCTGGTCGAACAGCACGGCACGATAGACGCCCGGATCGAAGAACCGACGCTGGCCTGATGAAGAGCCTGAACCGGGGCCGCCGTGGAGGTAGATCGCGGGTTTGCCATTGGGGTTGCCGCAACACTCCCAATACACCCGGTGGCCGTCACCAACGTCGAGCATGCCGCTGTCATAGGGTTCAATTGCCGGAGATCGGTCCAGCATCCGTCACCTCTCCCTTCCTCCCAGTTCCAGGGCGACCCGCATGATGAGCGGTCACCCCCCAGGCTCAATACTCCCAAATCGGGACCCCTGCCGAGCTATCGCGTTTCACCGACCTAACCCTGGAGTGCTTCACGGCCTCCCGCTTCGCCACCTTGAGAGGGCACTTCAGGGCACTGACTCGTGGCCGCATCCTTGTGACATATGGGAGTAGAATGGGCATGCTCTTCCTGCGCCAATGGTGCCATGATGGGGTCGCAGACACGAGGTCATCGCACGTCAATACGAGCTTCCCGGAATCGGCATGACATCAACCATGACTCCTTCTCGCATCGTCATCAACACGACTGTCGCCCTTGGTGTCATCGCGATCGCCTGGGTGCTGATCCAGATCCGTTCCGTGATCTTCCTCATGCTGCTCGGCATCATTTTTGCCGCCGCCATCGAGCCGATCGTGTTCCGGCTCCGGCGCTCGGGGCTCCGGCGCGGTCAGGCGATCCTGCTGGTGTACATCGCCATCTTCTCGATCACTGGCGCCGCATTCTACTTTCTGGTTCCCCAGCTGGTCGGGCAGATAGCCGCGCTTGATGAAGCCGTTCCCGAGATCTTCGAGCAGTTGCGTCAGCGGGCACTTGATAACGGCAATGCGTTCATTCAGGACGCTGGTTATAATGCGATCTCGCGGATCGAATACACATACAACCGTATCCGGACCTCACCGCAGATCGGACAGGACGAGGCCGTGGGTGCAGCGACATCCGTCCTCGGCATCCTCTTCGCCGTCGTCTCACTTTTGATCGTCGCCTTTTACTGGATGACCGAGAAGGCAACGATCAAGCGGGTTGCCCTTGGCCTGTTTCCCCTTTCGCGTCGGGGCCGAGCACACGCGATCTGGGACGAGATCGAGTTTCGGATCGGCGGCTGGACGCGCGGCCAATTGCTGCTCATGCTCATCGTTGGCATCTGCTCCGGTCTCGCCTATTACGCGATCGACCTTCGCTTCTGGCTGGCGCTGGCGATCTGGGCCGGCATCACGGAAGCGATCCCGTTCATCGGTCCGTTTATCGGAGGCGGGACTGCTGCCCTGATCGCGCTCGCGGATTCGCCCGAAAAAGCGTTGCAGGTGGTGATCTTCGCCGTCGTCCTGCAGCAGTTGGAAGGCGCGGTACTCGTTCCCCGGGTGATGAAGAACGCGGTGGGAATGAGCCCATTGACCGTCGTGCTGGCGGTGCTCATCGGTGGCTCGCTGGCCGGTGCCTTAGGCTCCCTGCTGGCGATTCCGATCGGGGCCGCGTTCCAGGTCCTGGTCAGCAATCTCCTGCGCCTGCGCGATGACCGGATCGCGGGCGAGCTCCGCAGCATGGACATGGCGCCGCTGTCGGCGGCACAGTTCGGATCGCCGTTCGTGCCGATTTCGGTTGGTCGTCCCGCGCCCGGCGAAGCAGATGCCTCCGAAACGAGCGATGCCTTACCGATCACGCGGCAACACGGCTTGCCCGCACGTCAGGAGTGATCGTGGTCTCAATCGACACCTCTGGTATCGACCAGGTCGTCTCCTCTGAACCCACGGCTGAAGATCCGACGCTGATGCACACGGTGATCGCGCTGTTCGACGACATCATTGACGCCGAGCATGCGCTCTCCTCGTTGCGAAAGTCCGATCAACCGCCCGAGCAAATCTCGGTCATCCTTCGCGAGCGCGTTCTCACCGACGAATCCTCGATCAGGCAGCAGACAGTCCTCGCGCGGGTCGTCGCGTCGTCCGCGCTCGAAGCCGTCGGCGGCTGGCTCGAAGGGCTGGCGTCGCTTATCCTCCCGGACCGTGCCAGTTACCTCGTCGCCGGTCCGATCGGTGCGGTGCTGGCGACGATCCGCGAGTCACGCTCCTCTAGACTCACCGCGGAGGCGGAAGCGTCCCAGGGCTCGAGCCGACAGCTCGCCCTCGCGCTGGCCGCGTTTGGATTCAGCAGGGAGGAGGCGGGCTACCTGGAGCAGCGCGTCGTTGCCGGTTCACCGCTGATCGCGATTACATCCGCTGACGCGGAAACGTTGCGAAGCGCGCATGGAGCATTCTCCACGCACACCGCGGTGCACCTGGGTTTGGCGCGTACTGAAAGCTCGATCAACCGCACCGCCGCTCGCTTGCTTCGGACCGGGCCGCAGATCGGCGGCACGGTCGTGATCGCCGACGCGATCTCGCCATTGCACCGGCTTTCCGAAAGCATCTCGATCGCGCTACGCGGCATCGACTTTCGCGGCAGGGAAGTTGTCAGTACTCGGGGGGAGCCGCTCGGAAAGGTGTCCGATGTCCTCTTCGAGCGACGGATCAGGGAAGATTCCGACTCGCATCATGCACCAACATCCGCGCCAGACATCGTCCGCTATGTCGTTCTCAGCTTCGGGGGCGTGCTCCGGTTGGCGCGCCAGCGCGTGGCGATACCGGCCGAACGCATCGCCGAAGTCACGAGCACCCGGATTGTGCTCTCCGTCACCAAACATGTCATCCAGAGCGCCCCACGGTTCGACGATTTGTCTCCCATGAGCCGTCAGGACGAGGTTCGCCTCTGCACGCACTTCGAGGTGCCGCAGTACTGGCTTCAGAATCAGCGTAGCGGGACGGCATCCTCCCAACACTGATCCGATGCTACGCCTCGACCGGCGCTGGCGTATCGTCGGTCGTCCGCATCACGCTGAGGACGCGCTGCCAGGGCGGAGCACCCTGCTCCGCGAAGATGATTTTGCCATTCTTGCCGACGATCACGACGGCACGCTGGATACTCTCTCCATCGTTCTTGATCGCGCCGTACATTCTTGCGACGTCCGACCCCTCATCGACGAGCAGCGGGAAGTTCAGTGCATGTGCCTCCCGGAACGCCCGGTGGCTTTCGGCATCACCGGAGTTGACGCCCATCGGCTCGATCCCGACCCCGCGCAAGTGCCGGATGTTCTTCCGCACCTGAATCAGTTGATCGGTACAGCCGGGCGTGAAATCCTTCGGGTAAAAGACAAGCATCGCGCGGATGTATCCACGAAGGTCGCTCAGGCGGAAGTCTTCGCCGTCGTCCGCCTTCAGCGAGAAGTCAGGCGCCTCGGTCCCTACATCGATCAACATCATCGTTCTCCAGATCGTCAGGGGACGGCGAGCATCCGGTCAAGGGCAACCCGAGCCTCTTCGGCGATCTTCGTCTCAACCTTGATTTCGTTGACGATCTTGCCCTTTACCAGGTGCTCCAGCGTCCACAGGATGTACGACGGATGAACGCGATACATCGTCGAGCAGGGGCAGATGACCGGGTCGAGACAGAAGATCGTCTTGTCTGGCATCTGCTGCTGTAATCGCCGGACGAGGTTGATCTCCGTTCCGACAGCCCACACCGTTCCGGGTTCCGCCGCACGAATTACATCGATGATGTACTCCGTTGAACCGTCGAGATCCGAGGCCTGGACCACTTCGAGCCGGCATTCGGGATGAACGACGACATTGACGTCAGGATAACGCTCCCGCGCGTTCGCGATCTGCTCAACCGAGAACCGCGCGTGGACGGAGCAGTAGCCTTTCCAGAGGATTACCCGGGCGGCGCGAAGTTGCGCTTCGGTGTTGCCGCCTAGCGGTTGGAACGGATCCCAGACAACCATGTCCTCCGTCGGAATGCCCTTGCGCACGGCGGTGTTCCGGCCGAGATGTTCGTCCGGGAAGAAGAAGATTCGCTCGCCACGCTCGAACGCCCAGTCGTACACCCGCGCCGCATTCGACGATGTACAGACGATCCCGCCGTTGCGACCGCAGAAGGCTTTCAGGGACGCCGCCGAGTTCATGTAGGTGATTGGAACGACACCAGCGATCCCGAGTCGTTCCAGCTCGTTCCAGGCAGCCTCTACATCTTCCGGCTTGGCCATGTCCGCCATCGAGCATCCCGCTTCCAGGTTTGGGAGGATCACATGCTGGTCGGCGCCGCCAAGGATGTCCGCGCTTTCCGCCATGAAATGGACACCACAGAACAGGGTGAACTCGGACGAGGTCTGCACGGCTGCCTGTTGCGACAGCTTGTAGGAATCGCCCTGGAAATCCGCAAACTGGATGACCTCATCGCGCTGGTAATGATGTCCGAGGATGGTCAGCCGGGAACCGAGCTCATGGCGCAGTGCCCAGATCCGGGCATCACGCTCCTCCGCTGGCATCTTGAAGTATTCACGTGGGATGCGCTCCTGCTGGAGGGGCTCGACGCCATAGGCATGGAGCTGATCGTACGCACCAGTCCCTTCCTCTGGCACGCATGAGGCCGATTCCATTTGTGGATCGACCAGCCACAGCGTCGCCTTGTCGCGAGACGTATCCGGTCTCGAGTCGTCGATGGTGGACGTTGCGGAGGAGGAGTCTGGCCAGAGATTGAAAGTGGCCTGGTTCCGGTTGACGGCCATGGTTGGAGATCTCCTGTCACAACGTGATCTGGCGAGTGCGGGAAGCGGATCGCCCCCGATGACTCGCGAATGGTACGGGCGTCCGGAGTAATTGTCAACATGACACTAAGTCGACTGGACGCAATAGCCCGGCCATCGCTCCGTGCACCAAGCCGATTCCCGCCATGACCTTTCATCGTGATGTAGGATTGCCGTCCCGTTCCCGGCGTGGTGATGCGTCTCCCATCACGACCTGGCACGAGATCATCTTCTGCATTCGAGTATCGGAGAGCACCAAGATGTCAATCTCAGATTCCGAGGTCGCCGCAGTCCAGCTCATTCCCGGACCACAACATCTCCTGATCGATGCCGACGACACGCTTTGGGAGAACAACATCTATTTCGAGCGAGCGATCGAACGATTCATCGCCATGCTCGATCACGAGCATCTCACTCCCGCCGAGGTGCGGACCATCTTCGATGAGGTAGAAATCGCCACTCGGGCTACCCACGGATACGGGGCAAAGGCGTTCGCGCATACGCTCAGGACGACGTTCATGACGCTCACCGAAGGCAACGCCACGGCGGCCGAAGCGGACGAGATCGAACAGCTGGGTCTCAGCATCCTGGGCACGACGATCGAGCCCCTCCCGGATGTGATCCCGACACTGGAACGTCTCGGCAAGCACCATGACCTCTACATCGTGACGAAAGGCGAGTACGAGGAACAGCGCCTCAAGGTCGATGCTTCCGGGATGGAGCCGATGTTCGCTGGTGTGATCATCACCCACGAGAAATCGCCTGCAACGTATCACGACGCTGTCGCATCGCTCGGTCTTACGCCGGCGCAGACGTGGATGATCGGCAATTCGCCGCGGTCGGATATCAATCCCGCGCTGGAGGCGGGGATCAACGCCGTCTTCATTCCACACCCGCACACCTGGCGCCTGGAAGAGGCCGAGATCGCCACCTCACCCGATGGCCGGGGCCGGCTGGTACGCCTGGCCCGCTTCTCCAACCTTGCCCAGCTCTTCCCAGGCTGAGCCGATGCTCAGGGAGCGGGAAGAGCAGCCGGCAACCGAAGCGAGATTCGTGTGCCCTGGCCGAGCGTGGACGTCGCGGCGACGCTCCCTCCCTGGATCTCGACGAGCTGCTTGACAATGCTCAATCCCAGCCCTGTTCCGCCGGTCTCGCGGACTGACTCGCCTTGATAGAACCGGTCGAAGATCCGGGGCAGGTCGTCCCGCGCAATTCCGACACCAGTGTCCTCAACGCTGATCTCCACCTCCGCTCCGTTCCGGATGGCATGTGCCGTGAGCATCACGACACCACCGGCGGGAGTGTGCCGGACCGCGTTGTGCAGCAGGTTGTTCAGGATCTGCGTGATGCGCGTCTCATCGCCCAGCACCGACGGCACATCCTCCGGCACGCTCGCATTCACGCTCACGCGGCCAGTCTTGAGCGCATATGGACGGAGGCTCTCCACGATCTGCTCGGCCAGGGGCTGGAGCCGAACCGGCAGGCGGGCCACCGGGAGCGCACCCTCTTCCACCCGTGACAACGTAAACAGGTCGTCGATCAGCTTGGCCAACGTCTGCGTCTCGCGCTCGATCACCATGAACGACGTGCGGGGGTCGAGCGCGTCCGGTCCAGACCCATGAAGCTGGGCATCGATATGCCCGCGCATGATCGTGATCGGCGTCCGCAAGTCGTGCGAGACATTGGCAACGAACGATCGTCGCTGCTTGTCAAGATCGTCGAGCCGGCCGGCGAGAAAGTTGAATCGTTCCGCCAACCGTCCGAGCTCGTCCGATGACAACACCCGGACGCGACGGTCCAGCCGCCCGGCCGCGAACTCCATGGTCGCTTCTTCGAGTTCGGTGATCTGGCGCGTGATCCGTCTCGAGAGGTACCCACTTGCCCACCGGGCGACGACCACGCCGCACAAGGTGATCAACCCGATCTGAAGGAGAACGAAGATCGTTATGCCCGCGAACTCCGGGAGGAGCAACGGAATCTGGGACCATGTGTACCCGGAGTAGAACAGCAAAAGGAGAAGGAGTACGAATCCACCCGTCGCGTAGATGAACGTGCTGGCAGTCACCGCGATCAAATGGGAGACCATCAGTCGGGTGCGGATCGAGGTCCGCACCCGGATCCGGAACATGGATGTGCTCGCCCACCGCACGGCGACGACCCCGGCCACCAGGACGAAGGCGCTCGGCACGAGCAAGAAGATGCTGATCCGGACAAGATCGGGCAGCAAGGATGGCTGCGACGAGAGCGAGTAGCCCGTCCCCAGCAGTGCGAGGACGACGAGGATGACACCGCCGAGCACGAGGGCCGTCACCGTAATGACGACCATTCGCGGAACCAGCGAGTGCGTGTAACCCGGTTCCCGTTCCCTGTTGTGCTCGGGAACGCCTTCCGGTCGCGGCCGAGGCGGATGCGTCACGGTGACCGTCGGGCGGCAAAACGGTAGCCGACCCCCCAGACCGTTTCGATCAGGTCACCCGGGGAGTCGGTCCCGCCGAGCTTCTTTCGAAGACGCTGGATGTGACTGTCGATCGTGCGATCGAACACCGCCACATCGTCGCCCCACACCTCTTCGAGAAGGAATTCCCGGCTGAAGACGCGCCCCGGATTGCTGGCCAGCAAATGCAGCAACGCGAATTCCGTGGCGGTGAGCTGCACCGGCTGGCCCTGGCTCCTGACCCCATGCCCGGCAACGTCGATCGAGAGATCGGGGAAATCGAGGCGCTCGACAACGGTCCTGGGTTGCGACTGTGCCTTGATCAGCTCGATCCGGCGCAGGATGGCGGCTATCCGTGCCTGAAGCTCCCGCATCGAAAAGGGCTTGGTCAGGTAATCGTCCGCTCCGAGCTCGAGCCCGACGACCTTGTCGATCTCCATCGACCTCGCGGTGAGCATCAGAATCGGTGTCGCCTGCGTGCTCCTGATGCGCCTGGTGACTTCCAGACCGTCGAATCCTGGCAGCATCACATCGAGCACGATCAGGTCAGGCACCTGCCGGTTCGCGGCCTCGACAGCCGACGGCCCATCGAACACCGCGTGGACGGTGTGCCCGACCAGCTCCAGCTCCCGCTTGATGAGGGATGCGAGTTCGCGTTCATCTTCAACGAGCAGGATCGAAGCCACATGCACCTTCCGGATCGAAGTCTTCGAATTCGAACATCACAGTGTCGAAGCTACGCAGCGTGCTGATGATTATCCCGCCGCGAGGAGGCGGGCACCGGCCGCTCCAGCGAGACGAGCGACTTTGGTGTCGGTGCACTCCGTCGTGCCGCTTCAGCGACCATCGGCGTAACGGCCATCATCACGAACAGTGCGCCGACGATGATCAAGAGCACGATCGCAAGTACGGTTATCATGGTGTCTCTCCTTTGCGGAACGCCTGGAAGGAATCGTTCCTTCCGCATCCCTGACACTCATGAGTATGGGCATCGATTGTTGTGGCCCTTCCGACAAGCGATCACGATTTGCTGACAAGGTGTTGTGAAAGTGTCACGACCACGGGCGCAGCACATGTCCCAGCGGCCCGACGGTGCGCAGATCTCCCAGCATGTCCTGCACATCATCCCGGATGCGCTGCCCGCGCTCCACGATTCCCTGCATCCACGACAGGCGTCCGGTCCATTCGTTCGGCCGCAACCCTTCGCCCCACACCCAACCCCGGACGACTCCGGCCTCGGTCTGCACTTCGACTGGCCACCAGCGCTCACCGTCAGCTGACTCTGACAGGCCCGTGACGTCAACATCGTCTCCCGATTCGAGGGCCTGGACCACGTCGTAATCGACTCCCGGGCCCGTTCGAAGGTTCAGGCTGTCGACAGTAACCTCCGTAGTCGCACCAGGGGCAACGGAAAGAAACCGCTCGACCAGCGCGGCCGGACCGTCCCGGACTATCAGGACGATGCCGAGCAGCGCGTTGCCGAGCGCGAAGATGAGCACCAACCGCCAGAGCGCGCCGCGGATCGGTAGCGTGCGTCGTGCCACGCGACCGCCCATTCGCCAGGCGGCGCGGATGGGTCGCCTCGGTGGACCAGCCTGCGCCTCATCAGCGTCATCCGCCAAGTTATCGTCGTCGTACTTCTCAACCGGCCTGCGCCGGAGCACGATCCGGGGAGCGCGCCAGGTCGTCTGCCCCGTCGACGGGGCGGAAGCCGGCAGTGCGCTGGTGCGCTGCGACTCGGGAAGCACCTCCCCTTCGATGCCTAACCGAAACATGCGGGCGAACGTCGCGACGTCGTGATACCGATCCCGCCGGGATTTCGCGAGCGCCCATCCAAGCACGTCGTCGACCCACGATGGCAGTCCCAGTTCCGACCTCACCGTCGATGGCGCTACAGGCAACTGCTCGAGATGGGCCTGGATCAGCTGGCGCTTGTGCTCAGGTCCTTCCGGAGCCCGGAACGGTGGCTGACCGGTCAACAGCTCGTAGACGACACACCCCAGTGCATAGACATCGGTCGCGGCATCGACCGGCTCGCCGCTGGCCTGCTCCGGAGCCAGGTACGCCACGGTTCCAAACGCCGTTCCGCCCACCATCTCCTGCCGCGGACCCGGCGGTTGGGCAAGACCGAAATCAATGAGCTTGACGCTGGCATCCGGCGTTACGATCAGATTCTGTGGCTTGATGTCGAGATGCACGAGATTGCGGCCATGGAGATGACTTAGTGCTCCCGAGATCTGTTCCAAAAGGGGCAATACCTCCTCCGGCGGCAGGGGTCCGTGTCGCTCGATCAACTTCTTGAGGTTCTCACCGGGAACATATTCCATCACGACCCACGAACCGGTGGATTCTTCGTGCAGGTCGTAGACCGTAACCAGGTTCGGATGCGAGACAAACGCCATCAGGCGAGCTTCCTGGCGGAACCGCCGTCGTGACTCCGGATCGGATTGATACTCGGGACGCAGCATCTTGATCGCCACCGTTCGCCGCGCGCGCAGATCCCGCCCCCGGTAGACCGTGGCCATGCCACCGGTTCCCAGGGGGTGACCCAGATCGACTTCGTAGCGACCAGCGACGATCGTGCGAGAAGCGGACATCGTCATGCCGGGATGATGCTGAGCTGCATGTGGTGCCGGCCTCAGGGTTGGCGGAGCGCGGATGCAAGCGGATCAGCCGAAAAGGTGCGTAGCCACCGGGACGTTTCAGGATCGAACGTACGCAAGTGACCGTCACCCCGATGACGCTCATGATACTCTCCCGACCGCTCACTCCGGTGGCCGTGCACACGATCAGGAGGCGGACGGTCCGCCCGTCCATGACGACACCACCCCGGCTCCGCCGGCGCAATCAGGGAACGTTCCACTCCTGCTTCCCGGCACATGACCCGCATGCGCCGCGATCGATTGCGTTGCCCTTCCGCAAACCGGTCGGTATCATGCGGCGATAGCCGAGACATTCGACGATGTGACGAAAGGATGCCCAATGAAAGTCGGAGTGTTCACGGTGCTTTTCGCCGATCGCCCCTTCGAGGAGGCTCTCGATTACATTCAGCAGGCCGGCGTCGAGGCCGTCGAGATCGGAACGGGTGGCGCGCCCGGAAACAGCCACTGCAACGTCGACGAGCTGGTCGACAACAGCGCAGGCCAGAAGACGTTCATGGATGCGATCACCAGCCGGGGGCTCGAGATCAGTGCGCTCTCCTGCCACGGCAATCCGCTGCATCCCAACAAGGAAGCCGCCCGCGCCGACGATGACGCGTTCCGAAAGACCGTCACGCTCGCGAACCAGATCGGCGTCCGGAATGTGATCACGTTCTCCGGCTGTCCGGGTGATTCCGAGAACGCGAAATATCCGAACTGGGTGACATGCCCGTGGCCCACCGATTTCCTCGAAATCCTGGAGTGGCAGTGGAAGGAAGTCGCCACTCCCTACTGGTCGGAAGCCGGCAAGTTCGCGGCAGACCATAACGTCCGGGTCGCGATCGAGCTGCATCCCGGCTTCCTCGGCTACCACACCGAATCGTTCTGGAAACTTCGGGAGATCGGCGGCGAGGCCCTTGGAGTCAACTTCGATCCCTCCCACCTGTTCTGGCAGGGAATGGATCCGCTCGTCTGCGTCCGTGAGCTCAAGGATGCGATCTACCACGTTCACATGAAGGACACCTGGCTAGACAAGCCAAACATCAACCGCAACGGTGTCCTTGATACCAAGCCATACACCGATGAAGTCAATCGTTCGTGGATCTTCCGGACCGTCGGCTACGGTCACGGGCCGGAATTCTGGCGGTCACTTGTCTCCGAGCTGCGACTTGCCGGGTATGACGGTGCCCTTTCGATCGAGCACGAGGACTCGCTGATGAGCATCAACGAAGGTTTCACCAAGGCCGTGGACTTCCTCAAGGACACGGTCATCCGCGAATCACCCGGCGAGGCCTGGTGGGTCTGATGCGCAGCTGCCAGCGCTTGTCATCCTGAGCGATAGCGAAAGATCACCCGGCGAAGCCGGTCTGGCAGGTCTGGATATGCAAGGACCCATCTGAGGTAACTGCGCTTCGCGTGCGGACTCTTCACAGGCGATGGCACAGCCATCGAGCGGATGCGGCCCTTCGCTACGCTCAGAGGGACGGTCTCAGATGGCCGCGAACTGAATGCGTGGATACCGACTGACCATCGGCCATGAACATACTTCGAAAGGACACATTATGAGCGAGATCGGTGTCGGACTCGTCGGATACAAGTTCATGGGGCGTGCCCATTCCAACGCCTACCGGCAGGTGTCCCATTTCTTCGATGTGGACCCACAGCCGCGGATGCGCGCGATCTGCGGACGGAACGAGGAAGCGGTTACCAAAGCGGCGAAGACGCTTGGCTGGGAATCGATCGAGACGGACTATCACACCCTCATGAAGCGCGATGACATCGGCCTTATCGACGTGTCGACCCCTGGATATACGCACCGCGATGTCGTGGTCGCCGCGCTCGACGCGGGCAAGCACGTCCTTTGTGAAAAACCGCTGGCCAACACACTCGACGAAGCGTCGGACATGCTGGCCGCGGCGAAGCGGGCCGGGACGATCGTGGTAGTCAATTTCAACTACCGGCGCGTGCCGGCGGTCATGTTCGCCAAGCAGCTCATCGATGCTGGCGCGCTCGGCGAAATACGCCATTGGCGAGCCGTCTATCTGCAGGACTGGCTCGTCGATCCCACGATCCCGCTGGCCTGGCGCCTCAAGAAGGAGCTCGCCGGCTCCGGGGCGCTCGGAGACATCGGCGCGCACATCCTGGACCTGTCCCAGTTCCTGATCGGGCCAGTGACAGAGGTCGTGGGTACGCTCGACACCTTCATCAAGCAGCGACCGGTTGAGGTCGCTGGTTCTGGCGGCGCCGGTCTTAGCTGGCAATCAGGCGACGAGATGGGCGAGGTCACCGTCGACGACTCGACCACGTTTCTCGCCCGCTTCGAGGGCGGAACGACGGGGACCTTCGAAGCGTCCCGCATGGCCAGTGGACGGAGGAACTTCAACAGCTTCGAGATCAACGGCTCCAAGGGGTCGGTCGCGTTCAACCTTGAGCGGATGAACGAGCTTGGCGTCTACCTGAACGATGACGACGCTGGATTGCAGGGATTCCGGACGATCAACGTGACCGAATCGGTGCATCCCTACACCGGCAACTGGTGGCCAAGCGGGCACATCATCGGATGGGAGCACTCGCATATTCACGCCGTCAAGGATGTGCTCGACGGGATCAAGAGCGGCGTGAACCCGGCTCCGACATTTGAAGACGGCTTCCGCTGCCAGGCGGTGCTGGACGCCGTCGAGCGCAGCAACGCGTCCGGCACATGGGAGAAGCCGGTTCCGCCGCCAGCCTGACCGTTGGCTGGCCGCCTCTGGTCTCCGGTTGCAATCCGGATTCCGGTGGCGGTCAGCTCGCGACTCGGGCATCGACGAAGTGCCGATCCACTGCTCGACGGGCGATGATCGCGGCGGCGACGCGATCCCGCTCCTCTTCGGTGAGCTCATCGAGCGCATCGTACGGATCGGGAATCGCCGCCACCACGATCGCGATATCGTTGTCACGCTGAAGCGCCGCCCGCAGTCGCCGAACATGCGCAAAGCGCACTACATGCCGCTGCAGGGCATCGACCGAAACGTCGCCCTGCAATCTCGGATCACCAGTCAGGCCAAGCGATCGCACCACGGAGAGGAGTTGTGCCAGGCGCACGTAATCCAACGGACGCTGCTCGATCACATCGCTGAGCTCCTCGATCACCGAAACACGTTCCACCACGCGCTGAATCGCGCCCCAGGTGAAGCGGTCAGTGATTCGCGCGCCGACGCGTTCGACCTTGTTCAAGGCAACGATGATCGCCTCATCGTCCTCCCCCTTGACGGCTTGTGCCAGATCGTCGAGAGCTCGACGTCGCTCGATCTCCCGCCGGATCCGGCGCCGCTCGGCGAGACCGAGACGCTCGGCCCCTCCCTGGGGCGGAGAAGTGAAGAGGTCGAACAACTCGTGCGTTCGCCGCTGCTTGAGCGCCGTTCGGACCGCATCCACCCAGGCCTGACGCGTGCTTGCGAGTTCGATCCGCTCGCGCTCCTCCCTGCCAAGGGAAAGATCGCCGTCGAACAGCGCTGGATCGTACGCGTGCATGATGATCCGGTCATCGTCGGTGGCGAGTGCCCGATCCAGGATGGGCCGCTCGATGGCTCGCAGCACCCGTTGCAGGGAAATCCGGTCGGCATCACCGAGCACGACCAGCCTTCCGGAGACCGCAAGATCAGCAAGCGCCTCCGTATCATCCTCCCGCAAGGCTCGCTCGAGCTCGGCCCGCACATCTCGTCGCTCCCGTGCGGAACGAACGGCGACACGGGCAGTCCTGGGTAGCGGAAGGTTCCGCTCCGACGCTTCCTCCGCAAGTGCGATCACCTGGTCGTCATGCCCACGGTTCACCTCATGGTCGATCCGGCGGTGGTACCCCCGGGCAAGCACATCCTCTACACGGCCCGCATGCATCACCGCGAAAGGATCAGATGCAAGGCGCGCCCATAGCCACGCCACCTCGTTTTCGTCATCTCGCTCGATGGCCTTCACCAGTCGAATGCGATCGTCCTCGTTACCCGGTCGCCAGAGACCGCTCCCGGAGACATCCGGACTGACCACCTCGGGCCAGCCTCCCGCACCTGAGCGTGACAACGTCTCGCCATCTCGTTTCTTGGAGACGCTCGCACCAGCAGGGGCACCGTCGAGCGTCGCGGGTCCGTATCTGGAACGAATGCGCTCGAGCGCCGAATCGAGATGCCAGGTCTTTTCGAACGAAGGCTCCGGCTGTTGAGACACCGGCGAGACAGCAACACGCAACGTGCCGTCAAGCACGCCCGGCAGGTTGTCCGCAGTGCTCTGGCATGCCTGTGCCAACCGTTGCATCAGTTCGGCGGTTTCTCCGCTCACGCGGGCAGATATGTCGGCATATGCGGGTGACGCTTGGAGGTCCTGAAGATCCCAGGGTGAAAAGATCAGGACACCATCCGGCGCCGAGACCGGGTCGCCGAAAGACCGGCGCAGATCCGGTTCATCGGCCAGCACCGCGAGGGACGTCAGGAGAACGAGCGTCGCGAACTCATCACGTTGGCTTCCGGGAAGCGTGGCAGTCGGATGTCGATATCCGGGTGCTCCTGTTCCTCCCGGACCAAGCGGCGAACCCGGCCAGGTTGCGGTATCGAAGTCCACTACGGTGAGCCTGCCAGAGGGCCGGACAATGATATTGTGCGCGGTGATGTCACCATGAACGAACGACTCGGCGGCGAGCCCCTCCATGCACTCGCGCAGCGCCTTGCCGAGCGCCCGCAGCACGGCGGCGTTACCAGCCCTGGCGGCACGGTCGACCGTGTGCATGAGGGTCGGTCCCTCGATCCATTCCATCGCTACCGCAGCGGTGGAACGCCCTGCTCGGACATCGTCTCCAGGGTGAACGACATCGGCGAACGAGCGGCCTCGGACGACGCGAATGCCCGCCGGGATCCACTGCCTGATCCCCTGATTCAACCCTTGCTGAAGCGCGGTATGCCGTAGCAGCCAGTCACCACCCATGTCGGAGTTGTCGACTGCCCGGAACGCGACGTGCCTGCCATCACGGCGGATCAGCTTGGCAACCATGGCGTTGTTGCCCGCTACAACTACCGGTCGTCCGGCATGGTCGAGTTCCGGTCGCACACCAAGAATCTGGAACTCTGGAACGTCAGGCTGGAGCAGCGCGTTCTGGAAGCGAGCGATCCTGTCCATCGTGTGCTCCCTCGTTTCGTAGAAGTCTCATGGCGATTATGAACGTTCAACACTGTCAACGTAGAATGGTAGAGTGTCCTCACAACTCACGCGATTGTAGCGGACCACGCTAGACATCCGACCCCCTGCATCGGTCGCGGAAAGGTTTCTACCCTTGCAGCTACGCACCCGAAAAACCCAGTCATCCCCAGACTCGTTCAACGAGCAGCCACTCGAACCTCGTACGCAACGCTCCCAGGCAACATTTCGCACCGCCGCCGCTGACCCCGATCGCGGGCAGAGTGTCTGGACCAGCCCCGCCAACATTTCCAGCGAGATCAATGGCATGGCGGCTTCACTCGCGGAAGTCGATCCCCGCTCCTCGGCACGACTGCGCGACCTCGGCAATGCGCTGGCGACCGAGCGCGGGCGACAACGCTGGTCCGATGTCGATCTGAGCCGAGCCTTCAACACTGACCGGTTGTCGCTGGTGTATGCGGTTCGCCGTGAGGGCGGCTACGCTCCGTCATCGATCGAGATCGCCGACAAGATTCGCAACGTTCTGGTGCTCGTGCCGATCCTGCTGACTTGGGCGGCATTGGCGGAAGCCGCGCTCGCGTATAACCGCTACATCAATGCAAATCCGGACGAAGCGGGAACGCCGTTCCTGCTCCTCTGGCAACGCGGTTTCGGTGGCGAGGCCAGCGTCCTCTCGCCAACGTTCTCAACCGTCGCGATCATCGACGCGGTGGTGATCGTCGTGATGATCCTGCTCACGTTCTACACGCATGGTCGCCGCGAGACACAGGAGGACCGGATCACCGACACCGCATCAGCGTTCCAGGCGGAATTCGACAACGTCCTCGCCGAAGCGACAGTAATCCTTGCCGGTGACCGTTCCGATCGCCCGGCGCAGCTCAGTGACAGTGTCGAGCGCCTGGCAGACCGCTTTGAGAGAAGCAGCCAGGAGTTGTTGACGCAGCTCCAGGTCGAGCACGATCGACTCGAGAACCTGGCGACGCGCAGGGAACGCGAGTTCGCCGACTTCGGCAAGTTTGCCTCGGGCATGCGCTCCGGAGCGGAAGAGATGCACCGGCTCCTTGTGGATCTCCGTCAGGTCTCTTCCGGATTGGAAACGGCCCTCCAGGACCTGACCGGAGAGGTGAGTTCGGCTGCCGATCAGCAAAAGAGCATGCTCACGGCAATCTCGCACCTGGAGCGGATGACTTCCTCGGCGGTGCAGAGCGATCAGGCGGTGACAAGGCAACTCGCGCTTGCCGCCAACTCACTATCCGATACCGCGGACAAAGCCATCACCGGTGCCGAGTCGGCTGCCCAGGCCGGACGCATCGCCTCCGAAGCAGTGCGCGCGATCGGCGACATCGCGCGTCAGATCGGCCAGAGCCAGGAGCGTGTCGAACAGACGCTCGCCGGCGACACCCAGGCTAACGGGAGGTTGGCCGAGGCGCTGCGCGTGACCACCGCCGGTACGCAGTCGAACACGCGCGCCCTGGACGAGATCGGGACCGGGCTGGAGCGGATCAAGGAAGAGTTCGAGCGACTGGGCACGCAGACCGGGCAGCAGGCCAACGCCCTTTCCGGACTGCTTTCCCGCCAGGGCGACATCGCCAAGGAGATTTCGCAAGTCGCCCGGGATATGGGCTCGGTTGGCCTGAACACCGCTCAGCGCCAACGCGAGATCAACCAGGATCTGCAGCACCTCGTGCAGCGACTCGACGGACTTGCGACCACGCTCAACCGGCTGATCCAGCAATCACCCGGTTCCATCCGCGTCGACCGCGATCCGGAGCCATCCCCGGAAGAGCCGGTAAGTGGAGGTTCCCGGCCCGCCTGGGGCCGCGGCGCGCGCTCCTGACATGCCTCTGGCACAACGCGGGGTGGAGAGCGACCTTCGGCACTGTCGGCTGAGGCCAGCGGAGATATCTGATGCAGCCTTACAAACGGAAACGACGGACACGCAACGACATGTTCGTGCTCGGCGGCTGGCTCTTCGCCGACCTCCTGCTCGGGCTGGCCATGCTCTTCGCTGTCGCCAACACGGTGGGGCAGGAACCGCCAACGCCAACGCCGACCTCCACCCCAAATGAGTTAGAGACGGCGGAGGCAAACTTCTCCCGCGCCGCGGCCCAGAACCGGCAGACCGTCGAAGCGCTGGAGGATGAGGTCGCTCAAGCGGATACCGCGGCACAACAGACACAGGCCGCGGCCGACGAGCAATCAGCCCAAGCAACGGAGATGGCCAACGAAGCCGCGACCAGGGAAGCGATGACCGCGGACGAGCGTGCGACGTCCGATGCCCAGGCCACCGAAAGCGCAACGTCGGCCGAGGCAACGATCGCCGCCCTCGCTACGGAGCGCGCAAGCACGGACTCGAGCGTCGCTGATCTCAACAGCAACCTCGCCACCAGTGTTGCCCAGGCGACCGAGATCGCCAATACCATCAACACCCAGGCGACCGAGCAAGCGTCATTGCAGGCATCCGCCACCGAGAGCGCCAACGTCGTCAACACACAAGCCACCGAGCAGGCAGCGCTCCAAGCGTCCGCTACCGAGAGCGCCAACGCCGGGGTCAACACTCAGGCGACTATCACGGCGTCCCAAAACTCGCTCGCGACGAGCCAGGCGCAGTCCGCCGCCGCGCAAGCGACCGCTGAGGCCGCTGGTGCCCAGATATCGAACGCCAACGCGACGTCTGTCGCGCTCGATCAGCAGCTGCAACTGAACTCCCTTAACCCGGTCTCTGTCTCGGCAACAATTCAGGTCGACCTCAATGGCGTGCTTGGCGGAGATCAGGGAGCCATCAACAACGCACGGCAGGAACTCAGCACCGCCCTTGCACCGTATATCCGGGGGGAGAATTGCCGGATCGGGTTCGTCAACATTTCGTCGCGTGCTCCCGACGTTGGTCCCGGAGTCGACCTCTCGGATGCGATCGCCCGATTGATCCAGTCAAGCTTCCAACAGCTTCTGCCCGAGCCGACCGACGGCTCGGAGCCGCAACTGGCGAGCGAGTCGATCGCGCTGCCGGGCACTGATCCCGCCGGGGAGGTCCAGTTGCAGTTGTTCCTCAGTGCGGGCTGCCAGCCAGCCGGATAATGCCCCTGGAACTGAAACGGTCAGTGCTGCGCGGCGACGGTCCGGTAGACCGATGCGGTCGCTTCGGCGGCCCTGGCCCAGCTGAACTGCCGCGACCGCTCCAGACCGGCCGCGCCGAGGTCACGCATGAGCCGGGGATCCGTCGTCAACTGGATCATCGCCCTTGCCAACGCACCTCGCTCCGGCTCGACGAGCATCCCGGCGCCGCCGATAACCTCCGGAAAGCTCGACGAATTGGCCGCAATGACTGGCGTTCCACATGCCATCGCTTCGAGTGGGGTAAGCCCGAACCCCTCGTACATGGACGGGGTGATGCACGCCATTGCCGCCTGCAGCAGTGACCGTCGCTCATCATCCGTGACCTGACCGAGCAAGTGGACTCGGCCTTCGAGCCCTCGTGCCTTGATGATCGGTTCGATCGGCGGAAACATGCGGGGATTGTCGGAGTGCGCCCGCCCGGCAATCACGAGCGACATCGCCGGCGGGAGCTCGGTCAGCGCGTCCGCGAAGGATTCGACGAGAAGCGGAACGTTCTTGCGGATATCGAGGCCGCCGATGTTGAAGAGGAACGGTCCCTCGATCCCGAAGCGATCCCGAACCGCGATGGCGGCCACTCCCGTATGGTCTGGCTCCAGATCAGGAGAAGCCGCCTCGGGAATCACGGTAATCCGTTCGACGCTTACGCCGAGGACACGCTGGATGTCACCTGCCGACGCCTGGGAAGGCGCGATGATCACCCGGCCGTTCCGAGCCGTTCGTGCCATCAGCGCGAGGTATGCCTGCATCGCCCGCGACACCCTGTACTCTTCGAGCACGAGCGGAATGACATCATGAATCGTAACGACGATAGGCAGGGGAGAGACGATTGGGGCACTCATCTGTGGCAGGTGAAGCACGCTCGGTCGTGGCCGCCGACGCGCGACACTTACGCCCGAGCCGATCGTGTCCCACGCGAACCGGTGCAGCCGGCTTCCCGGCCGCAGGATGTCAGCCCGGGAATGATCGAGGACATCAAGGGAAATGCCGAGTCGTTCCTGATCGGCGCGCAGCGCATCGACCAGGCAACGAACGTAGGTGCCGATGCCGGACGGCGGCAACCTGAGAAAGTTGCCGTCGATCACGACGCGCACCGGACGATCGAATGAGGCGATCTCGAGTGGTTCCATACGCAGAGGATACGGGCTGCCACGTCGCGTGCCAACATCACGCGCGTGCTTCCATGTAGAGGCGTGCCAGTGGAGGCATCCGACGTGCACTGTGCAAAGCGGAATCGAACGATGGTCCTGGATGCGACCCTCATCACTGGTCGTATTGGAGCCCAGCCTATGCTATCATTTGGGAAGTAATAACCTGAATGCTCAGCCTGTGGAGGAATAGATGGCCAAGCCGCTCGAAATCACTGATACCGTTTACCAAAAGGAAGTGATCGACGCCGACAAGCCGGTATTGGTCGACTTCTGGGCCCCCTGGTGCGGTCCATGCCGGATCGTCGGTCCGGTCCTTGCCGAGATTGCTGAAGAGCAGGATGCGCGGGTGAAGATCGTCAAGGTCAACGTCGATGAGAACCAGCAGTATGCCGGTCAGCTTGGCGTCTTCAACATCCCGACAATGGTGCTCTACAAGGGTGGTCAGCCGGTCGAGAAGATCGTCGGCGCCCTTCCCAAGCAGCAGATTCTCGATCGGATCGAGCCGCATCTCAGCTAGTCGACTGGCCTGAAGTTGTGACCTATCATCGTTGAACGGAACAGGCCGCTGATCGCACGATCAGCGGCCTGTTCCGTTCCCGCCTCTGGGGCGTGCGTTCAGCCCTACCGGTTGCGTTCTGTGGCGGGGGTCGACAACCCCTCCATCTCGCGCCGGAGGTCTTCGATATCGGCAAACTCGCGGTAGACTGATGCGTATCGGATATACGCGACCTGATCGAGCGCCTTCAACTCTCGCAACGCGGCCTCGCCAATTGCCTTCGAAGGGACTTCCTTCGTGCCCAGTGCAAGCAACTCGCCCTCGATCCTGCCTACCAGCGCATCGAGCTGATCCTCGCTCACTGGTCGCTTCGTAAGGGCAACGCGCATCTTCTGCCGGAGCTTGTCAGGATTGAACTCTTCTCGGCGCCCGTCCTTCTTGACGATCACGAGCGATACCGACTCCACTCGCTCATACGTCGTGAAGCGGCGATGGCAACCCACGCATTCGCGACGACGTCGAATCGAATCGCCGCCGCTCAACTCCCGGCTATCGATCACGCGAGAGTCGCGAGTCCTGCAATAGGGACATCGCATCGCTCGGGCTCCTCTCCAACGGCGTCACGAACCGCGTCGCGCAATGTCCACGCCAGAGAAGACGCAGACGTGATGGCTTCGTCCCGAAGGACGAGCGCTGCCACGATCAGTGGCACACAGCTTAGCGCTCGCGCAGGAAGCGGATGATCGACGACTCGGTCTCCCAATCATCATCGGGATAGACCGGTGGCTCGTTCGCGGCCGGCCGAGCCTGGACCGGCTGATTGCCAGCGGACCGCTGCGGCGCTCGATCGATCATCCGCGCGTCGTCGCGTCCGAGGTTCCGGATGCCGTAGTTGTCGAGCTGATCGTGCTCATCAAAGCCGGTCGCGATCAGGGTAATCATCACCCCATCGCCTAGCGCTTCATCGATCGACGTCCCGTAGATGATCTCGGCGTCGTCATCGGCGGCGGCCCTGATCACATCGGCCGCTTCGCTCGTCTCGAACAAGGTCAGGTTTCCGCCCCCGCTGATGTTGTAGAGGACACCTTTGGCACCCTGGATGTTCATCTCCAGCAACGGGCTCTCAATCGCCTCCCGAGCGGCATTGACGCAGCGGTCCGAGCCCTCCCCGTACCCGATCGCCATCAGGGCCGACCCGGCATCATGCATGATCGTCTTCACGTCGGCGAAGTCGAGGTTGATCACACCTGGCTTGGTGATGAGATCGGAAATTCCCGCGATACCCTGCCGCAGCACATCGTCCGCGATTTGGAACGCTTCGGTGACGGTCGTCTTGGGATCGACCATGTGAAGGAGGCGCTCGTTCGGGATCGTGATCAGGGCGTCGACCGTCTCGCGAAGCAGGGCGATGCCTTCCTCGGCGGCTCGGCGGCGTCGGCCCCCCTCGAATTCAAAGGGCTTCGTGACCACCGCGACCGTCAGTGCCCCGGCCGCTTTGGCGAGCCGGGCGATGGTCGGTGAGGCGCCGGTGCCCGTCCCCCCGCCCATACCCGCGGCGATGAAGATCATGTCACAATCCTTCATCACCTCGGTCAGGCTCTCGGAGCTCTCCTCCGCCGCCCGCTCACCGATCTCTGGTCGCCCACCGGCCCCCAGACCCTTGGTGAGCTTGTCACCAATGCGGATAGCGATGGTCGCCTCACTGGTCATCAGCGCCTGGGCATCAGTATTGACGGCAACGAACTCGATGCCGTCGACACCAGATCGCACCATCCGGTTGATCGCATTGCCTCCCGCCCCGCCAACACCAATGACCTTGATCCGGGCAAACGCCTGGGCTAGTGATTCGAACGAACTCCACCGGGGCGAAGGGGCGCCTGCTCCGTCCTGGGGAGCAGGTGCGTCGCCCTGCCGGGGCTGTCCCTGTGCCGAGCCGGGTGCCCCATGAACGCGCACGCCTTGCTGCCGCCGAGCCGGGTTCTGTCCGCGGGATTGCATCGTCCCTTCACCATCCACATTTCAAGGAGAATGTCTCCATTCCGTCCGGAGACACTTTCGGCGACAACTTCGATATCGGGAATCCAACGTACGACTCTGGCACCATGTGCACGGCTCCCGAGATCGCCAAACGCCCACGATCACGTGGCGCGCCTTCACGCATGGCGACACGCGGGCCGAATGTCAAGTGACGCGCATAACGTCCAGAGTATAGCACGGTGCCCGTACGCCCTTGACGCACACGACAACATTTAGCATGAATGTTGGATCAGCGCGTACGAATGCCAGTGCCGGCGAGCCAGTCGAGCACCGGTATCGCCTGGCACGTGTGCACGTCTCTGTCCCGAAGCCGTCGCCCATCAGCCATGCTGATAGTCTCCCGGCTGTCGGTCCGCATACCGCTCCAGCGCGAGTCCAACGAGCCGATCGACGAGCTCCGCAATCGGTACACCACTGGCTTCCCAAAGCATCGGATACATACTGATGGACGTGAAGCCCGGCAGGGTATTCACCTCGTTGATATACACGTGACCGGTATCTCGCTCGACGAAGAAGTCGACTCTTGCCAGGCCCGCCAAGTCCAATGCCTGAAAAGCCCTGATCGCCAACCCTTGCAGTGTCGCAAGCACGCCCGGATCGATTCTGGCGGGCACGATCAATTCCGCCGAGTCATCGATGTACTTGGCCTCGTAGTCGTAGAACCCGTCCCTGGGAACGATCTCGCCAGCGACGGACGCAACCGGATCATCGTTGCCCAGGACCGCCATCTCGATCTCGCGCGCGTCGACACCTTGTTCAATCACGATCTTGCGATCGTGATGACCCGCGAGATCCATCGCCGCCGGCAGTTCCGCCGGGCTGGTCACTTTTGAAATGCCAACACTCGATCCCATGTTCGCGGGCTTGACGAAGCACGGGAATCCGATCTCGTCGGTAATCCACCCGGTGATCGCAGATGGGTCACGCCCCCAGTCCCTGCGCAGCACCATCCGCCACGGCAGTTGCGGCAGACCCGCCTGGGCAAGCACGGTCTTCGTCATCGCCTTGTCCATCGCCACGGACGATCCAAGCACACCCGCCCCGACATAGGGAACTCCCGAGAGCTCCAGCATGCCCTGCAGTGTCCCATCCTCTCCCATCGGTCCATGGAGTGCCGGGAACACGACATCCACATCCTGCGTCATGCTCGCTGGAACAGCCGGTGACGCGTCTGAACCGGAAGCCGACACCAATGCGAACGTGTCCTCCTCGTCGAGACCTACCGCCGAAGCCTGCTCCCCCTCACCGAGGTGAAACATCGGCGACGCAGCGGTGAGGGCCGCCATCGGATCTCCGCCGGAAACCCAACGCCCTGTACGGGTGATGCCGATCGGGACGACGTCGTACCGCTGATCATCGAATGCGCGCATGATTGTCTGCGCGGACCGCAACGACACATCATGCTCGGCCGACTGGCCCCCGAACAGAAGGGCCACCCGGATCTTTCGCGCTCCATTCGAATCAGTGGTCATACATTGGCTCTTTCGTTCATCTGTGTGATGACATCGACAGACATCAGTGTCCGGCGTTGAATTCCACGCCTTCTCCCACGCGCTCGATCTCCGGCCGCAGATCGACGCCAAACCGCTCCGCGACGGTGGAACGCGCGAACTGGATCAGTGTCCAGGCATCGGCAGCGGTACCGCCACCCGTGTTGACCACCCAGTTCGCGTGCTTTGGGGAGAGTTGCATCGCACCGATCTTGTGCCCCTTGAGCCCGGCTTCTTCGAGCAGCCGGCCAGCGAAGTCCCCGGGCGGATTGGCAAACGTCGAGCCTGAGCATGCGCCAGTCGGCTGGGTTCGCTTGCGGAATGCGGCATGATCATCGGCGAGCGCGATCAGCTTCTGTGGGTCATCTTTCCGGAGATCGAAGATCGAACGCACGACCAGCCATGGGCGTGGACGCGGTGCTCCCTTGATCCGCGTCATGCGATAGGCTGGCTCCAGCCAGGACGCAGGCTTGCGTTCGATCTCGCCGGAGTCGAGCAGGATATCGATCGCGGCGAGATGATCCTTGAGCTCCGTACCATGAGCTCCCGCGTTGTTCACCGTCGCACCACCGATCTGACCTGGAAGACCAACGCCCCAATCCATGCCGGACCATCCCTGCTCGGCGCAATGGCGTCCTACCCATGAGAGAGGCGCCTGCGCCGCCACCGACACCCGGACATGGTCGTCGCGGTCTTCAGCGTCCAGCAAGGGCATCGCTCGATCCCCGGGCGTGCGAGCGACGATCACCACTCCACGGATCCCTTCGTCGCTGACGAGCAGGTTGCTGCCTCCGCCGATCACGGTGAGCGGCATTTCCTCCGAGTAGGCCCAACGCACGGCTGTCGCGAACTGATCAGGGTGCTGGACGCGGATCAGGAAGTCGGCGTTTCCTCCCAGCCTCACCGTGGTGTACATCGCCATCGACGCGCCTTCGATGACTCGAAGATCCGGGGCACCGGGAAGCGCGAAGGAAGGAGCCGTTTTCCGCTTCGGGCGAGGAGGCGTTCGCGGTGCGGCATCTGCTGTTCCGTCCCGCCTGCCGCCGTCCTTCTCTGCCTGGTTCGTACCTGCCTCGCGCAGCAACGAACCGAGGAGGGCGCCGGTTCGTGTGATGTCACCTGCGCCGAGTGTGAGCACGACGTCACCTGGCCGGACGATGCTGGCGGTGATCCGAGCGGCATCCTCGGGCCCCGATGCGGGATGTGCGGGCTTCCGGAGCCGGGAGAGGATATCGGCAGAGGAGATTCCAAGCGTGTCCTGCTCTCCTGAGGGATAGATATCGAGCAACACGATTTCGTCGGCATCGTCCAGCGACACAGCAAACTCGGCGAGGAGCTTTTTCGTGCGAGAGTAGGTGTGCGGTTGATGCACCGCCACGATGCGCCGCCCGGAAAATGTGTCGCGGCCTGCAGCAAGCACGGCCGCGATCTCGTCGGGATGGTGAGCGTAGTCGTCTACAACATCAACACTGTTGAAGGTGCCCTTATGCTCGAAGCGCCGACCGACTCCGGTGAACGTCTCGATTGCCGCGATCGATTCCGAGGCGCTGAACCCCAGCGCGACGAGAGCCGCCGTCGCGGCGATCGCGTTGCGCGCGTTGTGTTTTCCAGGGACCGCAAGGCGCACGGAATGCGATCGCGCGTTGGGTTCGATGAACGTGCAGCTTCTGCCGTCCCACTCGAGTCTCCAGTCACTGACCCTGTCACCGCCCTCTCCGAATGTGACAACCGCGAAAGGCAAATTCCGAGGTTCCCCCAATCCTTGGAGCACCCGCGACGCTCCAAGATCGTCTCCCGCGATCACCAGTGTTCCGCCTGGCGAAATGCCCCGGGCGAACGTCTGGAACGCATCGTCGTACTCGTCCTGTGACTCGTAGATATCGGGGTGATCGAAGCTGACGGACGTGATGATGGCAACTTCTGGACGCAGCCAGAGAAAGGACCGGTCGAACTCGTCCGCCTCGACCGTCATGAACGGTCCTGCTCCGAAACCAGTCGTGCCGCCAAGCGACGGGATCACCGCGCCGGTGGCATAGCTCGGGTCCGCGCCCATCTCGGCGAGGGCATGTGTAACCATTCCGGTCGTGGTGGACTTGCCGTGGGTACCAGCAACCGCGAGTGACCGCTTGACGTTCGCGAGCATCCCGAGGAGTTGCCCGCGCTTCACGATTAGCGCCCCATTCGCCCGTGCCGCCGCCAGTTCCGTGGCGGCCTGGAGCTCAGCCCGACGAGTTGAAACGACGATATCGGCCGAACCGGCGAGGGCCGGATCGGAGTGCCCGATCACGAGAGTCACGCCGTGCTCTTCGAGTGCCCGTGTCTGAGCCGATCGGGCAATGTCGGAGCCGGTCACGGCATAGCCCTGCGCAACCAGCATCTGGGCGATACCGCTCATGCTCACTCCACCGATTCCGATGAAGTGGACCGTTGCGGGAGGCGCGGGTAACGCCAGCGGTTGATGTGCTGGTGCGTATTCATTCATGAGCCGATTCCCGCACTGCCCGTCCTATCCGGGTGACGGCTGCCCGGAATTGCTCACCACGATCGAACTCGTTACGAAACATGCCGAAGCTGGCGCATCCGGGACACAACGCCACGATGTCCCCCGGCGTCGACCTATTCGCGGCATGATCGACTGCGTCGGCCATCGAGTCGAATGTGCCAGCCACCGCGACATCACGCTCGGCTAGCATGGCGGCAAGTGCCGGCGTGGCCGAGCCGTTCAGCAGATAGACGTGTGCGTGTGACTCGTGGACCGCGTCGGCGAACGGCGCGAGATCGGTCCGCTTGTCCGCCCCGCCCGCGATCAGATGCAACCCGGGGGTGAGCGACGTCAACACCCTGACCCCAGCGACTGCCGCCGCCGGAGCCGTCGCCGAAGTGTCATTGACATACCGCACGCCATCGATCGTGGCAATGTCTTCGAGGCGGTTCGGCACCCCTCTGAATGATTCGATCCCCCGCTCGATCGCCCAGGCGGGAGCTCCATAGACGTGCGCCGCGCCGATTGCCGCGAGCGTGTTGAGCGCGCCATGGTCGCCATTCAGCGCCAACACGCTGGATCGTGGAACCGCCAGCTCGTTCGCGCTGTCGCGGACCACCAGCCGATTGCCAGACAGCCATGCACCTTCCCCATTTCGGTGACGTAACCCAAACGGGAACAGGCGCGCCCGGGTCTGGTGTTCCACGGTTCTCACGATCACGTCTTCACTGTTGTAGACCACGACATCTTGATCCCGCATGGAGTGGGCAAGTCCCAGTTTCGTCTCCGCATACTGCGCGAAGTCACCGTACCGGTCGAGATGATCTTCGGATATGTTGGTAAGGACCGCGACATGCGGCGAGAGGTGGTGCTCGTTCAACGCCTCGATCTGAAAGCTCGACAGCTCGATCGCGACCGGCGTCGATGAATCGAGCCGATCGAGTTCCATCATCGCCGAGACGCCCATGTTCCCCGCCACGACACTCTCGGGTCGCCAGTGGCGCAGGATCTCTCCGATCAGGGCCGTGACCGTCGTCTTCCCCTTGGTGCCTGTCACGCCAAGGATCGGCGCCGGACAGAATCGGAAGAAGAGCGACATCTCCATCTCGATCCCGACACCCTCGCCCTTCGCGGCCCGCAGGTACGGCGAGGTCATCGGAACACCGGGATTGCGGACGATAACGTCCGCACCGGCAGCTCGAAAATCGTCCATCTGGTGCCCTCCAAGATGGAACGCGATCGGAAGATCCCGCAATGCCTCCACCGAGTCGCCGAGAGCAGACTTGTCCCGCATGTCCGTGACAGTGACGATCGCGCCATGCCTGGCGAGGTATCTCGCGACACCGACGCCACCACCGAGCACGCCCAATCCCATGACCGTAACGCGCTTGCCTGCAAACCAGGCTGGCGAACGTGGATCATTCATAAGCAGTCACCCGGGCGATGTCTAGAGCAACGCAAGTGCGACCCCCAGCAGGCCAGCCATCATTCCCGCGATCCAGAAGCGCATCGTGACCTGCGTCTCCGACCACCCCAACAGCTCGAAATGGTGATGCAGCGGCGTCATTCGGAAGATTCGCTTGCCCTTCGTGGCTTTGAAGTACGAGACCTGGATCATGACCGATACGGTCTCGGCCACGAACACTGCGCCCACCACTGGCAACAGGAGCCACTGTCCGGTCATGAACGCCGCGGTAGCAAGCGCCGCCCCGATCGCCAGCGCGCCGGTGTCGCCCATGATGACCTGTGCGGGATGAGCGTTGAACCAGAGAAAACCGGCCAGGGACCCTACCATCGTGAAGCAGAACGCCACAACACCGACCTGGCCCTGGCGGTAGGCGATGATTCCGTACGCGCAGAATGCGATCGCCGCCGTGCCGGCGGCCAGCGTGTCGAGGCCATCGGTGAGGTTGACCGCATTCGCCATCCCGATGATCGAGAACGCGGCGATCGGGACATAGATCCAGCCGATATCGAATCGTCCAAAGAATGGAATGTACATGTGGTGAAGAGCGAGGCCAAACGGATCGGGAAGGTGCAACACCATCGCCGCAACGAGCCCGAACACGCTGAGCCAGGTGAACTTGAAGCGGGCCGTCATCCCGCTCTGCTTGCCACCGACGAGATTCATGCGGTCGTCGATCGCCCCGAGCACACCCGCCGCGATCAGGACCCCGACCGGAAGCAGCATCGAGAGCCGGCCCACCGTGTTGAAGACCAGCGTGATGACGACCACCGACAGGCAGATCATGATGCCGCCCATCGTCGGCGTACCCGCCTTGCCCTGATGCTTTTCGAGCTCGAGACGGACCTTCTTGCCTACTTTCTTGAGCCGCAGGTAGGTGATGATCGGACGTCCGATGATGATCGTCATGACAAAGGCAAGGGCCGATATGGCGAGCGATACCGCCATATTCTCCGCAGGATCCGACGGCATGATCTGCGCCGCCCCGAGCACCATACCGGCGGGGAGAAAATCGCTCACGCCTGACCTTCCACCGGGTCGGCCTGGAGACCATCGTGTGGTCCGACGTCGGATCTCAGCTGCTGGACGATGGTCTCCATCTCGAGTCCGCGAGATCCCTTGACGAGCACGATATCTCCCTTGCGCAATTCCCGTCGAAGCATCGCGACCACTGTGTCCTTTTCCGATTCGGCGAAGGCCCGCACGAGTAGACGGGTCCGGTCCGGCGTGATCATCGCCGCTTCCTCGGCGACGATCCGCGCCGATTCACCGTACGTGATGAGCATGTCGACGATGTTCGCCGCGCGCCGACCGACGATCCGGTGCTCGTCGTCGGAGTTTCGTCCGAGCTCCCGCATATCCCCGAGGACGGCGATCCGTCGTTGTGCCGGAACCTCCTCAAGCAAGCTCAATGCCGACAGAACCGAAGGTGTGCTCGCGTTGTACGTGTCGTCGATGATTTCCGACCCGTCAGGTCCCGGAGCGAACAGCAAGCGCACCTGGATCGCAGGGTCCTGCAGAGCCGTCAGCATTTCCGAGATGTGTAGCCCGAGAGCATAGCCGACTGCGAGGGCGACAAGCGCCACCTGGACCCCCGGACCCCCGACGAACGGGACCCGGACGAAGTTTCGCTCTCCGTCGACCGTCAACCAGAAGGTACTTCCCTTCAGCCCGTCAGTCGTGATGGAATCGGCTCGCACATGGTTGTGCGCTTCCAGTCCATAGAAAACGACACGAGCCGGGGTTGCCTCCGCCATCGCCCGCACCCATGGATTGTCGCCGTTGAGCACGGCGATACCGTCCAAAGGCAACGCGGCCGGCAACTCCGTCTTGGTCTGCGCAATCGCTTCGATGCTTCCCATCCGTTCGAGATGTACCGGATGGACATTCGTCACAACGCCGATTTGTGGCTTCGCGATCCCGGCCAACATCGTGATCTCGCCCAATGCATAGGCCCCGCCCATCTCGAGCACGATCGCCCCGACGTCATCCTCCGCTTCGAGCAGCGACAACGGGAGGCCAATCTCGTTGTTGTAACTGCCGGGGCTTCGGTAGGTCTTTCGCGACCGGCCAATCACCGCGGCGATCGATTCCTTGGCACTCGTTTTTCCGACACTTCCCGTGACTCCGACCACGATCGCGTCCATACGCTCGCGCCGCCACGTTGCCCAGCGCTGCAGTGCCCCGATCGTGTCATCGACCACCACGACCGGCAATGGCAAGGTCAGTTGCGCATCGGCCCATTCTCGGCTGACGATGGCGGCGGCGGCTCCGCGCTCCGCGGCATCACCGGTGAAGGTATTGCCGTCGAAACGCTCACCGCGCACTGCCAGGTAGAGGTCACCCGGGCGAATCTTGCGCGCATCGCGTTGCAGCGTCTTGAAGACGTGGTCGCCCGGCAATTCGCCACGCAACTGGCCACCAGTGCCGTCGAGTACGTCGCGTAGAGGATATCGACTCATGTTCCCGGCTCCACGCTGACCGTCCGGCCGCCCTCGTCAAGGCGCTCGGCGACTCGCATGATCGCGCTCCGGCTCCGCGGATTGGCGGCGACCTCCGCCGCGGACCGCCGAATCGGCTTGCCCAGCCGGCGCAGCCGGGGGATGTGATTGCACGTACAGATCGGCTGCTCGGGAGGGCAGACGCATCGGGTCGATTCCGCTTCGATCGCCCGCTTGACGATCCTGTCCTCGAGCGAATGGAACGCGATCACCACCAGCCGTCCACCCGGGGCCAGGATGTCGATCGCCGCCCCCAGTACCTCGCGCAGCGCCTGGAGCTCATCGTTGACCGCGATCCGCAGGGCCTGAAACGTCCGCGTGGCCGGATGAATCGTTCGCCCGCGGCGGCCTCCCACGATCGACTCGATGATGCCGGCGACTTGCCCGGTTGTGGTCAGAGGTGCGCTGCTACGCTCCCGGACCAGACCGGCCGCGATCCGCCGTGCCTGCTGGTCCTCGCCGTACTCCCGGATAAGCCGGGTGAGATCCTCCATCGAGGCGGTATTGACCAACTCCATTGCGGACTGCCCGGTTGACTGATCGAACCTCATGTCGAGCGGGGCATCGTGTCGGAAGGAGAACCCGCGATCGCCCTCATCGAGCTGAAACGACGATAGACCGAGATCGAGCAGGATGCCATCGACATGTCCGATGTCGAGATCGGAGACGACCTGCACGAGATCTCGGAAGTTGGCGTGGACGAACCGGAGGCGGTTGCCAATGCGTAGCTGCTGATGGAGGGCTTCTGCCCGGAGGCGAGCTGCACCGTCGGCATCGATCGCGATCACGCGGGCAACATCGATCGGGTCGTTCAGGATCCGGAGCGAATGCCCACCTCCACCGAACGTGCCGTCGACGTATGTGCCGCCGGGACGCAGCCTAAGCGAGTCGACCGCCTCCTCGAGGAGTACTGTCGTATGCGAAGGGCTTTTCAGATCAGGAACCGATTCGGTGTCGGAGGCCGGAAGGTTTCGGCTGGTGTAGCTGTGAGGCATCGGCGTGGTCGCCATCATGTTCCGGATCCAGAACGTAAAGTGTCAACGGTGACGGTTGCCCGAAGTCGAGCAACCCTGCTGCAATGTTGCGAACCACACCTCAGCACCACACCGGGCACCTTCATTCTGATTGATTAAGGTCGGATCAATGCACACCACTGGAGGCTGCAATGAGCCAGGTGGTCCGCTCATGACTCCCAAGATGCTACAGCATCTCCGCCAGCCGGGCAGCTATCTCATCGCCATCCGACGCAAGCGAGGCATCCACAGCGCTCCATCGATCCGGACTCCAGATCTCGATCGACGCAT
>CADCWI010000040.1 GCA_902806355.1 uncultured Thermomicrobiales bacterium | reverse complement strand
GGCGCTGCGGCAGCGGGGATCCCTCGTCGCTACGTTACCTCGGGATGACAAACGATGGTTGACAGATCACTAGGCAGAGGCTGAGGACGCCGAGAGCACCCGCGACGCTAGGTCACCGGGTCGTCGGTTTCGTTCAGCACGAGCACATCGGGCTGCCCCTTCCCACCGCCTCCCTGCAGCATCTGCTGGAATTCCTTTGACTGGGCAAATGTCTGGGCCAAATCCACCTCGTCCCATTCGAGGAGGACGACAACCTCGTTCGGGTTAGTGGCGCTTTGGAAGACCTCACCACCCTTGGATCCGGCGTCGATGCGCGCGTCCCCGGATTTGTCGAACACCTGCTTCCAGGCATCGTAATTTCCGGTTTTTTGGCGGACGTGGAGGTATGGCATGGTGGCCTCCTATTGAGACGCTTGATCAGCGCGGGCGGACCCAGCTAGGTGACTACGGAGCCGACCACGCTCGTACCGCCTCCCGTGCCGTCGCCGCATGTGACCGTCGTGATCTTACCGCCACCAGCAATGATGGCGCTTGTTTTGGTGATGACCATCGGCTGACCGTTGAAACGCGTGAAGCGCAGCTCGAAGTCCTCGTTGTAGGTGAACGCCTGGTCAATGAGCAACCGGACGGCGACCGCCTCGCCCAGCCGGATCGACTCCCGGTGGTCCGAGCGCCAATGAACGCCGGCGAAGTTGCGGCCCAGCGACACGTTGGAGGCCAGCTTGTCGAGCTCACCCCCGACGGTCAGACCGCCCCCATCGCCGCCGGTGTAGCTCACCAGTGCCGTACCCTCGAGGTTGGGGACGACAGGGTTGATGATGCGCTGGTCCTCTGCGAAGAACGCTTTCAGGATGGTGGCGCAGGCCCCGGAGACGGTGGCGTGGCCAGCCGCGTAGGCTGGGTGGAGCGGGCTGCCCTCGGCGTAGGCTACCGGCAGGAGGTAGGTGGGCTCGGCAGGGTTCGGGTTCGGGTTCAGGGAGGACGCCGCCACGCCATCGCTGCGCCGGCGGTTTGCGTTCTGGAGTCGGTTGTGCTCGAAGATTCGCTTCAGTACCCTGGTTGCCGCTTTCCCATCCGTGGGCGGTCCAAGCCTAGGGAACTCCTTGGTATGGAAAGGGTAGACCGCTTTGCCGACGGCATGGTTGTGGATCCTGCCCCCGAACTCCTCGGGGCGCAGGCGGCGGTGCACGAGCCACTTCTGGTACCAGGCGGCCTTCATGGCCCGCGTCGTCACCTCCACCACGAGGGTTTGGATGTGCTGGGGACCGAAGGTGGCAATGCCGATCTCCGTGGAAGATTTGTTCGCCGGCTCCTCCGCGCGGGGGGCGAAGGGATTGACGTACGGCAGTTGCTCCCCAAACGGGACGCCCATGCCAGCGGCCGCCTCGCAGCGCCTCGTCTCACGCCCCATCAACAGGATCAGACAGGCGTTGAAGAACGCCTGGAAGACCGTGTCGATGTGGACGAACTGACCCAAATCGCGCCCGTTGCGGATGAGGCGCAGCGTCGGATCGCACGCCATCTGGTTAGCGTCGCAGCCGTTCTGAATGTTCAGCCAGTCCTCGTAGACGGTCAGGTAGTCGACGTTCGGGAGCAGTGTGCGGATGCGAGCCGGAATCAGCTGAGCTCCGTACGGCACGTCCTGCAAGAGGAACTGCGAGACGTAGGGGCCAATGAAGTCGGGCGGATCTGGGTGGCCAAAGTCGCCATCGGCAGAGCCGCGGAAGACGGTCGCGGGCGTCAAGCCGGCGAACAGGTCAAACGTGTTGAGGTCGCTGGCCGCGTCGGCGATCAGTGGGTTCGTGGGGTACTCGGTGAAAGGCACGTCACGCGCTAGGGCCATCCAGTAGAGCTCAGCCATTTCCCCAATCTCATCAGAGCTCGAGAATTCCGGCGGGGCCGGAAACGTATCGAGCCCGCACGTGGCCGCGAGAGGCCCGGCCTGGTGGGGGTCCACACCCTCAAGTTCGAACGCGTACCCGGCCTGGGGGTTCTCGAACAAGCGCTGGCGAGCGCGGTCCACCATGTTGCCGGAATCGCGACAGCCCAAGTGCGGATCGAGGGCATCGAAATCCGCGGGATTCCCCGAGCTTAGGGCGGCCAACAGCGCGTCGTAAGCCGAGGGGACGACTTCACCGAGGGCATTGTGACGCAGGCCTTTGGTGAAACTGCCGATGTAGTTTTGGGTTGCGAACGTGGTCTCATCGTTATTGCATGGGTGCTGGCGCACTCCCGTGTTGAATTCGACCTGCGCCGCCTTTCGGCGCACTCTTCTCGCAGCACGGGCTCGGGGTAGCCCCTTGAGTGGGCCGACCTCGCATGGCATGGCGTAACCCCTTTCGTGCCGCCAATCGATTACTTAGACGAGGATCGGTCGGCGGCGGGCGAGCTGTCACAAACCGGCGGCGGCACGAAAACGGTGTGGCCCCAGTGGACGATGACCCTAGTTTAGGGGCGGGGCCATTGGTTCACCTGAGTATTAACACCTATTTTTTTGACGAATCGGCAAAGTATTGCAGGGTGAACGGTCTCGTTAAGGTCGGTCGCGTGTCGCGCTTTCTAGTGGCTTGAAGACACCGGAGCTGGGTTGGGCCGTGACGAGAGGGCGCAGCAACTATTTCGCCGGTGACGGGGCAGGCGCGTTGGAATGACCTCGAAACGCCACCCATTCCAGAAGCAGGTGTTTGCCGTTGGCCACAAAGGGAACGACCCTATGCTTGTTAACCTTGCCCATGACGATGGGGTGACTCTGATCAAAATCGATGTCCTCGAGCGTGAGTCGGCAGACCTCCGCCCGTCGAATGCCGGTGTCGAGCCTAAGTCCCAGCAGCGCGCGGTTACGAACGGCCATCGAGCTGCGCCCGATCATATAGGAACTGTTCCAGACCGAGGCTATTTGCTGATTCGTCAGAACCGGGAAGAGCTGCTGTGGCACCTTTGGCTCCGACACGTCAATGGGATGATCGATTAGTCCTTCCTTATACGACCAGCGCACGAAAGCCCGCAGGTCCCTCATCACTCCGTGGACGCCGGTCTCAGAACGTTGGCTGTAACCGCGGCGGGTTCGCTGCAGGGGGGTGGCTCTGAGCCAGGTCGCGAACGCGCGAAGGGTGGCGGCGGGAAGGACTCTCTGATCGGGATGCATGCCGCTTTCGATGAGAAAACAGTGAAAGACTTTGAACGTATCCTGGTAATGCGAAATGGTTTTGGATGACCGACCGTAGGCGGTATGGTGCGCGAGGTACTCTGCGATCAGTGCTTCGAGCAATGGGGTAGGTTTCACGGGTTTCCTCCTCGCGGTTCGAGATAACCGATGGGTCGAGGATGGCATAGCGTATGACTCCTGGTGAGCGTCCAGTGGACCGGAGCCAGACCTACCGCCGTAATCTGGCTGGACCTACCGTCCAAAAACGCAGGAGACAGGTGGTCTAAACCGGGTGTTAGATCCACAGCCATGGGCATTTTGCTGAATTCCGGAGGTGGTACCCCAGGCAGGAATCGAACCTGCGACCTACCGCTTAGAAGGCGGGTGCTCTATCCGCTGAGCTACTGGGGCAAGGGACCTGGTATGGGTGTCCTTGTCGTCGTGTCTGCGAGTGCCTGGCGTCACCCGATCGGCTTCGACGAGGCAGTATATCAGGCACCATGGGCCAGATAGGAGAAAACATCTCCCAAGAGTCATCGACACGGAACCACCGCTCAAGCCATCTGCCCTGCACCTCCTGCAGGAAAGCACCGAGACTACTGCGGCATGTACCCTGCAATAGAGTGAAGTGCGAACTCTCCGATGCGGGACGGGTAGCGATATCTCTGCTTGTCTTTCTGCCTCGTGATGTCTCGAGAGCGATTCGATCGTTAAATCACTAACGTGGGGGTAGTTTCATGGGATGTATACCGATGTTCCTGCGCCGTATCCTGCAAGGATGGGCACTCGGCAAGGCAATGGGCTGGCTGCGTGGGCGTCAGCAAGGCGGTGGAGGCGGAAGAGGGGCCAGAGGCGGGCGCCGTAGACGAATCTAGCGGTTCGTCGTTCGCCCCACAATCCTCACTCTACGATGTTGACGAGGTCGATAAGACCGGCAGAAGGGCGCAACACGCTTTCACCTGCCGGTCGTTTCGTCGTGGATGACGATGCCGAAGGCCAGTGACAATTCGTTGTTCTGGACGCGTGTCAGGAGCTGGAGATGGAGCTGGGAATCTTCGAGACCGTGTTCATGAGGTCAACCCTGATCGAAACGTTCCGGGCCGTTGATGACGCGGGATTCTCAAGTGTCCAGTTCGATTTCGCATCGGCTGGGATCGGCAGTCAGCCAGAAGTCATCCCTGAAGGCATCGCCCAACGGGTCAGCGAGGACGCTCTCCGCGCTGGTATTCGCATTGCCTCGGTGTCCGGTACGTTCAACATGATCCATCCGGACCGTAGCGTCCGAGAGCGTGGGCTGATGAGCCTGGAGGCGATTGCGGCGGCCTGTTCGACGCTGCAGACGGACATCGTCACGCTCTGCACCGGGACTCGTGACGCCGAAAGCATGTGGCGTCTGCATCCAGACAACGGCTCGCCGGACGCCTGGACCGATCTCTCGGAGACGATGGAGCGGGCTCTCGCGATCGCTGACCGGCATGACGTGCGCCTGGTGATCGAGCCCGAACCCGCCAACGTCGTGAGCAATGCCGACCGAGCCATCAAGCTCCTGGAAGAGATGGCCGATCCCCGGCTCAAGGTCGTGCTCGACCCGGCCAATATCCTGGCTGGTGATCCTGATCGCTCGCCCGAAGCTGCACTCGACCACGCCTTCGACCTCGTTGGCGGTCACATCGTCCTTGCCCACGCCAAGGATCTCGACGGGAACGGTTCGTTCTGTGCCGCCGGTACGGGAATCGTTCCATGGGCGCATTACCATCGCCTGCTGCAGAGCATCTCGTACAACGGGGATGTCATCTTTCACACGCTCGATGAGGACCAGGCGCCTTCCGCCAGGATGGTCCTGATCGCTTAGTCCACGCCCGCCATCACCGATGATGCTGTATCGCTCGCGAGATACGCCATCGCCTTCAGCACGCTGGTCTCCTTGTCCTTGATCTCCAGCATGACATCGACGTCTCGGTCGTGCAGCAGCTCGGCAACCGTTGCGAAGTCCTCCAGTTCGATCGACATCGTGTGCGCGCCCGGTTGCCGCTCACGGTGCTGCGAACTGTAGTCGATCATCGGTGCTCCGTGGCCGTCCCAGGTCGACATGGCCATCGACAGTGCCTGTTCGAGCGATTCGCCATGATTGAACAAACGGTGGTGGAAAATATCGAACAGAAGCGGAATGCCCGTCGCTTCATGGATGCGCGTGTTGTCGGCCAAGGCGAACTGTCGCTCGTCGTTCTCGATCACGAGGCGCGAGCGGATCGGATCGGGCAAGACGCGGTAGCGTTCGATGAATCGATTGCTTGCCGTATCGCGATCCCCGTAAACGCCTCCAGTGTGGATCTGGATCTTGTGCGTCGTGTCCAGTTCCATCAGGTCGAGCAAGTCCGCATGGTAGGCAAGCTCCGCGACGCTGCGCTCCACGACATCCTCTCGCGGCGAATTGAGCAGGATGTACTGACCAGGATGGACGTTGATCCGCATGTCGTGATCTTTGATGAATTGCCCGATGCGCGCGAAGTGGTCCGCGAAGTGCTGCTGCCAGTTCAGTGACATAACCGGGTGGGACGCGAACGGGACAGTGGTAGACGAGATGCGAAAGAACCCGATGCGATGGTCGCGGTTCCATTCCAAAATCGCCTGAAGCGCATTCAGGTTTTCGGTGACCGTTGCGATTAGGCGTTCCTCCGAGTAGGAGGCCAGCCTGAACGTGCGGGTGGCGGAGATTTGCAGCGTAAGGTTGGAGCAGGGATACCCAAGACGCATGATTGCGGCCTTTCCGACGGGTCGGTATGGTACGACGAGCGGTAAGTGGAGTAATGGGATGGGAACTCGCACTGGTCCTGGCAAGAGGAGATCACGCCAGCCAGCCTTCGATTACAGTCTCGATTTCGATGCCACCGATTTTCGGGAACACCCCGAGCTGTATCGCATCGGCAAAGGCGAGCAGGGCGTGTTGCTGGTCGAACCGTACAAATCGGAGTTGCTGCCGCTTTGGCGATTCCGGACTCCGGAGATCGCCAGGGAATCAGCCGAACATCTCTATGATCGCTTTGAACGTTACAGGGCTGCCGGGGACTTCGTCGGCATGGACATGGCACGCAAGTTCCTCCAGATGGGGTTTACGCGGGCACGCCGGTATGCCAATCATAAGAGCGGTCGCAAATGGTCCCCGGATCGGTCGGAGGTGCTGCCTCCCGATGTCGACCCAATCAAGGCCGAGTCCGCAAGAATTTTTTACGCCTACTACCGGAAGGCAGCCGAGGATCCCCGGTACATCGAGTTCAGGGCCGCCCATCTGGCCGCATATCCGAACGAGGATGATCCATGAGTTGGTCGCAATCAGGGCGTCGGCGCGGGTGGAGCCTGCTTCCTGCGGCTCCTCAGTTCTGCCGTGAAAGCGTGCATGGCCGGCCCGAGTCGTTCGCCAAACCCGTCGATCGTGACCAAGGTAACCCCGGGCCGGCCGACGTCGGCGCGGGCACTGATCTCGCCGGTGACGCGTGGCAGAATCCCTTCGCGTCCGCCCATGATGAAGACCTGGTTCGGCCGACCGGTCTTCCCCGAGCGATATCCTTGTTCCTTGAAGAACGATATGGCGAGATCCAGAACGTCGACCGCGGGCATCCGGGAAACAGCCTTCTTCTGGAAGGCCGTGCGTTTCATCTCGGCTTCGATTTCGGATCGGGAGGGAGGAGGCACTGGCGTTTCGCTCACCACTCAGCCCATATCCAGCGATTCGCCGGGAGCGAGCACGACGACCTTGGACGCCGTCGACTCTTCCACCTCTGCCTTGAACGCCTGCGGATCCTGCTCGATCGGCGGGAACGTGTTGTAGTGACAGGGGATGATCGTATCAGCGCGTAGCATCGCCGCTGCCTTGACGGCATCTTTCGGACCCATCGTGAAATGGTCCCCGATCGGCAGGACCGCGATGTCCAACTCTTCGTCGGCGATAAGCTGCATATCGAGGAACAGGCTGGTATCGCCGGCGAAGTAGATCGTCTTGCCACCGAACCGCACGACATGACCGGCGGGAAGACCCGGTGCGACAAATCCCCTGTCGGTCTGGTACGACGACGTATGCCAGGCGGGTGTAAGCTTGGTCGAACCCCCTTCGAAGTGAACGGTGCCTCCGTGATTGGCGGGCACGGCGTTGTCGACGCCTTGCTGCTGCAGCCATGTGGCCAGCTCAAAGGTCGCGATCACGGTGGAGCCCGCACGCGTGGCGATGTCCACGGTGTTTCCAACATGATCGTTGTGCGCGTGCGAGAGGATGATCGTCGTTGGCGAGAAATCTTCGGGTTTGGCCGGCGCCATGTCGTTGCCGGTGAGGTAAGGGTCGATGAGGACGGTGATTCCGTCGGACTCCAGAGCGAATCCCGAGTGACCGAGATAGGTGATCTTCAATGGCATGGACATTCCCTCATTTGCGTGCGGGGTGTGGTGGCGTACGTGGTACGACTGAAGACAGGCACCGCATGCGGTATGCCGAGCACTGAGCCTGGCGTCAGCTCCGCTGGTGGACGACTTCCCCGGCGGCGATCGTGTAATCGACCGATTGCCGTGCCAGGTCGGTCGGAGCGATGTCGCGAAGGTCGCTGCCAAAGATCGTCATGTCACCCAGAAATCCCTCACACAGGGACCCTTTGCGGGTCTCGGAGAAAGTCGCGAAGGCCGCGTCGGACGTATATGCACGGAGCGCATCCTCCACGGTGATCGCTTCCTCGGGCCAGATCGCGTTCCCGAGACGGTCCCTGCGGGAGACCATGGTCTGCACCCCAAGCAAGGGGTCGACGGGGACGACCGGTGCATCGCTGCTCGCGGCGGCGCGTATCCCGCGCTCGGCGAAGGTTCGCATGGCGTAGGCGTACCGCGTGCGCTCCTCGCCCAGGTTCTGAAGGTATGCTTCCCGCATGTAGTGGAGGAACGACGTTCCCGGGATCGGGATGACGCCCTGGCTTGCGATCCGATCCAGCAACGCAACGTCGGGAAGGGAGCAGTGCTCGATCCTGTGCCGCGTATTGGCGCGAGGGTGTGCATGCTGGGCGGCCGCGTAGGCGTCCAGGATGAGCTCGATCGCCGCATCACCGATGGCATGGATTCCGATCTGGAACCCAGCGGTGTGGGCGCGGAGCACGCGCTCGTGTATTTCGCCCGGCGGCAGCATCCAGATCCCCACGTTATCCGCCTCTCCACTATACGGCTCTCGAAGGCGAGCGGTCCGCCCGCCAATCGAACCGTCAGAGAAGAGCTTCGCGGGGCCGATCCTCAACCAGTCATCGCCGAAGCCGGTGGTGATGCCAAGCGACATGAGCTCATCAAGCGTGTCATCGATGATCATCATCAGGTAGGACCGCAGGGGCAGTTCGCCGGCAGCCCAGAGTCGCTGATAGGCGCGGAACTCCGCGGCCGTACGAATCCCCGCCTCGGTGGCGCTGGTGATACCATGGCGACGACACTCGAGCCCGCCAAGCCTGAGCGCTTCCAGGATCTCACCTTCTGTCGCGGCCGGCTGGGCGGACGCCACCCTGGTTGCCGCCGATTCGCGAAGCACTCCGGTGAGCTCACCATGCTGATCCCGATCGAACGTCCCGTCGCTGGAATCCGGAGTGCTGCCGTCGACGCCTGCGAGCGCGAGCGCGGCGGAGTTGGCGACCGCGATGTGATGGCAGCTCCGCCAGACAAGGACCGGTCGATGCCCGACCACGGCATCGAGATCCTGGCGCGTCGGATGTCGCTGCTCCACGAGCGTCGCCTGGTCATACCCCTGGCCGATGATCCAGGAGTCACCGGGCGATTGCCGATCGCGACCGGCGATCGCGGTGCGAATATCCTTGATCGAGGCGACGGATTCCGACGAGACGTCGACCTGCGACAGCGCGAACCCGATACCCATGATGTGCGCGTGCGCGTCGTCCAGGCCGGGGCAGGCAAGCCGGCCCCGCAAGTCAAGCGTGTCCGCGGACGATCCAGCCAATGGCGCCACGTCCTTGAATCCGCCGACCGCGCGAACAACACCGCCCTGGATCAGCACGGCATCGGCCAGTGGCTGATCGGGGTTCATCGTCAGGATCGGCCCCCCGTGGACCAGCAACGATCGAATCATCGAGTAGCTCTCCCTGAAAGGATCTCCGTCAGGACTGGCGGGTTTCGGTCGTCTCCGTCCACCAGGAAGCGATCTGGTCAGCCCGCGCAATCCAGACGTCCGCGCTCGCGATCGCCTCGTCGACAAACCGGACGATGGTCTCGGCATGTCCCGGCCGGCCGCTGAGGTGTGGATGGAGGATGATCGTCATCAGTCCGCCGAACGTGCGGACCGACGCAAGCCCGGCTGACCAGGACTCGAGCAGCAAGGAAGGCGGCGAGGGTCTGTCCGGTTGCCACCACTGCCGATCGATCCAGTATGGGGCCACCGGCAGGATTACAGTCGGAGCAGCATCGGCAGTGGCACTGGAGGAGACAGAGGCTGGCTGGAGTCGCGGGACATCACCGCCGGACCCGTCGATCAACCATCGGGGAGCAGCGATCGTTTCATCATCACGAGAAGTGTCATGCGGGGAGGTCGAGAGAGGAAGATTGGCGAGAAGCCCAACGATCGGAAGGTCGGAGATGCGACCGGCAGGATCGACCGGGCCGCTAGAGGTACCTGCCGAATCAACGGTGCTGAGTGCAAGCTCATGGCCCCGGTCCTGAGCGCTTCTGGCCATCTGCGGAAAGGTCGACAGCGCGGCGGAGCTCCACGCTGTCGTGACCGCGATGTCGAGATCCTCGAACATGGCGAGCAGCCTGGTGAGACCATCGGCGGTGTAATCGATCCCGACATCAAAGCCTGAGCTGTCCGGATTATGAAATTGCGCTCCGACATTGACGACGATCGAGAGCGCGGCCCGATGTTCGGCGGGCCAGGAGGCTTTCAGTTGAGAGCCGGAATCAGTCAAATTCAGGGCCTTTCGTGGAAATGGCCGTTACCGCGTTCATGCGGAAGTCTCGGACGCAAGGCTGCCGATCGCTTCGACAAGGGCATCCACCTCCTCTTCGGTGTTCCACCAACCGATCGAAGCCCGGGCGACCTGGGGGCCCGGCGGGGAGGTAACGTAGCGAATCGTGAACCCCTTGGCATAGAGCGCGTCAGAGACACCCGCCGGGTCCATGTGGTCAATATTGAAGCAGACCAGCCCGCCGTGCTTGTTCTGTGGAGTCGCCACCGTGACCCCTGGGACCCGGGAAACTGCGCCGTGGAAGCGGGTTCCGAGGGCCTTGGCTCTGGCGGCTCCCCATTCCAACCCGACCTCCTCCAGATTGAACGTCAGTGCGGCGCAGAATCCCTCGACCGCGGCGGGGTTGTTCTCGCCCATCTCGTAGCGGCGGCCGCCGGCCGGCGGGATGAAGAATCCGGCAGGGTCGAACTGACCGTAGCGCACGGATGAAGGCGCGAACTCCGCCTGCCGGTCGGCGCGAATGAAGAGCGCCCCTGTTCCTTCCGGGCCACACAGCCATTTCTGGCCGGAGACGGTGTAGGCATCGGCTCCGGTCGCGGGGATGTCGACAGCCGTCTGCCCGATGGACTGGGCACCGTCGACGATTACGAGGGCCCCATGCTCGTGTGCCATCGTGCAGATCGCCGCGAGGTCGAGGATCACCCCGGATGACCAGAGGACATGAGAAAGCGCGATCACGCGAGTCCGCTGGTTGATCATGCCCCTCAACGTCGCGACGACGTCACCACCGCCGTCACCGAGATCGGCAACGCGAATCCTGACCCCTTGCCGGTGGCTGAGCAGAGCCATCGGCATGAACATCGTCGGGTGCTCCAGCGAGGTCGTGATGATCTCGTCGCCCCTCTGCCAATCGAGGCCGTTGAAGGCGATGTTGAGGCCGTCGTTGGTGCTTTGGGTGAGCGCGTATTCGGACGGGCTGCCGCCCAGCAACTGTGACAGCAGAGCTCGGGCTCGATCGTTCCGGGCTTCGTGCCCCTGGAAGACGCCAGGAATGATCCTGCCACGCCGAAACTCTTCCTCGGCGGTGCTCACGATCGTCTCGTGAACGCTCCGGGGCAGGGGACCGTTTGTTCCCGAGTTGAAGTAGCCGGTGGTGTGCACCGCCGGAAGCTGCTCTCGAAGACGGTGCACTTTTTCCAGCTCTGCTGTGGTTGCCACGTCGTCGTTCTCCGCTCCACCCATTTGCAGCAGGTAACCTCGAATGCCGTCCTGCGGGATGTTACCCGAGCGCGGCCGCGAGCGCCTTCCGGACATCCGCCATGATATCGCCGGCATCCTCGATGCCAACCGACATCCGGACCAGATTGTCACGAATCCCGATCGCCTGGCGCTGTGCCGGTGACAGGCTCCGGTGCGACGACATCGCGGGATAGAGCACGAGCGAGCAGACATCGCCCAGTGTGGTGGCCGGAACGCACAGTGACAGTGCGTCCATGAACGCGAATGCCTGCGACCGGCCGGCTCCAGCGATCTCGAAGGAGAGGAGTGCGCCTCGAAGATCGGACACGAACAGCGCATCTGGGACGGGCATGGTCAGGCCAGGATAGTTGACCCGCTCGATCCTCGGATCACAGGAGAGCGCTTCAGCAACTGCCCTGGCATTACAGCTTTGCTGACGCACACGCAGGTCGAGCGTCTTCAGACCTCGCATCGCCAGGAACGCATCGAACGGCCCGGCGATCGCGCCGAACAGCTTTGCCTGTTCCCGGATCCCTTGTGCGATCGGCGATGATGTCGCGATCACGCCACCGGTGGTGTCGCCGTGTCCGGCGATGAACTTGGTGGTCGAGTGGACGACGATGTCGGCGCCGATCGTCGCCGGCTGGATGACGATGGGCGACGCAAAGGTGCTGTCGATGATGAGCGTTGCGCCGGCGTCATGGGCAATGGCGGCGATGGCGGCGATATCCGTGACGCGAATAAGAGGGTTGGAGATCGACTCGGCGAGGATGACGGCCGGAGCCGTCTCCTCCGCAGCGGCGCGCACGGCGTCGAGATCGAGGATATCGACGAAGGTGGTTTCCATCCCGATGCTGGCGAAATGGGTCCGAAGCAGTGCGTGTGTCGCACCGTAGAGATCCTGAGAGGCGAGGATCCGGGAACCGGGCTCCGCCACACCGATGATGGCGGCGTGGATCGCCGCCATGCCCGAGGCGAAGGCGATCGCTTCGTCGCACTGTTCGATGACGGCGATGGCATGCTCCAGGGAGCGGACCGTCGGGTTGCCGTATCTTGAATAGACATATCCCTTTGAGTTGTCCTCGAAGACATCATCAAGCGTTCGGGATTCGTCGTAGCTGAACGCGGTGGCAACGTGAATCGGCGAGGCCGTCGGCCGGGCTTCGCCAGAGTCAACATCCTTACCGGCGTGCACCGCTCGGGTCGATGGCTTGAGTTGATCGAGATCGGACCTGGTGAGGGACATGGGTGCTGCTTTCATGAGCGGGTCGGCTCGTACTGACGGGTGGCGAGGGTCGGGCGTAGGCAGGTGTGGCTTGCCCCAGCGAATATAGGAGTCACGTTGGTGACCGTCAATGCGTGACGGGCCCGTTCCGCTCGTTTGACACGCGTCAGGCAGGGGCCTACGGTTTGCTGGACGATGGCCCCCCGACGCGCGGGCAAGGTGATCGCACGTTTCGAAACAGGGGAGGATCAGGACCGAATGACCTACTCGCCTCAACGCTGGATCGCGGAGGATGCGACGTATCGACCCGATCGATACTACAGGTACGATCAGGTCACCGTGCTGTTGAGGAGCTGGGAGTCCAATCACCCCGGCCTGGTGACCATGGGGAGCATTGGCGTGACGTTCGAGGGTCGCGACATCTGGTCCCTGACGATCACCGATGGAACGACGGGATCCCACGACACAAAGCCGGCGTACTTCGTCGATGCCAACATTCACGCGGGTGAGGTGACCGGTTGCGCGACAGTGCTCTGGCTCGTCAATCATCTGCTGACGAATCAGGGGGACGACACGATCCGAAGGCTCCTGCGCGAGACCACGCTGTACGTCGTGCCGGCCCTGAGTATCGATGGCATGGAACGGATCCTCGGCGGGACGTCGAGCCGCATCCGGTCGTCGGTGCGACCCTTTCCCGATCCGGAACAGGAGGATGGTCTGGTCCGCGAGGATCTGGACGGTGACGGGCTCGTCTCGCACATGCGGATAGCGGATCCGAATGGTCCGTGGAAGATTTCCAGCGAAGATGGCCGGCTGATGGTGCGGCGCGGTCCGGATGAGACGGGTGGCGACTATTACTTCGTGCTTCCGGAGGGCAAGATCCAGGGCTGGGACGGTGGCGCGATTCCACTAGCACCGGACCTGATGGGGCTGGATGTCAATCGCAATTTCCCGCTCGACTGGGCGCCGCATTGGGACCAGCCCGGGTCGGGGGCCTATCCGCTGTCCGAGTCTGAAACCCGGGCCCTGGCCGATTTCCTGCTGGCGCATCCGAACATTCACGGTTCCCAACACTTCCATACATGGTCGGCGGCAATCCTGCGGCCGTCCGCCAAGTATGCCGATGATGACATGCCGAAGCCCGATCTCAACGTGTTCAAGGCGATCGGCAAGCTCGGTACCGAGGAAACCGGCTACCCGTGCATCTCGGTGTTTCAGGACTTCGCCTACGACAAGAAGAAGCCGATCCGCGGGGTGGCGATGGACTGGGTGTACGAGCACACCGGTGCCTTCCCATTCTCGACCGAGCTCTGGAGCCTGCCACAGAAGGCAGGCATTGAGGTGACGGATTTCATAGGGTTCATGCGTGAGCGAGAGGATTCAGTCGACGTCGCCATGCTCAAGGTTCTGGATGATCACGTGGAAGGCGCAGGCTACAAGCCCTGGGAAGCCTTCGAGCACCCGCAGCTCGGCGCGGTCGAGATCGGTGGCTGGGACTATACCTTTACCTGGCAGAACCCGCCCGGGCCGCTGCTCGAGGAGGTCACGTCGGGCAACGCCAGATTCGTCCTCCGCGCTATGGGGACTGCGCCAAGGATCGTGATCGAACAGCCACAGGCCGAGTCAATCGGCGGGGGACTCTTCAGGGTCACGGTGATCGTGCAGAACACCGGGTTCCTGCCGACGAACGTCAGCGAGAAGGCCAAGGGCTCCGGGGTCGCGAAACCGGTGAAAGCCGAGATCACGCTGAGCGCGGTCGATAATCTCGTCTCCGGGAAACCGGAGCAGGACCTCGGGCACCTCTCGGGTCGTTCCTCCCAGTACGAAGCGATGACCTACATGGCGGGTTACGGCAACACGAGCCGGGCCCGAGCGGAGTGGATCGTCCGGCAGGCGCCGGGCTCCACGGTCACCGTGCGAGCGACGTCGACAAAGGGCGGGTCGCAATCGGTCGAGATATCCCTTCCTCACGCAACTGATGGAGCGGCCTGAATCATGGACCTGTCACGGCATCAGGCCACCGAGGACCAATTCCTCGGGAGTCTGCTCGGGATGGCGATCGGAGACGCGCTGGGGCGGCCCCTGCGTGGCCTGACGCGAGATGACATACGGCGACGGCACGGCGAAGTCACGGCGTATATACGGGACGCGGAGCTTTCCGGAGATCAACCGCCCGGCGAAATATCCGACAAGACCGAAGTGGTGCTGGCACTGGTCGAGTCCCTGACCACCAATGACGGATTGATCGACCCGGTCAATATCAACACACGGTTGTCGTTTCTCGTTCGTGGTCCTTCGCGTGACGGGATGTCGGCCACCACGGTGTCCGGAATCGAGGCGGCGTTCGAGGCGGATGGCCTGGTTCCCGCGGATCGGGCAAGTGCGCCTGAGATTGCGGTTGCCCTGCGCGGTGTGTCAGTTGGACTGCTGCACGCCGTCGGCGGATTCGATGGAGAGACCCTGCTTCGAGAATCGGCCGAGGTGTCCCGCCTCACGCACGGCGGTGACGCGCAGCGAGACCTGACCGCCACGGTTGCTCGCGCCGTGTGCGCGGCTGCCCGGTTCGGTAATGAGACTGACCGCTGGGCCGATATCCTGGGTCCAATTCCGCCCGGCGATGACGAGACGGGCCCGGCAGTCCTCGACATCATCTTCGCTGTCGAAGCCTCGGGCATCTTCGAGGATTCGGTCCTGGCCACGGTCGCCAACGGCGGAGACGCCGACGCGACGGGCGCTCTCGCGGGCGCGGTCGCTGGCGCGCGGTTCGGAGCGAGTGGAATCCCCCAGGAGCTGATCGATGGTCTCGATGCACGGATCTACGTGTCGTTGGCCGCGCCATGGTTCTTCCGGACGGCGATGCGCCGGGCGGGAACGGTGATCGATCTGCGACTCATCGAGTAGCGTCGTAAAATCCATAGCACTCTCCGGTAGTGACTGCTATTCCGGGCAAGCGCTGGCGGGTATAATGATGAGCGGCGAGGACTGCGGCCATCGCCCGATGGTAACCTGTCCTTCCACTTCCTCCTCCGTTGATCTGATGCAATTGTGCGGGGCTCCGACCCGCAAGTAAGTTGGGCCATGGCTGAAAAACGCGACTACTACGAGGTCCTCGGTGTGTCACGAACCGCCACCGAGCAGGAGATCAAGCGCGCGTACCGCACCCTCGCGCGGAAATATCATCCTGACATCAACAAGGACTCGGACGCCGAGGATCGCTTCAAGGAACTCAACGAAGCGCAGGAAGTCCTTACCAATTCCGATCGTCGCGCGGCGTACGATCGGTTCGGGCACGCCGCGGCCAACGGCGGACCCAGCGGTGATCCGTTCGGCTTTGGGGGATCGCCGTTCACCGATATCTTCGAGACCTTCTTCGGTGGTGCGCAGGCGGGATCGTCCCGGCGAAGCTCAGCACCGCCGCGTGGGCAGGACATCCAGATTTCGGTCGACCTGACCTTCGAGGAGGCCGTGTTCGGCACCGAGAAGGATGTCGAGGTCGACCGGCTCGAGACGTGCGAAGCTTGCAACGGCACCCGCATGAAGGATGGCAAGACTCCGCCGACGTGCACCACGTGCAACGGGACCGGTGAGGTGCGGCGGGTCCAGCAGACGATCCTCGGCCAGTTCATGACCTCCGGACCATGCGCCACCTGTCACGGGGAAGGGGTGATGATCACCGATCCGTGTGACGTTTGCCGGGGCCGCGGAAGGACGCGGCACTACCGCACGATTACGGTCACGATCCCAGCCGGCGTCGATGACAATGCAACGCTTCGCCTCTCCGGGCAGGGCGAAGACGGTCCCGCCAACGGCGTTCCGGGAAACCTCTATGTGAAGGTTCGGGTTCAGCCACACACCCACTTCGAGCGACACGGCAAAACGATCAACAGCCAGGTCGGTGTCAACATCGCCCAGGCTGCCCTCGGTGATGAAATCGAGATCGACACGGTCGACGGACCGGTGGTGTTCACGATCCCGGCTGGCACCCAGTCCGGGCAGCAGTTCCGGCTCAGGGGCAAGGGCGTGCCAGACATTCGCGGCGGAGACCGTGGCGACCAGTTGGTAACCATTCAGGTAGTCATTCCGAAAAAGCTGTCTGATGACCAGCGGGACCTCTTCGAGCAGTTGGCCACCAGTCTCGGCAATGAAGTGACGCACCAGCCGAACAACCGGAGCTTCTTCGACCGTGTCAAAGACGCGCTTGGAGCATAGGAGTCCTGGAAGGATGGCGAGGTCCGGCATTGACGAACGGACCTCGTCCCGTTAGAGTCAACTGCAATTGAGCCTTCGGGGTTTGGTGAGGTCGTCGAACTATGACGATCAAGTCCTGACCGGCGGTACAGCCCGCAAGCGAACGTGGGAGCACGAACGCACGATCCGGTGAAACTCCGGGGCCGACGGTAAAGTCCGGATGGGAGAAGGCATTTGGAAGTCGTCCAGCTTTGCTGGTCGGCCTCTGCCGCTCCGCAACATTCCACACCCGTAGGCCTCCGGTCCCGGGTGTTTGTGTGCCCGGGTCAACGATCGGGGGCACTTGGTGAGGACAACGGAGCCTTTGCGCGTCGCGTCGCCATGTATGGCGGCGGGCGCCGGAAAGGTCGAGTTGTCGTTGGGAAGTGCCCGCCAGGGCATTCATGGTCGCCTTCGCGATTCGCCGCGTGATCCAGTTGCTGATCACCACCGCGGCAGCGTCTACTACCATCTTCGTGTTGATCCACCTTTCGGGCGATCCGACGACCGGGTTTCTTGCCCCCGGCTCTTCCGAGGAGGTCCGGGATGCCGTCCGCGTCCGGTTGGGGCTAGATCGACCGCTCGCCGAGCAGTACGTCAGGTTCCTGGCCGACGCATTGACCGGTGATTTCGGGTCGTCCTGGCGGGATCGGCAACCAGCGCTTGGGGCCGTCCTCGATCGCCTGCCTGCAACGCTGCTGTTGGGTATTGCCGCCGCCACAATCGCCATCATTGGCGGCACCGCGCTGGGCATTGTCTCCGCGATGTTGCCCCCGGGCATCCTTCGGGCGTCCGTCCGGATCTTCGCGATGGGCGGTCAGGCGATCCCGGCATTCTGGCTTGGCACGATCGGGATCATCCTGTTCGCGGTGCGGCTCCAGTGGTTGCCGTCTTCCGGAAGCGATGAAGTGCTTTCGCTGGTCTTGCCCGCGTTCACGCTCGCCGCCCATCCTGGGTCGATGATTGCCCGGCTCCTCCAAAGTGCCCTGCTGGAGGCAAGCTCTTCGTCGTACGTCGCGGTCGCCCATGGCAAGGGCCTCTCGCGGCAGTACGTGTGGCTGCGGCACACCCTCCCGAACGCGATCATTCCGGCGCTTGCGTATATCGGACTTCAGGCGAGCTTGCTGGTAGGGGGAGCGATCGTCATCGAGTCGGTGTTCGCGTATCCGGGCGTGGGACGTCTGGCGCTGCAGGCGACCATGGATCGAGACGTGCCGGTTGTCCACGCGTTCGTGATCGTTACCGTCGTGCTGGTCGCCGCCATCAATCTCACCGTCGACCTTGTGGCCATCGCCCTCGACCCCCGGCAACGGTCCGGCACATCCCTGTCGATGTCCTATGGGTGATCCTCAGGCGCTGCCCGCACCATCGTTCCCGAGGCGCTTCCAGGACGTGCCGAGGCGCGCGACCGCTCCTCGCCGGCGTGGCGGGCATGGTGCGAACCGGATGTCGATGTTGCCGCTCCTCCCGATCGTGACGTTCCTGATGATCGCGTTGGTTGGTCCGTTGCTCGGGCGGGACCCGCAGACGCAGGATCTGCCGAACCGCCTTGCTCCTCCCGTCTGGATCGGAGGCTCCTGGGAGGCTCCGCTGGGCACCGATGGCCTGGGCCGGGACATCCTTGCACGGGTCATGCATGGTGCCCGGCTCTCGCTCGTGATCGGGCTGATCGCGGCGGGGGGCTCGGCCGTGATCGGAACGGCCGCCGGGCTCGTTGCGGCCGCCAACCGGGGAATCGTCGATGGCGTCCTGACCACCATCGTGGAGGTGCTGCTGTCCGTCCCCACGATCGTCGTCGGGATTGTGCTGACCACGATGATCGGACAGAGCCTTCCCAACCTGCTGATCATCCTGACGCTGTTTGGCTGGATCTCCTACGCGCGGATTCTCCGCCTGCAGAGCCGCCAACTGCTCGGCTCGGACTTCGTCCGGGCGTCGATCGCAATCGGGGCACGACGGCGATGGGTGATACGCCATCACCTTCTGCCCAATGTCCTGCCGCTGCTGCTGGTGTTGTTGTGCCAGCAAATCGCGGCGGTCATGTTGTGGGAGGCATCGCTCACCTACCTCGGCGTCGGCCTGCCGGTCGACCGGATCTCCCTCGGCGGGATGATCCGGGATGGCCAGGATGCGATCTTCACCGGATGGTGGGTAAGCGTGCTGCCCGGCACGATGATCGTGCTTGCCGTGCTTGGGTTCAATATGCTCGCGGATTGGCTTCAGGAACGGCTCGACCCGGCCCGGCGGCATAGCGGAAAGATCTCGTGAAAAGCCTTTCCTGATTCCGTTCTTTATCCCGGGCCGAGGGGCCCGCCATCATGGAGTTCACCGATGCCCAACCGCGTAACAGCCCTTACCAGACGATTCATGATGCAGGCGGGTCTGTCCGGCATTGCCGGCTCACTGCTTCCACGCGGGTATCTCGGGCTCCAGACCGCGCATGCCAGGCAGGCGACGCCTGAGCTTGCCGATGAACTGGTGATCGATGTCGCTGGCGGCCCCGACAATCTCGACCCCGCGCTTACGCGATCGAGTCGCGACTGGACGATCCTGCACTCGATCTATGATGCGCTGATCGAGATGGGTCCAGCGGGAGACCTCGTGCCGCTCGCCGCTGAGCGCTTTGAGGCAATCGATGACCTGACTTACGAAGCGGTGCTTCGGCCCGGGCTGACGTTCCATGACGGTTCGCCTGTCACGTCCGAGGCGATCGCACGCTCGATCTCCCACGTGCAGCAATCCGAAGGACCGGCCGCTCGGAACTTCGCCGCAGTCACGAGCGTCGACGTGATCGATGACCTGACGGCGCGGATCGTGACCGCGGAACCTGCCCCATGGCTTCCTTCCCAGCTCGCGGTATGGGCGGTGCTGTTTCCCGACGGAATGACGACTGATCTCTTCCAGACGGCGCCGGTCGGTTCAGGGCCGTTCCGCTTCGAATCCCTGCAGGCGGGCAGCGAGATCGTCCTCCGTCGGAATTTCGGGTACACGTGGCAGAGCCCAAAGGGAATCCCGCTGGCCGAACGGGTCCGGGTCCGTGTCGTGCCGGATTCGTCGACGCGGGTCGCCGATCTCGCCACCGGGGCAGCGAACCTGATCGTCAGCGTTCCGGAGGAGCAGCGGGACGCGGTCGAGCAAAGCGGTGGCACGGTGGAGGAAGCGGCCATCCTCGGCACGATGTTCCTGCGAATTGCGACCGACACGCCGCCGTTCGATGATCCGAAAGTTTGTCAGGCGCTCAACCATGCCGTCGATGTGTCGACGATCGCGACCGCCCTGGTCGGCACCGAATCCCGAAGGCTGGCCTCGCTGTATCCGGATGCACGGTCCATCGGCTTCGACCCGGATCTTACGCCGTTTGCGTTCGATCCGGAGGCAGCGAGGAGACTCCTGGCCGAGGCGGGATACGCTGACGGATTCGATGTTCGGCTCGAACATGTCGTGGGAGAGCGGGGGGACATCGTTGAGGCGATTGCCGCGAACATGGCTGATGTCGGGATCAACGTTTCCATCGAAAGCGTCGATCTCGCCACCTTCAACGGGACGTGGACGGAACCCGACTCGGCACCGGTTCGTCTCGTGAGCTGGCGACCGGTCTACGATCCACACACGTTGCTCAGCCTCATGTTCGCGAGTACCGGACCATTGACCCGGCACCGCGATCCACGGGCCGACGAGCTGATTGGGGCAGCCGGGAAGGAACCGGATCCTGCGGGCCGGGCGGGGCTGTATCGGGAGCTAGGACAGCACTTCCAGGACGCACCACCGGCCGTCTTTCTTTGGAACCTGACGTCGATCTATGGCGTTCGGAATTTTGGAACGGGATGGTCGCCACGGGGCGACGATTACGTGATACCGACTCGTACCGAGAGGCAGTAAAAGTGACCAGACGACTTCGACCTTCGACATCCGGCGTGTCCAGGCGTTCTCTGCTGACGGCCTTCATTGGTGCCGGCAGCGGATTGGTGACGGCGCGATCCGGCTTTGGACAGCTTCCCTTGAACGCTGGCACGCTGCGCCAGGAGGCGCTTCTGGACGAGGTGGTGATCGACCTTTCCGGAACACCGGAGTCGATCGATCCGGCGCTCGCGTACGCACCGCGTGACTGGTCGATCGTCCATTCGATCTACGACGCGCTGATCGGATTCGACGCGGATGGTCGGCTTGTCCCGCTCGCGGCGGAATCGTTCACCGCCAGTGACGACCGCACATTCGAGGTGGTGTTGCGACGGGGTCTTCTCTTCCACGACGGTTCACCAGTAGATGCTGCCGCGGTCGCGCGCTCGGTTGCCTACCTCCAGGAGTCGGAATCGTTCGCGGTCGATCTGTTTCGAGGCATCACCGGTGTCGAGGTGGTCGATGCCAGAACCGCACGGATCATCTGCGACCGGCCCTCGCCGTGGCTTCCGGCCCAGATGGCGGTGTGGCTGCTGCTCGTTCCGGAGGGGTACACGACTGAACTGGCGGCAACGGCTCCGGTGGGCTCCGGACCCTTCAGGTTCGCCTCCTTGGTGGCGGGTGACGAGATCGTTCTGGAACGGAACGAGTCGTACACCTGGGGGAGCCCCAAAGGCGTACCAATGGCGGAGCGAGTCCGGTATCGATTCGTTCCGGAATCGGGCACCCGAATCGCCGACCTGGCTTCCGGCGCGGCGAATATCGTGACCGACCTGCCGGTGGACCAGTTGGCGAGGGTCGAAGATTCCGGACAGTCGGCGATCGACGTACCGATCGTCGGCTCTGCCTGGATCCGGATCGCAACAGATGTGGCACCGCTCGACGATCTTCGCGTGCGCCGCGCACTCAATCATGCAATCGACGTGCAGGCAATCGCGACGTCTCTCGTTTCCGCGGATGCACGCCGACTGGGCTCGTTGTACCCGGACGAGCGGGCCTTGGGATACGATCCCGAGCTGCAGCCGTATGCGTACGATCCCGAGCTGGCGCGATCCCTACTTGACGAGGCAGGGCTGGGTGACGGCTTCGCCCTTGCGCTGGAGATGACCTCCACGTCGCGAGCCGATGTCGCCGAAGCGATCGCGGCCCAGCTCCGGGATGTGGGGATCGAGCTCGCCATCGTCACGTCGGACGATGCCACGTTCAATGCCGGGTGGGCCGATGCCACGCGCCCTGCCCTCCGCATGTCGACGTGGGTGCCGCTCTACGACCCCCACACGTTGCTGAGTCTGGTCTACGCCAGCGAAGGATTCCTTTCCCGGTATGGCAACAGCGAGGTCGATCGGCTGATCGAGCGTGGCGCCAGCGTGAGCGACCAGACGGTTCGTTACGCCACGTATCGGGAGTTGGGACGCATCCTGCACGATGATGCCGCGGCGATCTTCCTCTGGAACATGATATCGGCGTATGGAGTTGCGCCGGACGTCTCGAGTTGGCAGCCGCGCGGTGACGAGTACGTCATCCCGACCGTCGTCGGCGACGGTACCGGATCCTGAATGACTGAGCCGCGGTCAGACGAACGGGCCGATGATCTCTGGAGCGTCATTCAGGAACGGTCCTCGGTGCGGGCATTCAAGACATCGCCGGTCGATCCCCGGGCGATCCGGCGCGCGATCGAGGCGGCAGGGTGGGCGCCATCACCGCACGGAACGCAGCCATGGCGGTTTGCGATCGTCGAATCTCGAGCCGAGCGTTTTCGACTGGCGGACGCCATGGCGGAGACCTGGCGAGAGCAGCTCCGTCTCGACGGCCAGGATGAGCATATTGTCGAGCGGCGTCTCCTCCGAAGCAAGGAGCGACTGCAACAGGCTCCCCTGCTTGTGGTGATGTGCCTCTATCTCGGTGACAGTGACACGTACCCCGATCGCGGCCGGCAGGACGCCGAGACTATCATGGCGATCCAGAGCCTTGGGGCGGCAGCGCAAAACTTCCTGCTCGCGATTCACGCGCAAGGACTCGATGCCGGGTGGATGTGTGCCCCGCTGTTCGCGCCGGAGGTCGTGTGTTCCGCGCTCGATCTCGGCACGGAACTGGAGCCGCAGGCACTGTTTCCGGTTGGCAGGGCGGCCGCTTCGCCACGCCGACGCCAGCGCAGGAACGTCGACGAGTTGATAGTCCGATGGCACTGAGCAGGGTCAGAACACGAGCCAGGCGGCAATCAGGCCGAGAGCGAGCACGAAGAGGATGACACTCGCCACGCCGATTCCAAGGACATAGGCGATGATCAGCCCCAGGACAAGGAGTACTACAAGCATGATCAGGTAGTTGCGCTGGAGGGGGCTCATGCCCAGCATTCCGCCCCCTGCGACCCACGGGTCTGGTGATGGCCGGATGGTATCGCCGGCGAGCACCTGCCGCGACTGTCGTATCCGCGTTCGCCGGTCGTCGTCGTTTTCCATGTGTCTACCCTGTCAGGTCGCTGTCCTGTTCTGGTCGCGGACGTCGCTGCCGAGGCTTGTCAGGCGTCGCTGATTGGCTTGTGGTCGCTGGTCTCCATGCCTGCGACCCTGGTCCAGATCAGGACAACGGCGATCTTGACAATGCCTGCCCAGGCAAGGAGCACGCCGGCCAGGATGATCCAGGCGTCAAGGCTAAGGATCGATGCGGCCAGCACCATGAGGATGCCAATGGCCGTGAGTGCGTAGGATGCAATGTTAAGGCGTCGCACAAGCAGGTCTCCGTTATTCAGTTCGTCTCATGCAGGTCATCTGTCCGGAGTTCGGCATCTTCTGTGTCTACGACAAGTGCGCGGGACGGGATGACTTCAGCGGTCACGAACAGCCGTTCCGAATCGTCGTCGAGCGGGTCCATCTCGTAGGATCCGTACATCCTGACTTCGGTGAACCCGGCCAACTCCAGCATCAAGTCGAGCTCTGCCGGATGGATGTACCGTAGCGGAAATCGAGATCTGGTCCGGTGGAAGGTGCCATCTGGTCCGACCCTGTCGTACCAGAGGAGCGTGTCGATGACCTGGGTCGTAGGGTGAACACGCCGGTGCGCCCACTTGTCTACAGACGCGCCATCGGGAAAGGCCCACGAGCCTTCGAGAATGGGTGCCGAGCCAAGCGTGGTCAGGTGATCGGGTGTGGGATTCATGAGATCGATGATGAGCTGACCCTTGGGATCGAGCGCTCGCAGAGCCGATTCGAGTGCGGCTCGCTGCTCTGTCGCCGTCGGCAGGTGCATAAGGGCGTTGAGCGAGAATATCACGAGACCGAACGGGCCTCCCGGAGCCGCGTCGGCGTCCAGGATCGAACCATGCATGAACTGGATCGAGCCATCGAGTGAGCGCTCGCTGCTTCCCGCTCGTGCCCGATCGAGCATGGCGGCAGATCGATCGATACCGGTGACATCATATCCTGCCTCGGCCAGTGGAAGCAGGATCCGACCCGAGCCGCATCCCATCTCGAGGATCGGGTCACCGACGATATCGGCAAAGCTGAGCAGCAGGTCGATGTCGTCTCGAAACCCGGCATGTTCGAGATCGTAGAGTTCGGCAATAGGGGCATAAGGATCCGCGGTCATGGCAGAAAGAACTCCGACGTCGTGGGTTGGCGCGGGGTCGCGCCGGGTACCGTTGACGATGGTGGAAGTGCCCGCCTATAGTCAGGGAATGGCGAAGCAACGATCTGGTGCAACGACCGCATCCCCATCCGGAGACCGGGTGGTGACGCAGAACAGAAGAGCCTACCACGACTACTTCATCGACGAGACGCTCGAAGCCGGTCTCGCGCTGACCGGGTCGGAGATCAAGTCGATCCGTGACGGCAAGGTGACGATCGGTGAAGCGTACGTCCGTGTCAACAACGGCGAGCTCTGGCTGATTGGCGCCAACGTGACACCATACAGCCACGGGGCATACGCGAATCACGATCCTGGCCGACCTCGAAAGCTTCTGGTCCATCGACGACAGATCGAGGAGCTCCAGGAGGAGACCGAGCGCAAGGGGATGACCCTGGTGCCGCTCAGGATTCGGCTGCGCAATGGACGCGCCAAGATCGATGTCGGCATCGCTCGCGGGAAGAAGCTGTACGACAAGCGGCAGGCGGTTGCCGAGCGCGACGCCAAGCGTTCGATCGAGCGAGCGATGAGGGAGCGCTCCCGGGAATAACCTTGGGTAGAACCTTTCGTGGGACGTCATAGCTCATTTGTGCGCTTTTGGCCTAGTAGCGTGGTATAATTTTCATGTTCGGCAGGGATGTCGAACGGTTCTGGGGATGTCCGGTTTCGACAGGGTCGGATGCCAGGCCATTGCACGTCGAGGTGCCCGAGGCCTCGTTAAAACGGGCAACACTGTAGCTGCGAACAAACCACAGCTCGCCTACGCTGCCTAAGTCACCCGACCTCTAGGCAACGCGTCCAGCCGGATCTCGCTTCGTCGGATCGGAATCTGGGCGTCACCAAGATGAAGTGCGGCGGTCAAGTCCGTTGGTGCGCGATCGCCTAAGACAGTCCAACTCACCAATGATCAATCCTGTCGGCGGGAGTGATCAACGGCAGATAAAACACCGACTAAACGTGTAGCATATGTCCGGTTGAAGGTTCTGGACGGGGGTTCGATTCCCCCCATCTCCACCGTATCGCGTGAGGCCCCCGAATGCTCGGGGGCCTCACGCGTTTCCTGAAAGTCAGTCTAGCTGGCTCGCGTCACCCTGTTCAATGAGGCGGTTGCGGCGCGATCTGATGGCGGGGATACTGGCGCTGCACCATACGATCACCATGGAGAAGGGCACGGCATGGAACGACAGCACCTGCTGGATGAACTGCAACGCATCGTCGGGGACGGCGCGGTTCGGCACCGCCCGGTCGATCTGCTGGTGTACGAGTACGACGGCTCGGTCGATGGGGCCGTCGATACCGCGGCGCCCGCGGCCGTGGTGCTGCCCCGGACCACGGAGCAGGTCGCCGCGGTCGTCAAGCTGGCGCGTCGTGCCGGGTTGCCAGTCGTTGCTCGGGGGGCGGGAACCGGGCTGTCCGGCGGTGCCGTGGCCCAGGCGGGGGGCATCATCATCTCGCTGACACGGATGACGCGCGTCCTCGACGTCGATCCGATCGATCGCACAGCTCTCGTCGAGCCAGGAGTGATCAACCTCGAGTTGTCGGAACTAGTGCGAGGTGACGGCTTCTTCTTCGCGCCAGACCCCTCCAGCCAGAAGGCATGCACGATCGGCGGCAATGTCGCCGAGAACTCCGGCGGTCCGCATTGCCTGAAGTATGGCGTCACGACCAATCACATCCTCGGACTGGAGATCGTGCTGCCGGATGGGGACGTGATCTGGACCGATGTTGCCCACGATGGCTTCGGCGGGCTCGATCTGACATCGGTCCTCGTCGGCTCCGAAGGCATGTTCGGAATTGTGACGCGAGCTCTGGTCAAGCTGACGCCGATTCCCGAGGCGACAACGGTGATGCTCGCGGCATTCGGCTCACTGGATGATGCCTCACACGCCGTCACCAGGATCATCGCCGAGGGAAACCTGCCCGCCTCCCTCGAGATGATGGACAACCTGACGATCCAGGCCGTCGAGCCCGCATATCACGCCGGCTATCCACTGGACGCGGCAGGGGTGCTGTTGATCGAGGTCGATGGTCCAACGTCCGAGGTAACCGCGGCGGCACGTGATATCCAGGTCCTGTGTGCTGCGTCCGGAGCGACATCGTTTCGGCAGGCGGATACGCAAGCCGAACGGGACCTGCTCTGGAAGGGGCGGAAAATGGCCCTGGCGGCGATGGGACGACTCGCCCCGAACTATTATTTGCACGATACCGTGGTACCGCGATCCCGGCTCAACGACACCCTGCGCTCGGTGAACGAGATTTCCCGGACATTCGATTTGCGGATCGCCAATGTCTTCCACGCCGGCGATGGAAACCTGCACCCGCTGATGCTCTTCGACCGTCGCCGCAACGGCGATGTCGAGCGCATCCTGGAGGCGAGTCACGCGCTGATCAATGCCTGTGTGGCGGTCGGCGGCGCCCTGAGCGGCGAGCATGGGATCGGCACCGAGAAGCGAGACTACATGACGCTGGTGTTCACCGAGAACGACCTGCGGGCGATGGCTGGGCTCAAGCAGGCATTCGATCCCGAAGCGACGTTCAATCCTGGAAAGGTGTTCCCAAGAGGATACATGTGTGGTGAGGTTCGTTCGTTACATATCCAGGCGATGGAGCAGCGGCATGGCATCGTCCCGGTCTAGGTCGGAACTCTGGCCGAAGCGCCGTCTGCAGGCGGGAACGGGAACGGCCCCGTGAAGATCACGACTTCGATTTCGCAGTGCCAGCGGGATGCAGAGCCCGGACATGTGATCGAGACGCTCGCTCGGCCCGAGTCGGTCGAGGAGCTCGGTGACCTGCTGACAGGCTGCAGTGCTTCATCGCGAAGCGTCCTGCCATTCGGTGGCGGTGGCAGCATCCGTACCGGTCGCGTCGTTCCCAGTTTCGATGTGGGCATCGACATGAGATCGCTCTCCGGCGTGATCGAGTATCACCCGGCTGACCTGACGCTCTCGGTTCAAGCGGGCACCACGATGTCCGAGATTTCCGCGGTTCTGGGAGAGAAGGGGCAGGAGCTTCCGATCGATGTGCCGTTCCCGGAGAGGACGACGATCGGTGGCCTGGCGGCGACCGGGTTCGCCGGCCCGCGAAAACTCCTGTCGGGAAGCCTCAAGGATGCCATCATCGGCTGCCAGTATGTTCGAGGCGACGGCCTGATCGCGAAGGCCGGCGGCATGGTGGTCAAGAATGTCAGCGGGTTCGAGATTCCGCGATTCCTCCATGGGTCCTGGGGCGCACTCGCCCTGCTGACGACGATCAACCTCAAGGTCTCACCCAGGCCGCGATCGGAAGCGACGGTACACGCTTCCTGGGAGAGCGTAGTGGACGCGATCGCGGGCATGCACGAGCTGGGACGCCAGTTGCCCTCGCTGGCCGCGAGCGCGGTTGACGTGACCGGCGGCCGGATCTCGACATCGTGCCGGGTCATGGGGCGCCAGGAGGCTGTGGCGTCCATGGTTTCGACGATCACCACCCTGCTGGACCGTGACGTGAGTGTTGTCGAGGACGACGCGAGCCGCGAGTTCTGGCAAGACCTTGTCGACAGGTGGACCCCACCGGACGGCGGGACGCAGGTCGTGATCGGCGCACGACCCCGTGATGTCGCGACGGTCGTGGCTTCGATCCAGGAAGTGATTGGGAAGGATCATGAACGGACCGACCTGTCGATCGCGCCGGGACTCGGATCGATCAGGATCCGCTCGAGTGCCGTCAACGCTGGCACAACTGTTTGGCCGCTGTCGACGTTGCTGGGATTACCGGACCGGGTGAGCGGCGTTCTCGAAGCTGGCTCCGAGTCACTCAGGCTGGCCACAGACCCATGGGGACCGCGTCCACAGGGTCATGCGGTGATGGTCGCGATCAAGCAGCAATTCGATCCGGCGAACGTCCTCAACCGGGGACGACTGTTCATCTAGGCGATGTCGCACATCGGATGTGGGCGGCGTGAAGTGAGAGAGACGGCATGGCGGTATCGTTGCGCGAACTGATCGAGGCACCTCACGGGTATAGCGGACCCGACGTACCGGACGATGATCTGCTCCGGGCCTGCGTCCATTGCGGGATGTGTCTGCCGACGTGCCCCACGTACCGCCTTACGGGAGAAGAAGCGTCGTCCCCCCGTGGGCGGCTGTGGATGATGAGGGCGGTCGCGGATGGTCGTCTCGATCTGCTCGACCCCGAGTTCGACGAGCAGATGTACCAGTGCCTGAACTGTCGTGCCTGCGAAGCAGTCTGCCCTTCCGGTGTCCACTATGGTCCGCTGGTCGAGGCGGCGAGGAGCCAGCTGGAGCAGCATCGGCCGCGTCCGGTCTGGCAGCGGGCCGCCCGCAAGGTTGGGCTGGACCTGCCGTTCGCGCGGATCGAACGGATGCGCTTCATGGTGAACGTGTTGCGCGTGTACCAGCGTTCCCACCTCGGAGTGCTCCTGCGGCGAACCGGCGTGCTGCGCGTTCTGCGACTCGAAACATTGGAAGCGATGCTGCCGCCGATTACGGAGCTTCCACTGATCTCCGGTGAGGAACGTTGGACCCCGCCATCACCGGTTGGACGGGTGGCCCTCTTCAACGGTTGCGTGATGAGCACGGTCTTCGCGAACGTCAACCGTTCCGCCGCTCGCGTGATGGCGCATAACGGGCTGGCGGTCGAGCCTCCCGCATCACAGCAGTGCTGCGGGGCGCTCCACGTCCACGCGGGGATGATGGAGGAGGCACGGACGCTGGCAAGGACGAACATCGATGCGTTCGAGGAGAGCGGCGAACCCATCATCGTCACGGCAGCCGGATGCGGAGCGGCGTTGAAGGAATATAGCTTCCTGCTCAAGGACGATCCGGTGTATGCCGATCGGGCGGCACGCTTCAGCGAACGCGTCCGCGATGTGACCGAGTTTCTCGGGGAACGAGACCTCGTTCCGCCAACGCACGCGGTCGATACGACAGTGACGTATCAGGAGCCCTGCCATCTGGCACATGCGCAGCGAATCACGCGGCAACCGCGAGCGCTGCTGGCCCAGGTGCCCGGATTGCGTCTCGAGGAGATGAACGAATCCTCACTCTGCTGTGGAAGCGCGGGCATCTACAACATCATCCGGAAGGAGATGGCGGATGATCTGGGTGACCGCAAGGTGAAACATGTGCTTGCAACCGGTGCCGAGAATGTGGTGACCGCCAATCCGGGATGCGCGATGCAGCTCAGGACCTCGTTGCGCCGGAACGGATCGACGCTGCCGGTCCGGCACATCGTCGAGATTCTCGACGATGCGTATGGCGGGGAGGCGGAGGCCAAAGAGGGTCGGTGGGCTTTCCAGGACGGAGCCACACGGCCCTGATCAAGCGGGTATCTCGTTCGTGTCCCACCCGGCAAGGGGGAAGGTGATCAGGGCGCTTGTTCCCTGATCGTCCGACGCGATCCGGAACGTTCCCTTGAGGTCGGATGTCACGAGACGCTGCGTGATCCGCATCCCGAGTCCGCTGCTGCTGGCAGGGTCGAAGCCGTCCGGCACCCCTCGGCCATCGTTGAACACCTCGATATGCGCCATGCCCGATGCTTCCCAGGCTCGGATCCGGACCGTTCCCGTGTCCCGACCTTGAAACCCGTGACTGATCGCGTTGGCCGTGAGCTCGTTGATGAGCAACGAGATGATCGTTGCCTGGCGGGAGGGAACGGTCAGGCTACTTTCGTGAATGTCGAACTGGACGTTGAGCCCCGGGGGGATGAGCGTGCTGTGGGCATCTTCCGCGACCATCCGGGCGATCACATCGACGGTCGTGCCAGCGAGTCTCTCCTCATCGCTGAGCAGATCGTGAACGGCGGCGATGGACTGGATGCGAGAGATCGCCTCGCGAATCTCCGTCGCCCACGGCGCGTCCTCGGCCGTCCTCAACTGGAGCGAGAGAAGGGCGGCGACCGTCTGGAGATTGTTCCGGACCCGGTGGTGCATCTCCTGAACGAGCGCTGACTGCGTTTGGATGCTGTGCATCGCGTCCTGGTAGAGCTGCGCGTTCTCGATCGCCATCGCGGCAGAATCGGAGAACGCCTGGAGCAGATCGACGGTGTCGTCGTCGAGCTCGAGACCGGATCGCAGCCGCAGGCAGAGTGCGCCAACCGTCTCACGGGCGGTCCGCAGGGGAAGGCAGAACAGGGTGCTTGTCCCGTCCGTGTACTCGAGGTTCGATCGCCGCAGCGTTCCGGTGCGGATCACATCCGCGACCACATCGTCCCGATCAGCAGGATTGACGATTTCCCGAATGGTCCCGGCCCGATACTCGATGATCGGCTGGGTGTCGCTGGTCGCGCGCCAGGGCAGCGTTGGCAAGCGAAAGATGGCTGCCGCTTCGGCGTGGACGAGCTCGATTGCCTGCTCGCTGATAAGTCTCAGGACAGCGGGCAGATCGAGCGTCGAGGCGAGCATCCTGGACACCCGTTGCAGTGTGCCAAGCTCCGTCAGTTTCTGCCGCAAGCGTTCATCCGTGCTGCTGTATTGACGGGCGTTTTCGATGCTGATCGCGAGCTCGCCGGCCACCGTTTGCAGGAACTCGAGATCATCGCGATCGAACTCGCGACGACTGATTGAATGGATGTTGAGGATGCCAACGAGCCGGTTTTGACCTTGGAGCAGGATCGGCACGGCGACCTGCGACGTGTAGATCTCGTCGCCGACACCGGGGTGACTGAGGAAGTTCTCGTGCTGATGCGCGTCAGGCGCGGAGATCAATCGCCCTTCGAGCGCGGCAGACCCGGTGATGCCACTTCCAAGACGAATCGTCACGGCGTTGATCGAGGCGGGATTGAGACCCACAGCGGCACGAAGGACGAGGAGACCGGTCGTGTCGTCATAGAGAAAGACGTTGCACGCATCGCTCGCGGTGGTGTCGGCGACGACGCTGACGATCGTCTGGAGCGTTTCCGAGAGCTTGAGGTCCGCGGTCGCGGCACGATTGATCTTGTGTAGCGCCGCCAGGCGAGCCACCTGCGTCGGTAGCTCTCCCGCTGCGCCCGGAGCGGTGCGCTCGCTCGGGGACTTGCCCTCGATGTGCGAACGCGCCGCCGCTGAGAGGGCTACCCCCGCCGCCATCATGGTTCCGGGATCCGAGACCGAGCCCCCCAGCCGTTCGAATATCGCCTGCAGCGTGTCGACACCGGCCGCCATGACGTCTTCGAGTGGGATTCCCTGCTGCGCGGCCCGCTCCCCGAACTCGCTGAACGCATCCACCAGTGGTTGCCCGCCACTGAGGGACTTGCCCGACTCCGGATCGTAGGCGGAACAGACCCTGGATTCCAATTGTTCAGCGAGGCTCTGCAGCGGGACATTGCTCGGCATGGTGCTGGGCTCTCCCGAACCATACTCAGGACGCGTTACAGGTGTGACTCGAACCAGCCGATCAGGTGATGCAAGCGAGCGAGGCGACGGCTCGGAGTGCCAGAGCGGGAAAGCTCATGACCTTCTTCTGGAAACCGGATGAACCTTACCTCACGTCCGAGGTACATCAACGCGGTGTACATCTGCTCCGCCTGCTCGATCGGGCAGCGATGATCTTGCTCGCTGTGGAGGATCAGGAGTGGCGTGGTGATGGATTCGACATAGCTGACGGGTGAGTACCGCAGCAGCTTCTCGGCATCTTTCCATGGCACACCGTCGAATTCGAATGCGCCGAAAGTGCTGCCGATGTCGCTCGTGCCGAAGAACGAATGAAAATTCGATACGCAGCGCTGGGTCACCGCAGCCTTGAACCTGGTGTCGTGTCCGATGATCCAGTTGGTCATATACCCGCCGTACGACCCGCCGGTAATGCCGATCCGGTCCGTGTCGATCCAGGGCAAGGCGGAAACGTGGTCCACCGCCGCGATGACGTCTGGCATGTCGGCTTCGCCCCACTGGCCTCTGGTCGATCCGGTGAACGCTTCACCGTATCCGCCTGACCCCCTCGGATTCGTGAACAGGACGGCATAGCCTCGGGCCGCCATGAGCTGCATCTCATGGAACATCGCATAGCCGTACATCGAGTGCGGGCCACCGTGGATCTGGACGATCAAGGGATGTTTCACCTCGGCCGCTTCCGAGAATCCTGCCGGGGTGAGGAGCCAGCCCTGGATCTCGAGCCCGTCATGGGATGTCAGAGAGAGGTCGATCGCCAGGGAGAGCGCCACCTCATCCAGAAAATCCTGGTTGGGATCGGGCCAAGACTGCACATCGCTACCATCGAGCGCGGAGGAATGGAGCGCGGCCGGGCGATCGATCGAGCCCTGAACATACACGAGGCGATCGCTGGCGACCGTGAACCCGCTGACTACGTGCGGGCCGGTGGTCAGGGGAGTGGGCGTTCCACCCTCGAGCGGGATACTGAAGACACGGGCTGCTCCGCGTACCGCCACAACGGTCAGGATATGCTGGTCGTCCAGCCAGACCGGACCGCCCTCGCTGGCATTCGCAAGGTCGCTCATGCCGGTGCTCTCCACGGATACGTCCCAGCCCTCCGTGTGATTGCGCAGGTCCGATCCATCAGCTCGCACGGTCCAGATGCGGTCGTTGAGGGCGCCGCCGCGTGCCGCGTCGAGGTGCCCGGTAAAGGCGATGCGATCGCCGGCCGGAGACCAGCGGGGCGAACCGAACTGCGCATCTTCGGCGGTGATGATCGAGATGTCACCACTGTCGACATCCAGAATGTGAATCGCGTTGCGGTTCCAGTACCGGTGTCGTTCGGCATCACGGTTGCTGACGAAGGCGATGCGCGTTGCATCGGGCGACCAGGAGGGATCGCTCGCGCCGGCATCATCGAAGGTGAGCTGGCGCGCCTGGCGATCTTGGAGACGAATCGACCAGAGATGTGGCACCTTGTCGATGAAACCTCGCCCATCCGCCCGAAAGTGCATGCGATTGATGATCCGCTCGTCCGCGATATCCCCGTTGCGCATCGGCGGTTGTTCGCTGGCGTCCCGAGCCAATTCGTCCGAGGCGACGAAAACGATATGGGTTCCGTCCGGGGACCAGGCCGCACTTCCCGCGCCGGCGGGATGCTGGGTGAGTTGGGTGGCCTCCCCGCCGTCGATGCGAATCGTCCATATCTGCGTCGATGGCTTCTTCGCCTTCTGGTCGTCGTCCGCTTTCCCAGTCCGTTTCGAGGATCTCTCCTCGTTTGCCGTATCGTCGGAAACTTTGGTATCCGCGGGAGCGTACATTGGCGGCCGGTTGGACTCGAAGACCAGCATCGTGCCATCGGGCGACCAGCGAGGCGCGGTGTCACGATACGCGCCCGATGTCACCGTGATCGTCTCCTGACCGTCAGGGCGTGACACCATGATGGAGGACCGATAGGAATCGCTCTCCTTGTCCATAACGGTCCGCACCCATGCGATGCGAGAGCCGTCCGGAGCGGCGTGGGGATCGCTCACGATCTCGATCGTGAAGAGATCTTCCGCGGTCAGCGTTCGCTTTGCGGATTCTGATGCAGGCATGTGTCGGATATCGTCCTTGGTGAAGCGCGTCCAGCTCGATCGAATCTGATCGAGTGACGGCAGAATACCCGAGGGCACGAGTCGGCTCAATGTTCGTGGAGCCCTGCCACGAATGCCGCCGCAAGTCCCCTATACTACGCTGGATACGAGGTCGGCCTTCGATTCGATCAATGTCTGTGTCGCCCCTGTGATGCCGACACGTTCACTCACCGACGAGGGGATGTGTCCGCTGCGGCTCCAGAATCAATCCAGATGGTGCCACCACCGGGCGGCCGTTGGACCTGTTGCCCGGTGAACCGGTTTCACGGTGTGGCCCGGAGATGCGCTGGACGCGCTTCCCAAAGCTCTGACCCGATGTCCGAAACCTGGTACCGGCAACGCTGTCCACTCTATATATGATCCTCATGGAATACGGGAGACGACCAGGCCGGTGTCTCGAAGATACCCACTCGATCCATCCCAAACTACACATAGTCGCAACTTAACGCATCCTGGCGGATGGCTCGCGGATGACAGTCTCGCCATGCGTGCGGCGAGTGCGACCGCGCGCTGGCTGCTCGATGTGACCGACTGGCGACGGCAGCATCTCGACCTCTGGCAGGCGATGACCGGGGTCTTGTTGCTCATCCTCGGTCTCGGTCTCGCCACATCAGCAGCGGAGATCGACGGCTACCTCCATCGTGGTGTCGAGTCAGGGGGCGAGCGACCGTACGTTGTGCAACCGACCGGGAAGGATTTGGCGACCAATGTCGATCTCCGCATCTTTCCGGAATCAGAGCTCGAGACCGTCGCCGATGCGTTGAGCGAAAGTGGCTTCCGCTATGTGCGACAGCCGTTCGCCTGGTCGGAGATCGAAGCGCGCCAAGGCAGTTATAACTGGTCGGTGTACGATGGGATCGTCGAACAGCTTCGCCGACGCGATATCGGGATCATCGCCGTGGTGAGCGGTGCTCCCGGGTGGGCACGAGACCCTGATTCTCTCGACACGGTCGATGCACCGCCCGCAGACCCTAGGTCATTCCAGACATTCACCCAAGCGTTCACCAAGCGATATGGCGGATCGATTCCATTCGTCCAGATCTGGAATTACCCGAACCTTGCCAGACACTGGGGTGGCACAGCGGCGAGCGGGACGGCCTTTTCCTCCCTGCTGACGGCAGGGTTCAACGGGGCTCGGGCCGGAAATCCGGAAGTGCGGATCCTGACGCCTGAGCTGGCGGTATCGTCCGATCTCCCGAATGGCTCCGGTGACCTGGCCTTCCTTCATGACCTCTATCTCGCTGGGGGCGACGCATTCTTCGACGTGCTAGGAATCCAGCTGGACGGTGGGGCGTACTCGCCGGACGACCGTCGCGTCAGTTCTGCCCGGCTCAACTTCTCTCGGGCAATCCTGTTCCGGGACCTGATGCTCAACCATGGGGATCAGAGCAGTCCGGTCTGGGCGACGTCGTATGGGTGGGCGGTGTCCGATGTGCTCGGCAGGGAAGAACAAGCCGAGTTCGTGATCCGGGGAATGGAGCGAAGCTGGTCGGAGTGGCCATGGATGGGACTGACAGTGCAATGGTCATTCCTGTCAGCGGCGGAATCACCTGGAGCTTCGTACGCTGTCGTGTTGCCTGAAGGATCGGCAACACCTCTCTACAGGCGACTGTCCTCATCGGCGATGAAAGACCGAGCCATGATCGCCAACACCGGTTTTGCGCCGATGGATTCTCATTCCATATCGTTCACCGGCAATTGGCAGGACCAGCATCTCGAAGGGAGGACGTTCAAGACATCGCGTCAAGGGCAATCCGCGGCGTCGATGGAGTTTCAGGGCACGGGAGTGATCGCGTTCATCCGGTCCGGTCCCGAAGTCGGGAATTTCCTGGTCACTGTCGATGGCGAACCGGTTCCCGGCGGCGCAGGTGAGTCTGGCGACGAATGGAATCTTTCCTTCTTCGCGCTTACCAGCGACCTGCCGCGCGAGCTCGTGACCGGGCTCGAGGACGAGCGGCACACCATCACGATCTCGCTCGTCTCGCCGGGCGAGCTTACGCTCGGCGGCATGGTCGTTGAGCGGGATGCCCCATTCGTGTGGCCCGTCATCCTCATGACGGTCGGTGCGTTGATTCTGCTCTTCTTCGCGTTTCGCTCCTTTGCGTATCTCGTGGCGATTCGTGCGAGGCACCTGCGACGCCATGAAGACGACGGTTTGGCGCCCCGGTTGCCCACAATGCCAAATTGGCAGCCGAGCCGACGTGCCTGAGCAGCGCATCAAGGGCTCAGCACTGCCACTTGCGGGTCACGAAGCCCCGGAGCGAAAGCGAAGCGTCGGTCGTGATGTCACGATCCACGAGCCGCAAACCGATGTCGTTTCTGCCATGCTCGCCAGTGCGAGCGGAGGGCTGCGTGTCGCCTGCCTCGTCACCGCGGCTTACGTGGCCATCGGCGTGGCGATCTGGAACGACACCGGCGAGCTACCGATCCTGGCTTTCGCGATGGTGGGGATACTGATCGCGCTTGCATCAGTCTCTCCCTGTGGAGCCTTGGGCGGGGTTGTGCTTGCGGTTCCCACCGCATTCGAGATCCATCCACTCTCCGTCGGATCGTTCAGCTTGCTGGAAATCGGCATCCTGACGTCTGCCGCGGGACTGGCTCTGCGAACAGTGTTGTCCGGCTGGACGGTCATCCGGACGGCCATTGTGGCGGTAGCCAGCCCAATAGAAGTGGTATTCCCGGCGCTCCTGCTGTTACCGACCGGATTCCTTGCGTTCTGGACGATGCCCGAGACCGCCTATCGCGCCGAGGCGCTGCGGGAGCTCCGTCTTGTCATAGTGGAACCGCTGCTGCTGTTGTGGTGCGCGCTGGTGGTCTTCCGCGAACGGTCGGCAAGAACCTACGTCTGGCGCTGTGTCGTTGCTGTTGGCGCCGTTGTCGGAGCGGTCGCTTGTCTCGAGCTTTACACTGGCACCGGCGGTGTCATTGACGGGGCAATCAGGCGCGCGACCGCGACATATTCCCATCCCAACAATCTCGCATTGTTTCTTGAACGAACATTGCTGATCACGCTTCCGTTCGGCTTGCGACTGCCAAGATCATCATCGCTGCTCTGGGTCTGTATCGCGTTCCAGGCCGTGGGAGTGCTCGCGACGTTTTCCCGTGGAGCCCTGATCGCCGTAGTGATCGGAACCGTGTCCGCATTGCTGTTGCTGCGCATGCGGCGAGCGCTGATCTGGTTTGCGGGGCTCTCCCTCGCGGGTGCTCTCGTTCTGGTGGCGACCGCGCGGGAGCGGCTTTTCGATGCTGGCGGGTTCGGTTCGGAACCGACGCGATTCGCGATCTGGCGCTCCGCATTCCGTATGGCGCTCGACCACCCGCTGTTCGGGGTTGGTCCTGACCAGTTTCTCTACCAGTACAGCAGGAGATACATCGAACCGGCGGCGTGGCTGGAGCGCTATACCTCCCATCCCCACAACCTGGCCCTCGATGTCTGGCTGCGACTCGGCGTCGCGGGTCTCGCGTGTTTTACCGGCATCGCCGCGGGGCTCGTTGCCTGGTGCGCCAGGTGGCTGACCTCGATTCGAGCGGATGCAGCCGCCATCGGTGGCGTGGCGGCGCTGGTTGGTGGCCTCGCCCATGGGATGATCGACAACGGATACTTCCTGCCGGATCTGGCGGTGCTGACATGGCTCGCCGTTGCATTCATCCTGACAGCCAGGAGCGATCCTCTGACGGCCCCGAAATGAAGCGGGTCCTCACCATCCCTGACCCCTCAATGCCCCTCCTTGCCCTAGCCACGATTGCCCTTGCGGTGACGCTGAGCCCGCTGGTGCCATGGGCATCCCTCGCTGCGGTCATTGTCGCCGGTTCTCTTCTGGCGTTCAGGAGAACGGAGATCATGCTTGGTCTGCTGGCCGTGAGTGTGCCGGTGCAGACCGCCTTCGTCTTTGAAATGCATGGGACGACAGTCACGGTGACCAAAATGGCGGTCATCTGCCTGGCAGTGGGCTGGTTGCCGCGTGCCGTGCGGAGGCATGTTCCCCTCGACCGTGTGACGTGGGGTTATGCCAGCGTGTTGATCGCACTTGTCGGTTCAGTCGTCGCGGCGGAAGACGGCATGCGTTGGGCGTCGGTCGTATATCAGTGGAGTGTTGCCCTGTTCGCGTACCTTGTGGCGCGCACCGAGCTCAGATCGGTCCATCAGGTACTGATCGTCCTTGGATCGATGGCTGTGGCCGTGATTGGAGTGTCGACCTACGCGATTGCGCAGGTAGTCGCGGAGGACGGGCCGGCGTCGTTCTTCGTCAACGGCGTGCTGAGAGCCTACGGAACGTTCGGTGAGCCAAACCCGCTCGCCGCTTATCTTGAGCTCTCGGTTCCCCTCCTGCTGGCGGTCCTTGCTGTTGCCCTTTCTGCACCACTCCGGTCTCAGATCACGCCGGGCATGCTGGCGTTGTTGCTGGCGGCCGTGTCCATAGGCACGATCACGCTCCTTCTGACCCAGTCCCGCGGCGGCTGGCTCGGTTTCGGGGCTGCTCTTCTGGTGATCCCCTTCTTGTTGCCCGCTCGCACACGGCTCGCCTGTTTCGGCCTGGGGCTGTGTGCGTGCCTCGTCCTGATGCAGACTCCCGTGGGCAATGGGGCGTGGGAACGGGGGATAGCAGCGTTCGAGTCGTTCGGGGGGCGGGTGCACGTGACTCCGGCGAATTGGGCAACGGAGGAACGTCGCGCGCACTGGGGTGCCGCGACCCGGATGCTCGCCGACAATCCGTTCAGTGGAGTCGGGGCCGGGGATTTCGATCGTGAGTTCCGGGAGTACACTCCTGAGTGGCGTTTTCGACGGAGCCGTGGGCACGCCCATAATGGCTACTTGCAGTTGGGTGCGGAGAGCGGGCTTCCTGGTCTGGTGTCGTTTATTGCCTGGTGTGGCCTGGTGCTTTCCGCACTAGGGAACGGAAGGTCGCGACCGAAGTCTCCCTTCGGGTTGGCGTTGACAACAGGTGCTGGGGCGACGTTTGTGGCATTCATGGTCCATAGCATGGTTGACTATCTGAACGTGCTGAGCCTTGGCATCCAGCTCGCGTTGGTGATAGCCATCGGTATGGCTCGTTTCTCGACGGAACGCGTTGAATCTGACGGAAAGGGCCTGAATGTGGGCACACAGTTGGCGGCTCGGCATTCATGACGACTGACATCACATCGACGGAGCATCCCGCAGTTCCGGCTTCGAATGACGATGCGGGAAAGCGGCGGCGAGTCGTTCAACCCGTCAGTCGGCGATCCGATGTCGAGACAGCGACTCCCGAGCTCCGGAGTCAACCCGAAGGCCAGGACCCCGGGTCACTCGGACGCCGCTTCAGGGAACCCCGCACGCTGGCATCGTTCGCGTTCGCGGCGCTGATCGTCTACTTCGTCTTCGATCGGCTGGAGATCGATCCGGCTGATGTGTGGTCGAGGCTGAGACGAGCGAATCCCCTTTTGTTCGCCCTGGCCGTGGTCACGTTCTATTCAACATTCGTCATCCGGGCGATTCGCTGGAAGATGATGCTGGAGCGGGTGGGGATCGACGCGGAGCACGGACACCCGTTGCCGTCATTGCCGGGGATGGTGAAGATCTTCATTCTCTCCTGGTTCGCGAACTGCGTCGTGCCTGCCCGCCTCGGTGATGCCTACCGGAGCTACCTGCTCAAACAGCATTCGAAAACCTCCTTCGGTGTCGGATTGGGAACGATTCTCGCTGAGCGCCTGATCGACCTCGTGGTGATGGTCATGATGGTGCTCGGTGCTGGCATTCTCGTCTTCGGCACCCATGCGCCAGCTCGTGCCGAGCAGGCGGTGTTGCTCGGAGGAGTGGTCGTGGTCGTTGGCGTCGTCGGCGCCTTGATGCTGTTCCTGCTTCGCGAACGGCTCGAGCGGATTATCCCCGACCGGTTCACGCATCACTTCCAGAAGCTGCATACGGGAATCTTCGAGATTCTTCGCAATCCCTTTGCGTACGGGGGGATCGGGGTACTGATCTGGATCGGCGACGGCCTGCGGGTGTATCTCGTCGCCAAATCCCTCGGGGTAAACCTGAGCATTCCCGAGTCGAGCGTGGTCTCTCTGCTGAGTGCACTCGTGACGATCGTGCCCTTCACGCCGGCAGGGCTTGGCTACGTCGAGGCGTTCATGATCTGGCTCCTCAAGGAATTGAACGTCAATGGGGGATCCGCGGCCGCGATCGCGATTCTCGATCGGCTTGCGACCTACTGGAGCCTGATCCTGATCGGGTTGCCGCTCTACTTCATCAACTTCCGCAAGGAGATCAAGTCCGATGATGCATAGCCGCGTGACGGTATGCGGGGAAGGTCAATGCGGGCGCTCGTAGAGGCAAGCGCGGCATTCGACCAGACGGCAGGGATTGGGCGATACAGTCGCAACATCCTCGGCACGGTGATACCGATGCTCCCGGACTGGGAGTGGCGCCTCCTGCACGCACCGGCGGGCCCGTCCGCGAAAGACGCTGAACGATCCTGGTTGCCGCCCTTCAATGGCAAGGTCGTCCGCCTTCCGATTTCCCGGCGGCGAGCCGATCGACTCTGGTTCAGGGTCCGGGCACCCATGGATATCCAGTTCCTCACCGGCCGTGGGAACGTGCTCTACTCCCCCGATTTCACCGCACCGCCGGCGATCCGGGTGCCACGGATCGTGACGGTTCACGACCTCGCGTTTCTGACTCATCCCGAGCAGACGACTCCCGCACTGCGGTCGTATCTTTCGGGGGTCGTGCCGCGACAGGTCGCCCGGGCCGATGTGGTCGCGGTCGTGTCGGAAGCGACCAAGTGTGACGTGATCGAGCGGCTCCGCGTGCCGGAAGCCAGGGTCGTCGTCATCCGCAACGGCATCGAACCGCGGTTTTTCGAAGCCCCCATACTCCGTGCTCAGGACCGTGAAGCACTCGGCGTCCCGGAACGATTCCTCTTAATGGTTGGCACGATCGAGCCGCGCAAGAACCACCTCGGCGTGCTCCGTGCGCTACAGACCATGCCGGCGAGTGATCGTCTGCCGCTGGTAATCGCCGGCCGCCCGGGCTGGGGCTATGAGGAGACGGTGGCCTTGGCGCGGCGGATGGAGGCTGATGGACTCGTCCATCTGCTCGATTACGTGCCGGAAGCCGTGCTGCCATCCTTGTACGCTAGCGCGGCGGTCGTGCTCTATCCGTCGTGGACGGAGGGATTCGGCCTGCCGATCCTCGAGGCGTTCGCCGCTGGAGCACCAGTGATCACGGGAACGGCCCCGGCGCTGCGGGAAGTGGCTGGCGATCTCGCAACGTTCGTCGACCCGGCGGACACGTCGGCCATCGCGGCGGCCATCGCGTCGCACGTCACGGGGAGCGTTCAGGAGAACGGCGCTGTAGAGCGGATCTCGCGCGCACGGTCGTTCTCCTGGCATGAACCGGCGGCGCGGCTCGCCACGGTATTCGAAAGCATGGTCCGGAGAACATGAATGAGGAGTGACGAGACAACACATCGGGAAGAGCCCGCTCGGGATCAGGCCGGGTGGCGGCTCTGGCCACCGTCTCCCAAGGTGCAGATCGTCCTGATCGCGGCCGCGTTCGGGTTGTTCAACCTTTTGCTCGTGGTGATCTGGGCTATCGTTATGATGACGCAATCGTCGTAGAGGTAGAGTCGCTGCACAAGGCACATGCTCTGGTCGTCGGAAGGATGGGGCTGTCGTGACCGAAACCCGGATTGCTCAAGAGGACCAGATTTCTCCGGTTGCCTTTCGCGATCACGTCGTGACGGTAGAACGCCAGATCGGACGAATCATGGTCGGTCAGGGGCCGATCGTGCGCGATGTCCTGATTGCGCTCCTCGCCGGCGGGCATGTGCTCCTCGAGGGCGTGCCCGGTCTCGGCAAGACCATGCTGGTCCGAACCATCTCGGATGTCCTCGATCTCACCTTCAGCCGCGTCCAGTTCACTCCGGATCTGATGCCCGCCGACATCACGGGGACAAACATCCTCCAGGAAAGTGAAGGAGGAGTGAGGTCGTTCGCGTTCCAGCCAGGTCCCGTGTTCGCGAACATCGTGCTTGCCGACGAGATCAACCGGGCAACGCCTAAGACGCAATCCGCACTGCTGGAAGCGATGCAAGAGGGCACGGTGACGGTGGCGAACCGGATGCACGCGCTGCCAAAGCCGTTCTTCGTCCTCGCGACCCAGAATCCGGTGGAGATGGAAGGAACCTATCCGCTGCCCGAAGCCCAGCTCGACCGGTTCTTCTTCAAGTTGATCGTGCCGTTCCCGACATCCAGTGAGCTGATGGAGATCGTGGCCCGGACGGTCGGTGATGTCGTGACGGAACTGGAGAAGACGATCGGTCCCGGCACCATCCTGCAGATGGGATCGGCGGCCCGCCAGGTCCCGGTCGCTCACGCGGTGATCGATTACGTCGTCAGGTTGGTGTTGGCGACGCATTCCGAGAATGCCGGCGCGCCGGGGTTGGTTCGGGATTACGTGCGGTATGGCGCCAGCCCGAGGGGGGCGCAGGCGATCGTGCTTGCGGCGAAGATCCGGGCGCTGTTGGCGGGCCGCATGAACGTCTCATATGATGACGTGCGATCGGTCGTGCATCCCGCCCTGAGGCACCGGCTGGTCCTGAACTTCGATGCCGAGGCGAACGATGTCACCGCCGACGCGATCATCGACCGCCTGGTCGAGGCGGTTCCGGACACGGGCTTCTGAGGCGAGCGCACGGTGTTGACGCCCTGAGAAGGAGCGTGGTACGCTTCGGCTCGTCACTTCTGGAGGCGTGGTGTAGTGGCCTAACATGCAGCCCTGTCAAGGCTGAGATCGCGGGTTCGAATCCCGTCGCTTCCGCCCGTTCAATACCTCACTTGACGGCTCCGACTCCTCGGGGCCGTTTTTGTTGCTCACGAGCATTTCATCCGCTTCTGCTCGGGCTACGAAAAACGGGGTGAAGTCGGGCTGAGGGACTACGGCGACGACTCGAGCATCCGTGATCTCCACTGACTGAAACACGAGACGGGCGAGGGCGTTGCGCTCGTTCGGCGTTGCCGCGTCCCACGCCGCTGGCAAATCGCGCAGGAACGCCGCCGCCTGTGCCATGATGTTGGCTCGATCGGTAGTTCCGGTCAGCGTGCTCAGGTCCGTCCCAAGTTGATCCCGTTCTGCCGCATATGCCTCCCTTGTGAGGTCTCCCCATTTGTAGAGTTCGCGTATCCGCTCGAGCCGATTTGCGATTTCTCGCCTTCGGTCCTCAGAGTGATCCCGCTGGTCGCTCGCTCGGTCGTACAGGTCGATAATCTCGGTCACCGTTTCGTCTGGTAGGTGGAAGGTCGCCAGATACTGCCTGACCTGGGCTTCGATCCCGTCGATCTTCACGGAACGCTGTGGGCAAGCGGGTCCCTGGCTCCCCCGATAGCAGTAGATCCGGGCCCGTCCATGACGATCGGTCTGGATATGCAAGCGTCCACCGCAGTAGCCGCACACGCCCAGACCGGACAGTGAATGCGTTCGTCGGGTAGACGGGACGCTGCGCGGACCAGGGGCTGTGCGGTTCTCCCTCCGCGCCTCTTGGGCTCGGTCGAAGAGCGCATCATCGAGAACAGGCTCGTGAGCCCCCATGATCCAGTCACCACTCCCGTCGGGCAGTTCCCCTAAAAAGAACCGGTTCTGGAGCAGGCGACAGACGGTGTCCTTTGTAAAGGGATTGCGCCCGCGGTTTCCAGTAGTGCGATAGCCGGCTGCGTTGAGCGCTTGGGCGACTTCCCGGTCACTTTTCCCAGCGGCTGCCAGCTGAAACGCGAGCAGGAGACCCGCGTAGGTTTCCGGGTCGGGAACCGGGATCCCGGACGAGTTCTTCTTGATGCCAAAGGGCAGCATCCCGTTGTACAAGCCCTGGGCCTTGCGCTCGGCTTTACCTTTTTTCGTTTCGGTGCTGAGATTGTCGGAATAGTACTGCGCGAATGCGGCGAGCGTCGCCAGGATCACTTTGCCGATGGGGGATGTGAAGTCCATCTGTTCGGAGATCGAGACGAATCCGACCCTTGCTGTTTCGAGCCGATCGAGCATTTCCAGCGTCATGCGCAGGTTGCGGGCAAACCGGTCGAGTTTGTGGACGATCAGGATGTCAAACTGGCCTTGCTCAGCATCGTCGAGCATCTCCTCGAATGCAGGACGCTTGGTGAGGTTGTCGGTGCGGGCACTGCGGCCTTCGTCCCGATAGGTCTTCACAATCTCCCAGCCGTGCGACTGACAATAGGCTTCGGCTGCCCGCTCCTGAGCGGAAAGGCTGTAGCCCTGAACCTGTTCTTCGCTGGAGACGCGGACATAGATCGCCGCCCGTTTCGCTGATGTCGTCATCCCTGATTCATTCTCTCCGCTGCCACGTCGACCTGCCATTCTCCGTCGGCGTCCCGGTACCACGGCCCCGGTCCGACGATTAGGACGGTGTCCGGATGCTCGCTATCTGCCGATGGACGCATTTGCATCTGTTCATCGACCGTCATGTGCGAAGGGAGGACCATGACGCCACTGTCTCCGGTCAAGAGCCATTCGACCCGAACATGGAGGGCGTCAGCAAGACGACGGGCGGATTCGAGGCGGGGTTCGAAGTAGCCATTCTCCGCACGGCGCACGGTCGCGACTCCAACACCTGAAATGTCCGCCAACTGGGGTTGCGTCAGGTACCATCTCTTCCGCACGAATCGAAGCCGTGACCCGAAACTGTCGCCCATGTTCGTCATTCCAGTTCCTTTCCTTTATCTACATTATATCATAAGTGATCGCTAGAGAGTCTGTTTTGCCATCGACTGCTAGACTCCGGTCAGATTCCATATAATCGGTAAAACAGATCAGACAGGGAGGCGGGGCGTGACAAATGGTTCGGATTCATTTGACACGGGACGGGCGATTACGTGGTCAGACCATGACCTAACTGACGCGCTTGTGTTCATGCGCCGAATTCCCACTCCGTACGTTGACGAACTGTATGGGATAAAAAATCGTGAGGGCTTTGCCGCTTATATGAAGACCTTCGAAGACGACGTGACCGAAATACTAGGGCCGATCCTTGCCGGCAAGGATTCTCTGGAAATCAAATCAAATTTATATCAGGTCCCACCCGATTCGGGTCCCTATATTGACTTCGTAGTCACTCTCGCTGGAGATGTCGACACTATTGTGCAGACGGTCGACGCGTACATCAGCATGGGCGATCTCCTGATTCAGTTCTTCCGGACGCGTAAGGCTCGCGACGAAGCAGTGGACGAAGGTGCTGATCCCTGGGGGCGTGCCTACATGTACTCGGGTATTCGGACCCTCGAATCGATGTGCCTCTACCATGCGCATAGCTCCTATTACGACCCCAAAAGACATCCTGCCCTTCGAGTCGAATCCTTTTCGCGGGGCGTACACGTTGGTGCAGTAGACCATCCAGCACCGGGAGTGCAATACACGATCAACGTGCGAATCGGAGTCGAATCCTATGTCTATGTGACCCGTGCAGATGGCCACGTTATTGATCACTTCAAAATCAATGACGGCAAAGTCACCGGCTTGCCTCGTCCGGATTTTCTAGGGGATGATTCCGATTTGCCGTCTGACGAAGCTCGTGGAGTGCCGCCGCTCTTGCAACCAGATGACTCCAGTGCGTGATGAGCAATCCTCAGACCTCTCACCGGTCAGAGTGTACGTCACGGATTGCTTGACGCCGCCCTGATTCGATCATATGATCTACTCCCTCCCTTGTGAGCGCTCACGTACTGGACACTAATGTCCGCGCATGTTCCGGAGTGCTCACATGTCCACCCCCGAGTCCGTCCCCTTCGAGACCATCGCTGCTGCCTGTGACCGTGCTGCCCGCTATCGTCGCTAGATGCAGGCGGGCCGGACTTCGCCCTACCTCTGCACATCACATTTGAATCGCAGTGAACTGTGATAAGCTCGGGTCACTAACATTGAATCCAACAGGCGAGCAACGCGGGAAGGGGCCTCATAGTGCCTTTCTGATCAAAGAAGAGACCGTCCATAGGTGATGAAACCGGCCAGTACATGGCGCGCTACAGACGCCGACTGGAGAACACCGCCCAGATCATGGAGCGCTTACAAGCCATTGTTAGTCGCGACAATCCGAAGATGGATCAAGTCGTTGACTGCTACACCAGACTCCGAAAACTGGCAGATGAGCAGCGAGAAGAGATCGTTCCGCTTCCGAGCATGCAGACTCAAAACGACGTAATCTATAGGACGATTGACCTTGAAGCTCGGAAGGCAGAGGACATCATGACGACGGGCGGAGCGAATCTTGAAGCCCTGATTGCTGAAGAAGACGGTCTACAAAGGCAAAGGGAGCTGGCGGTCGAGTCCTCACGCAAGAGGACGCAAGAAGTCGCAGACGCCTATGGCATTGCCCCGCCTGATTTCTCGGATAGAACGCGAAAATAGCCAACTGACCAGACATTATTCTGACCAGTTCGCCGTCATATGCGGGTTATCGTCGTAGACCGGTTGACCTTCCCTGTCGTACTCGACGATCGCACGGGGTCGCTGCTCTTTCGCCGCCTCCAGTTCGTCGTCATTCTTATCCCATATCCCGCGACACGAGCCAACTTTCCCGCAATTCAGGATGGATGCTAATCACGAGGGTATGCAGGTTCCCCGATGTGGATTCGAGCCCGTCACGGGCTCCGTAGCGCGTCAGGACGCTATCATCGCCTGACCAGTACGCGTCGCGGTCGACAGCGTCGAACCTGTGCGCTTCGATCAGCACCGTCGGAAGAGGCGCGACGTGGCTCGCCACCACTTCCAGCGCTCTGAAATGTTTCAGGATGCCACCGTCACGTGACCCATTCCACGATCTTCCGTTCAATGCCCGACAGTCGCGATCCGGCCCACCCACTCCCAGAGAACGTCATGCGCTTCAGAGTGACCGCTACTATCGAAGTTCCATGGTAAAGCGTCATCGGGAGACGACTCCTGCACGCCTCCCGCAGTCCATACCTAGGTCAGTTGCCAAGAGCGCTGCCCGGTGTCGAGTCCATCCAGCCGAACACCTCGCCGGCAAGTCGGTCACATGCTCGCTCCAGTAGCTCACCCTGTCCCCCGAGGTCGAGGGTCGTCTGCCGGATCGCAATTGGCGCGTTGCGAATACGGATCTCATCCTTCACGGCCACCTCATGCGTGGGGTAGATCAACAGCCCCCGCACCACGTCCGAGGCCGTGCAGTAGGCGAGCAACTGGTAGACGTCGTGGTGACGGAATTGGTCGGGTTCCAGCCGCTTGTATTTGCAATCCGCTACGAGCACAGTCCGCCCGTCGACATCGACCATGAGATCGGGTCTCATCTCGACCCGTTTCTGCTGTCCCAGAAACAGCTGAGACTGTGACCGGATTTCCGTCCCCGTTGGGCCCCGCTCACGTAGGATCTCGGTGATAAAGGCCTCGAAGAGCCGGTTCATATCCACGAGGAAGGCTCGAAAGTCGAACGGACCCTCGTCCTCGGACAGCGACGCCCCCTCGAGAAAGAGCCGGCAGAGTCGATGGATGGGCTGATAGTCATCATTGAGGCCGTGATAGGCAAAGCGGCCGATCGCGCTGGCCGGCAAATTCGTGGGCGTCACTTCCGCGAGGGTGGCGTCGTTGTGGCGCAGGCGCAGCTCCGGTCGTTCGAGATCCAGATCGCCCATTTGATGTCCTGAGGCGACCGATCACAGGCCCCAGTCGAGGAACGACAGCCGCCGTTGGCCGAGCAGGTGGATCAGCAGCGACGAGTTCACACCGCTCCCGGGCGTGAGATCCACGACCACGGCACCGTTCGGCGCCGTCTCCACCACCACGTCTGCGAAGAGCTCCGTGTAGGGACGACCGGCGGGATCCTCACCGACGGGGGCCGACTGGGTCGCGAGCCGCCGCGTCACCGTTTCCGCCACTGTTTCGGCATCCGCGTCTTCCTCCGGCACCACCACGGCGACCGCATGGCCCCGCGGCGCATTCGGGAAGCTCGCGCCAGCGTCAGGATCGAGCGCCCCCGCTGTCGCGCTGACCAGCGCCAGCGTGATCGGCGGCATCTGCGGGGTTGCCTCGGCCAGCTCGGTGGCCTCGGTCGCCAGCCGCTCCTGCACGTCGGCCGGCACGTTGGGATTGCTCGCGATCGCCATCAGCGGATCCCCGATGGGCATCAGCGCCGCCCCGGCCACGATCCAGCCGACCGCAAGATCGTCCAGTGCCGCGGCGACCACCGTCGCGCCTGAGCCATCGGCGAAGGATCGCCCCTCGCCCTCCTGCCGCGCCAGCACGCGCTCCATGTCCGCCCGTTGCGCCGTGCCGACGATCATGCCATCGTCGACCAGCGCCAGGTGGCTGAGCATTCCCAGGTGGTAGTCGCTCAGCGGGATCTCCGGGTCGAAGAGTACATTGTCGTCGTCGAGGGTGTACCAGGTCGTGCTGCCGCGCTCGACCGGAGCGTACCCGCCTGCCTCCCATGCCGCCGTCAGGCTCGGCGCGTCGAACTGCCTGCGCAGGACGAGGATGCTCTGGTCGGAGGGTCCGACCTCCGCCATCTGGGCGACGTCACGCAGGTCGAACCCGAGTCCCTCTCTGCAGATGGGATCCATTGGCTCCAACATCGAGCTCGGAACCATCAACGCAACGCGCATCGCGGTGGACCATCGGTCCGGATCGATGTCGACACCCGTCTCCTCGATGCCGAGGGCGGCCCGCTGGGCCGCGTAATCGGCGTAGCGCACGCCCCCCTCGTCGACTGGGTCGTCGGGCAGCAGGCGCAGCACATCCATCAAGCCGGTCCCGCCGTCGACGGCAACAGGCGTCTGTGCCGCCAGGGCGGATTCCCGAACGGGGATCAGCACCAGCGAGGCTGCCAGAGTGAGAAATGAGCGCCGCCGCATGAGGTACCTCCAGTTCGACGGTACGTGAGGCGCTTGCTACGCCAATGAACTCGCTTATCTCACGGGTGGCGGCCACGATCGCCCTCTGAGGCCGCTCTCGCCAGTGAAGCATGGAGTGCGTCAGCTTGGTGATCAGTCATTGCCTGCCGCCGGGGTCTCATCCGCTTCCGGAGTCGGGTTGCGATTATCGCGTGCGTCTGGCGTTCCATCCGCCTCAAGCTCATCATCGGCCTCGGGCGTATCCTTGACTCGCTTGAGGCGGTCGCTGTCGTCCGCCTCCGGTGTGACGTCGTCAGTCTGGTCAGTCCCCTCCACGTCTTCAAGAAAGTCGTCGAGGTCGTCGGGCATATCCAGTGGTTCAGGACAGGCACCGTCCTCCAGACAGGTCGCCTGGGTCTCGGCCATAACCTAAAGGGCCGCGGCCGGCCGCGGCACCCGCTGAACCCCTTGCGACAGGGGCGTCGGCTAAGCAGCGATCCGCCTCAGGCATACCGGCAGCCTGCCTCCAGCGTCGGTGAGATCAGAACTGGCGGAAGACCCGAGTATGGTTACGTTGATCCGCGGCCAAGGTATGGCTTTGTAACGCCCGCCCAACTAGATCCTCAAGCAAATTGCTCTTCAAGGTCTCAAAAAATTGTCATCTTCTGAGACTCTCGGATATCTTAAGAGGCACAACGCGGCGGGTTGCGGGCGCACGTTGGCTCCGGCATCGTCGAGCGTACGTCTGCCACGCCATGGGACAAGCCGTCCAATGCTGAGCACGCCTCGCTTTCGCTCTCAGAACGAATCACCGCGGTCCGTGTTGCCGACGCCCCTGACGTCACTTGTCGGACGGGAGCATGAGGTGGCCCTGGCCGTCTCGCTCCTGCGCCGTGACGACATCCGCCTGCTGACGCTAACCGGCCCCGGCGGCGTCGGCAAAACCCGCCTCGCCACTAGGGTCGCGGAGGACCTCGTCGACGCCTTCGCCGGTGGAGTTCGGTTTGTGCCCTTGGCTCCCGTGCAGGACGCCGGATTGGTTGCGACGACCATTGCGCGCGCCCTCGGTCTTGTGGACGTGGACGACACCACCGTGGGAAGTGCCCTCGCGGCAGCTCTCCACGACACGGAGTTGCTCCTGGTGCTGGACAACTTCGAGCACGTTCTGGCCGCGGCTCCCTTCGTGACCGACCTGCTTGCCAGTTGCCCGCGACTCAAGGCTCTGGCAACAAGCCGGACGTTGCTGCGGGTATCGGGGGAGCAAGCCCTCCCGGTGCCACCGCTGGATCTGCCGGCCCCCCAGGCGGGCCAGTCGTACGATTCCCTGTCACGATCGGCGGCGGTGCGGCTCTTCGTAGGCCGCGCACAGGCCACCGATCCGGCCTTCCACCTCACCGAGGACACTGCGCCCCTTGTGGCCGAGATCTGCCGGCACCTGGACGGGCTGCCGCTCGCCATCGAGCTGGCCGCCGCGCAGAGCAGCGTCCTCCCGCCGGCCCCGTTGCTGGCCCGAATCCAAGCGCACCTCCCACTGCCGTTCACGGGCCCGCGCGACGCGCCGGCTCGCTTGCGCACGGTCCGCGATACCGTTGCCTGGAGCTACGACCTGCTGCCAGCCGAGCAGCAGCACCTGTTCCGCAGTCTCGGCGTGTTCGTCGGCGGCTTCGGCCTCAGCGCAGTGGAGTATGTAAGTCGAGTGCTGAGGAGCGAGCCTCGAGCGCACGAACAGGCTCCTGCCTCGCCGCTCGATCCCGCCGAGTGGGCGTTCGACGTGCTCGCCTCGTTGGTGGACAGGAGCCTCCTTCAGCCGGAACCGTGGGAGCATGAGCCTCGATGCTCGATGCTCGAGACCTTCCGCGGGTTCGCGCTGGAGCAGTTGGTCGGGAATGGCGAGGACGACGTGATCCGGAGCGCCCATGCGGACTGGTGTCTGAGCGTGGCGGAAGAAAGCAGTCTGGCCACCTTGAGACCAGGCGGCGAGCAAGAGTTGCGGCGATTGGAGGCTGAGCACGCCAACCTGCGGGCCGCTCTCGATTGGCTCGCGCGGCGAAGTGACCGCGATCGACTGCTGCGCCTGGCTGCCGCGCTGGGGCGGTTTTGGTACGCGCACGGCCACTTCGAGGAGGGCCGACGCTGGCTCGAACGGGCGTTGAACCGGCCCGTAGGCATCGCCCCACTCGCTCGGGCACAGGCGCTCGTCGCGCTTGATCTGCTTCGGTACGTCCAAGGGGATCGAGTGCGAGACGAAGCATTTCTCAGCGAGAGCATTCCTGTCCTTCGCGAGCATGGCGACATCGTGGGGCTCGTAGACGCTCTCATTTGGAAGGGGTGGACCGCCATCCACCACGGGGACTACGACGAGGCCGACCTCGTGCTCGCGGAGGCACTTGGCCTGGCCGCAACCATCCCGGAACAGCTGGTCGCCGACTCCGCGACAGGGAGGGTGCTGGCGAATCTCGGCGTGGTCGCGCACGAGCGGGGCGACGTGGAGGCCGCCCGCGCGAGACACGAGGAGGCATTGCGCATCCGGCGCGCTCTTGGCGATGTCGTTGGAACCATCCACTCGCTGTGCGACTTGGGCAGTATCGCCGCCGACCAGTCACATTACGCAGAGGCGGTAGCCTGCTTCCACGAATGCCTCGCTCTGCTGGGCGACCAAGGATATCCGCGCGTCGTCGTCAACGCGCTGGCCGGGTCGGCTCTGGTCGCCGCAGCGTGGGGGCAACCGGAGCGTGCTGCGCGGCTGCTGGGCGCAGCGGAGGCGGAACGTGAACAGTTCCGCGTCGGAGTGGACCTGCCGACCGAGCGGGCGGCGCACGCCCGGGCAAAGGCGGGCGCCCGCGCCGCGCTCGGGGATCAAGGCCTTCGCACCGCATGGTTGGTGGGACGGGACCTACCGCTGGCGGCCGCGATCAGCGAAGTGCAGGCTCTGAAGCCGCCAGCCGCCGTCCAGGACGCCATCGGTTCTCCGGGGATCAGACTTTCGCCGCGAGAGGCAGAGGTTGCTCGCCTGCTCATCGACGGCCGAACCGACCGCGAGATCGCCGCGGTGCTTTTCATCAGCGTCCGTACCGCCGAGGGCCACGTCGCCCGAATCCTCGCGAAGTTCGGTGTCGCCACCCGCGCGGCCGCCGCCGAAGCCGCCTTCGCCGCGGGCCTCGCCCTGCCACGGGACTGAGCCGATCGCGAGACCGCGTACCCTGCCCACTGGGAAATACGTACTCGAACACGTACCGGTACGTGTAGTTTCCTCCCTCCCCGACTACTACAGTCGAATCAATCCGATCGTTCCGACGGGATTCGCGATCTAAGGGGGTGGTCCGTGCGGTCCTTGCTTATTCGGCACAAGGTGGCGGACTACGACACGTGGAAGCGGGTCTTCGACGACGACGCCGAACTGCGTCGTGCCAACGGCTCGGAGAGCGCACGTGTCTTCCGCAGTGACTCGGATCCGTGCGAGATCTGGCTGCTGATGGCGTGGGACGACCTGGCGCGTGCCCGGCTCTTCACCCGGTCCGACGACCTGCTGGACCTCATGGAACGTGCAGGGGTCACCGACCGCCCGGACTACTGGTACCTGGAGGAGCCCGATAGTCCACGAGGCTGATGCACCGATTGCCGCGGCTCAACGCGAATGGCCGGCTGACAAGGTACCAACCGGAGGAGATGCATTCATGGACGCCAGCCGCTTCGACGCCGTCTCCAAGCTCTTTGCCCAGCGCAGCCTCACCCGTCGCGAGGCCCTGAAGGGGGCGACCGCCGGCCTCGCCGCCGGGGCGATCGCCGGTGCCAGCCTCTCGATGGCCACCGCCCAGGACGCCGCGCCCATGTCGACACCTGCGTCCGGTGACCTCGACCCCCTGCTCCGTCCACTGATCGAAGAAACGATGGATGCGCTCCTCGTCCCCGGGGCCGTGGTGCTGGCTCGAACTCAGCAGAGCGAATTCTTCGAGGCGTTCGGCACGCGGGTGCTGGGTGAGGACGTGCCGGTCACGACCGGCGACTACTTCCGGATTGGCTCCAACACGAAGACGATGACCGGCACGGTAGTCCTACAGCTCGTCGACGAGGGGCTTATTGCGCTCGACGATCCTGTGTCGCGCTTTCGTCCGGATGTTCCCAATGGCGAGAACATGCGAGTTTCCCAACTCCTAGACATGTCGACCGGCCTGTTCAGCTACACCTCGGTGTTTGCCCTGAACCAGGTGATGGACGCCAACCCGGCCCGGGTGTGGAAGCCAGAGGAACTGGTGGCGATCGGGTTGGCCGAGCCGGTCTACTTCCCGCCCGGTGAGGGCTTCGTCTATTCCAACACAAACACCGTTCTGGCCGGCCTGATCGCCGAACAGCTTACCGGCCAGCCCCTCTCGGTCCTGTTCGAGGAGCGACTCTTCCGGCCCCTTGGCCTGACCCAGATCGTCCTTCCTGAGATCACGGGCAGCTCCATTCCCGATCCGCATCCCAATGGGTACTGGTACGGCACGAATGTCTCGACGATCGAAACGTCGGTCCTCTCGGCGGACGACCAGGCGGCGGCCGAGGCCGGCGACCTGGTGCCGACCGACATCACGCACCTGAACCCATCGTGGGGGTGGGCGGCAGGTGCGGGGATTGCCACGGCGGGCGACCTCGCCCGGTATGTGGAGGCACTGGTGGCGGGGGAATACCTGAGTCTCGAACTCCAGGCCACGCGCATCGCGAGCCTCAAGCCGATCGGCACCGCCGCATATGGGTTGGCCCTGGCCAAATTTGGCCCGATGATCGGGCACGATGGATCCCTGCCTGGCTACCAGTCGTTCATGGGGCACGATCCGGACACTGGCACCACCCTGATCGTCTTCACCAACCTGACGGCCTCGCCGGCCGGGAAGCTGACCGCCAACGAGATCGCTCGCGTGCTCATCGAGGCATTGGCAAGTCACTGAGGAAGGTCAGCTGAGTGATTGCGCTGAAGACGGATTCGGTCCACTGAAGACCTGCCGAACTCGCGACGAGTGTGCCTGAGTGGCGCACCCACGCTTGCGTGATCGACCCGGGAGCACGGGCGTCGACGCCTCTGAAATTGCTTACAGCAGGAGACGGAACGATGGAACAGACACAGCGAGACCCGCGCATTTCCCGGCGCACAGTAATTGGCAGCATCGCTGGCACGCTGGCAGCCGGCATGGCTGGTGTCCGGGCCAGTAGCGGTCAGAGCGCGACTCCGGTGCCCGATCATGGCGCCAGCGCAGCGGACCTTGACGCCTTCATCGCACAGGCGGTGGAGCGCTACGACGTACCCGGCGCCGCGGTCGCGGTGGTGCACAACGGCGCTCCCGTGCTGATCAGGGGGTACGGAGTCCGCGAGGTGGGCACCAGCACGCCGGTCGACGCGGATACCATCTTCCAACTGGCGTCTAACACCAAGCCGATGACAGCGTTCACCCTCGCGACCCTCGTCGATGATGGTTTGATCGGATGGGATACCCCGATCATCGATGTGCTGCCCGAGCTGGAGCTGATGGACAGCTACGCTACCCGGTATCTCACGCTGCGCGATGTCCTCGCCCACCGCTCGGGCCTGCCCGCGTTCACCGGTGACCTGCTCGGCACTCTTGGGTACGACCGGGCCGAGATGCTGTACCGCCTGCGCTTTGTCGCGCCTGGAAGCAGCTTCCGCGAGGTCGCCGCCTACTCCAACCTCGGCTACTTCATCGCCGGCGAAGTAATCGATCGGCTGACGGGCGCAAGATGGGAGGAGGCCATGCGCGGACGCCTGTTCGAGCCGGTGGACATGATCCGGAGCGGACCGGCGATTGGCGAGCTCGCGGACGACAACGCGGCGTTGCCGCACGCCGAGATCGACGGCGAGATGGTGGTGGTGGAGCGCGACCTCCATGGGGTACACGGCGCGGCCGGCTCAGCCTACTCCACGGCAAACGACCTGGCGCGCTGGATGCAGATGCTGCTCGACCAGGGCGCCGTTGATGGCCGCCAGGTGGTGAAGCCGGAGCGCGTGGAGGAGATGTTCGCACCAAGCATGGTATCGGAAATCTCCTTCACGGAAACGCCACCAATCAGCGACGAGAGCGGGTTCAGCTACGGTCTCGGGTGGGGCACGTTCCACACGCGGGGCTACACCGTGCTGGAGAAGGGCGGCGCGTTGGCCGGGGTGCGCACGGTAGTGAACCTCGTGCCGGAACTTGGCTACGGCATTGCCGTCGTCGCCAACCGGAACCTCACGTTTCTCCCGGAGGCGGTGCGCGCCTTCGCGCTGGAAGCGCTGCTGGGGACCGATGATTCTGGCACCCAGGAGGAGATTGCGTCGGCGGAGGCTGCCATCAACGCGGTTTTTGCCGCACCCCCGCCCGAGGGAGACGCGATCCCGGTGACCGTGCCCCTCGATGCGCTGACCGGTGCGTACGAGAACGAGCTCTATGGCCGGGTCGTGGTCTGGTACGATGCCGGCACACTGCAGCTCGAGGCCGGACCCGCCGGGTGGCCGGCCACCCTGAAGCACCTCAGTCGCGATACCTACCTGCTGGACTGGGGAAGCGTGACCTCAATCCCGGAGCCCACGACGTTTGTGCTCGGACCGGACGGCATTGCGGTCGGGTTCGAGAACGACAGCCTCGGACGGTTCAATCGCGTGCAGGCCTGAGACGGACCAGGAGCTATCCCCGGCGGCGCGCCGGTCACACGACCCCAGCGCGCCATGGCTCATGACCCCGAGGAGGAGGACCACGATGGCCGCATCCAGATTCGACGCGATCGCACAGCGATTCGCCTCCCACCGCACCGTCGCCCGCCTCGCTCCCGAGCGCCAGCAGAATGGGAGCGCGCACGCCGATGACCGCCTCGTCACCCTGGTCGGAACCCGGGCGGTCATCCAGGATGACGCCATCGCTTATTACCGGGGCTAACCAACGCCGGTCTCACCTACGTCATTGCCGGCACTCTATGGCTTGGCCCTGGACACCGTACGCCTCTGTGCTGACCGCATCACGCTTTACGACGGATTCTGACCGCGCCTCCGTGCTCAGCCACCGGCGAGGCACGTGTGGTAGTGCGTGATCTGGCGAGGTGCCACTACACGTTCGTCACCAAGGGGGTGCGGTCGACTGCAGACTCCAGAGTCCCCAGCCGACCGCAGGTGCGATACGCCTCGGTCGCACGTTAGCTTTCGGGGGTTGCGGCCGGCGCGTGGAGCGGTGGGAAGATGATCTCCCCGGGCGTCAGGCGGACTCCGACGATCGGCGGGGTCGTCCCGTCATCCCGGATGACGTTGACCACCTCGTCGTTGACGTCCCGGATGGTGATGTACGATCGGGACCAGTCGTCGCCCTGCGTTTGCCCGTCCTCGCTCACGCTTGGGTAGCCATCGACGATGAAAGTGCCGGTGTAGGCGCCCGCCGTGTCGAACAGGGCTTGGATCGAGACGAAGTGGATGCCCTGTTCGTTCTCCGGGTCCGGTTCCCAGACTCCGACTTGGCCGGATTGATAGATGGTCGTGCCATCCGGGGCGGGCATGCCCAGTGGAGAACCGATGTGCATCCATTTGCCGTCGGGCAAAACGTAGTTGACGCCGAGCGATCCGTCTGGCACGCGGACGAGCCAGGTGCCAACTATGGGGTGGTCGGCGAGCGCCGTGTCTTGCGCGCCCACGGTCCTGGTGGTCGCCAAGGCCATGCCCACACTTGCCCCGGCCAGAGCGGCGATCGTGGACCGGCGGTTGACCTGCTGATGCGATGCATGCGACGTCATGTGCGATGCTCCTCCATAACGATAGCGGTAACGATCGTGGCCCCGGAGACTGCTTCCCAGCCTATTGGAGAACGTCGGGTACCGCGTCCGTATCTATTACGGATTTCACGGGTCAGGAGCGGGTGGATGCGAGAAAGAGATCGTCCAGAAGGTGCTCGGCACAAGCGCGGGCAACCACTTCTCTCCGGTTGGCGCCGCCGAGCTTGGCAAGCAGGCGGCTGACGTGGGTGTGGACGGTGCGCAGGCCGACGAAGAGGGCGTCCGCGATCTCCTGGTCGGTCAGGCCCTGGGCCAGGAGACCGAGGACATCGAGCTCGCGACGCGTGATGCCCCGGCGTGCCGCCGCCGCTGGGACGGGGCGTGGTGAGGATGGCACCGAGGCCTCCAGAGCGACCAACATGATCCCCTCGAGCGGCATCGCCCGTCCGTGCCGGTAAAGTCGGTCGAATCCATCATCTCCAAGGCGCACCCGCGCCCGGGCCGCGAGGTGCGAAAGTTCGGCTTGTCGCTCGTCACTCGGCACATCGGCGATCATTTCGTGGAGCCGCGCGCTGGCTCCGAGCAGTAGCGCGACCCGCTCGTCATCGCCCACCTCAGCCAGAAACTGAGCGACCCGGTCAAGGGTGTTCACGGTGATCTGGAGGTCCCGGGTTTTCACCGCCAACCGCAGACTCTTGTGATAGCAGGCTGTCGCACGCTTGTGCTGACCTCTGGCTTCGGCGATCCGGGCGTGGAGGAACAGGGTGTCTGCAGCGGCCCAGTCAAAGTTGAGGTCGCGTTGCATTTCGAGCGCCTCGCGGGCGAGGGGGGCAGCCTCGTCAACCTGTCCCTGGGAGAACAGCGTCCAGGCCATATTGCAGAGGATGACGCTTGCCATCGGCAGGGCGCTTGGATGTGTCTCAGCCTGGGCCCGCAGCATGGCCAGGGCCTCGAGGTTGAGCCGCCGGCCCTCGTCGAAGTCGCCGCGGGCATTGGCACAGATCGCGAGTCCGTTCAGCGAACTATCGCTCGGACCCACGTCCCTGAGCTCGTGGCAGATCGCACGTGCCTCCTCGTTGTACGCCCTCGCCGTGGGCTCGTCGCCGCGCATGAGCCACAGGCAGCCGGCTCCGACCAGGACCCGGATGCGGGCAAGGGTGTGCTGGCCGTCGCTTGCCTCGAGCGCCCGTTCCAGCCACGCCATCCCTTCCAGCCAATGATGCCGCACGAACCAGAACGGCCACATCAGACCGACCATCGCGATCAGGTCGGTTTGTCGGTTCCCGGCATACAGCCAGGCGAGGGCCGCTCGCACGTTCGCCTGTTCTTGCTCGATCAGGTCGCCCCACTGGGTCTGGGTGGCCGTGAACCAGTGGGGGTGCACCCACGTGAGCAGGTTATGGCACCACCGAGCGTGGGCGCCGCGCAGCGATTCCGCCTCGTCCCCCAGTTGCTCCTGGCCGAACGTGCGGATCGTTTCCAGCATCGTGTACCGGAGATGGATCAACTTGTTCTACGTCCTCGACGGTGAGATGACCTTCCTGATCGAGGGTCGGATAACCGCAGCACCACGCCGCAGGCGAGAGTTCGTAGGCATGTGATCGAGGATGGTCGTCCTACAGCGTTCGGCCCGCCTGCGCTAGTGCTTGGCAGTCTCTACGTGGATGCGGCTGCAGTGGATTGACCGCACCTCGGGAAAGCCCTATCGGATCACGACGGAGCGTGAGACGGGAGGTGCGAACGTGGCCCGGATTCAGAACTACCGGGACGTGCTCGTGGACTTTCTCCATCATCCCGAGGCCAGGAGCGCCGGACTGGAGGGACGGCCATGTGACCGGCCAACGGTGGGGCAGTTGGGGCGGCGGGTGGTGCGCTCCATCCGGGAGTTGACAACCCACGTCGGCAAGGAGTCGAACCGGCTCGAGGAGGTCGAGTCGGGCATTGAGCACAATCCGGAGGAGCTGTGGACAGAGTTCGCGGATCCCGGGCGGGATCCGTGGCGAACGCTGCTGTTACCAGTGTTGAAGCAGATGCCGGCGAAACGGCTTGTCAATGAGACAGGACTGGCAATGAGCACGGTCAAGGCGACTCGTAACGGACACACGAAACCACACGGCCGGAACCAGCAGGCGCTTGTCCATGCCGTGGCCGTTTTTGCCCGCGAGCGACTGCGGGAGTTCGGCATCCCGTCCCCGGCAGACGACCTCACTTGCTGCGCTGCGCTGCTCAACCCGACAACTACTGAAGGAGCGGACGGCTTGCCACCGCTTCCCGAGACGCAAACCCAATCTACTCGTTCCAGACGCGCGCGTCGGGGTTGACGTCGTCTGCCGGTGGGGTGGCGCTGGTGCCAACTACGAGGGCGACGAGTGTTGTCCCGGTGTCGACCGCGTACACTCAGACTTCATTCACCTACCACCGTCCCGACCGGCACTGTCATGCCGCCCATCCGCCAAAGGTAAAGATGGGTTCGACCTCCACCAGATTGCCGAGTCGCCGCAACAATCACCGCGCCTCCGCAGGTAGTCAAGTCGGACCACTGGCGTGCCCCACATCGACAAGCTCATTACGACGAAGTCGGTCTCGCTACAAGGGCCAGGGCGCTGAGTGTCTACGCTGTCGCCCATGAGACCACCGTTGACCTCGGGCCGACATTGTTGACGGCGGCGAACCGGAGGGCGGGACGTGATCGGGTGCGGACGACAGAAATGCGTGAGGAGACGCCGCAGAAACCAGAGGCATCAGCGGCGTGTCGTGACTGCGGGATTTCCCTCTCAGAGCTGACACGTCACTTTTGCAATGATTGCCTGCCGGAGCTCCAGCAGGTCAAGTCCGGGTCGTTTGGCGATGCGGGGAGAGCGAAACTCCAGGAGTTCTGAGCATTAGGGATTGATCCATCGCAGACTTGGCAAGCGCTTGAGAAGCGCTGTACCACCGTGCAGCAGTGGACAGTGCAGAAGAAAGGTTCCTACCAGCGCAAATCATGCGCTAGTGATGAAGCGAGCAAGTGTGACTGCCGAAACCAACAACCGAGATGATGTCCCCGCAGAAGCGCACAACCCCAAAGCCGTCCCAGAACGACAAGAGTCGACAAGAAGGCCACGACGCCGGGCAAGCTCTCGGTACCGCCCCGCTGGCCGGTGCTTTTCTATACAGCTACTAACTCGCTTGCTGATGCTGGCGTGATCGGCAGGGAGATGCGGAAAGTCGTCTGCCCCGGTTCAGAGGTTGCTGTGATTGTGCCGCCATGCTCCCTAGTGACGATGCGCCAGGCGGTGTCCAGTCCAAGGCCGGTACCTTGCCCTTGAGGCTTCGACGTGTAGAACGGTTCAAAGATCCGGTGAAGTGCATCCGGCGGAATACCCATGCCGTTGTCCTCAATCTCGACGACCACACGATCGCCTTCGAACAGCGTCCGAATAATGATCCGTCCGTGCCCATCTGTCGCATCGATTGCGTTGTCGAGGATGTTGGTCCAGACCTGGTTCATCGTGTTGCCATACATGCGGATGGGCGGGAGGGAGTGATTGAAGTCGCGAACGACCTCGGCATTGCCCAAGCGGTGCGCGAGGATGATCAGTGTGTTCTCTATTCCCTCATGGATGTCCGCGTCATGCTCCGTGGCACGGTCCATGTGCGAATAGCCCTTGATCGCCTGCACCAATTCATTGATGCGCCGGCTGCTCTGGGCAATGATCTCCATCGACTCGCCCAGGATCAACGTCTCGGTGACCCACGTGATGGCCTCAGTGAGTGCGGTCTCCGGAACGCTTGTCGCGATCGATGCGAGGTCCTCCGTGCTGAAGCCGGCTTCCGCCAGCGACGGCGCAAACGTCCACGGCCGCTTGACCCCATGGTCCTCCAACCAAGATTCAATCACCTCTTCGGCATCACTGATGGCGATCGGGTCCAGTCGCCCCTGGTCCAACCGTGCCAGCCGCACCCGTTCGACCACAGCCTCCATCGCGTCCCAGCACGCTGCATTGAGGCCGGCATCGGCAAGCTGATGCAATGCGTCATCGCGCCGCTTGAGCGTCTCCCTGAAGCCAGCGTTCGCGCGCTGCACCGCAGCGGCCGGGTTGTTCAGCTCATGCGCGAGACCGGCGGAGAGCTTGCCCAGCGCGGCCATCTTCTCCAGGTATCGTGCTTGCTCCTCACGCTCCAGCTGTGCGGTGCGCTCCTCGAGCTCCCGGGCATGGAGCCGCTCCGTGATGTCGCGGAAAAACCCATGCGTGGCGACGACCTCCTCCCCAAGAAATCGCGACGTGGCGCTGCCCTCCACCGGCACCGCCCGTCCATCCTTGGAGACGAAGGTCGCTTGGAAGAAGTCGATCGGGTCGCCTTGCATCACCCGCATGAATTCGGTCTGGCAGTGCTCGATCGAATCCTCATGGATGATGTCCCAGATCGTCATGGTGGCGAGATCGTCCACGGTATAGCCAAGCGCGCTGGTCCACGCCCGGTTGACGAACTCGAAGGTACCATCGGAGCGCACACTCTGGATCATGTCCGAGGCGTTCTCAATGACTGCTTGGTAGCGCTGCTCGCTCTCGAGGAGCCGGAGATCGGGTGCCGCAGAGTCTTCATCAATCACGACGGTCTCCATGTGGAGTGAGCGGCCCGCATCAGCCGCAGGATGGATGGAATAGTCGTTTTACGGGGGCCCAGTTGGCAGTATTATTTCACTGGGTCCCTCACAAGTCGAGAGTTGGCACCCCGCTATGTGTTACCGCCCCTCCACGCATCAGGCGGAGCACAGGATGAGCACTGCTGCGGATATCTGGAGGCACCACGTGGCCGACAAGCCGATCATTCTGACTGTTGATGACGACACCGAGGTGCTTCAGGCCATCGCGCGCGATGTTCGCCATGGGTTCGGGGAGCATTTCCGGGTGATCCGGGCGGAATCCGGCGACCGGGCCCTCGATGTTCTCAAGCAGCTGAGACTTGCAAATGAATCCGTGGCACTGATGCTGGTGGATCAACGGATGCCTGGGCTTACAGGCATCGATCTGCTCATCCAGGCCAAGCGGTTGTTTCCCGATTCCAAGAAGGCGCTGCTCACTGCCTACGCCGATACCGATGCCGCCATCACGGCGATCAATGAGGTCCGCCTCGATCACTATCTGGTCAAGCCGTGGGATCCGCCAGAGCAACGCCTGTTCCCCATGCTCGACGACATGCTGGACGACTGGATGGCCGCTCATCCGCCTGAGTTCAAGGGAATCCGCGTCATCGGCCACCGCTGGTCGCAGGAGTCCCACATCGCAAGGGATTTTCTCGCCCGAAACCAGGTTCCATACAAGTGGATGGATCTCGCCACGGATCCTGAGGCTACCCAGTTGCTGGAGATAACAGGCATCACTGCTGACAATTGCCCCGTGGTCATCTTCCCAGATGGGCAAATCCTTGAGAAGCCGACGCCACAACAGATTGCGGAGAAGGCTGGCATCCGAGGGCATGCGGAAGTGCCGCTGTACGATCTCATCATCATCGGAGCCGGGCCCTCCGGTCTTGCCGCCGCCGTCTATGGTGCATCGGAAGGACTCAGCACGCTCATCATCGAGCGTGATGCAACTGGTGGCCAAGCCGGGCAGAGCACGCGCATCGAGAACTATCTAGGATTCCCGAGTGGACTTTCCGGAGCCGAGCTGTCTCGCCGGGCAGTGACTCAGGCTCGGCGCTTCGGCGCGGAGTTCCTGCTGACTCATGAGGTCGTCTCGATTGAGAACCATGCTGGAGTGATCGGCCTTACTTTGAAGGATGGCACGGAGCTGCGAGCCCATTCCGTGATCATCTCGACCGGTGTGGACTATCGGCGTCTCCAGGTGCCGGGCGCGGATGCGCTGACCGGAAAGGGTGTGTACTACGGCGCCTCCGTATCCGAGACATCCTCGGTGCGCGGCGAGGACATCCACATTGTCGGCGCGGCGAACTCCGCTGGTCAGGCGGCCATCCATTTCGCCACCGTCACAAAGAGCGTGACGATGTTGGTCCGCGGCAACACCCTGTCGGCGGGTATGTCGCATTACCTCGCCGAACGAATCCAAGCAACACCGAATATCAACATCAGGTATCACTCCACCGTGGATGAGGTCTGCGGCAGCGAGCACCTCGAGCAGGTTGTCTTCCGGGATACGGACAGCGGGGAACGGCAGACCGAAGAGGCAAGCGCGCTCTTTGTCTTCATTGGGGCCGCCCCGAGGACTGACTGGCTCAATGGGAAGATCGCGCGCGACGAGAAGGGGTTCATTCTGGCCGGGCCAGGCATGCTCGCCAACGGCGGTGCTAAAGGCTGGTCACTCGACCGCGATCCATATCTCATGGAGACCAGCGTTCCCGGCGTCTTTGCCGCCGGCGATGTCCGGTTGGGATCCGGCAAACGCGTGGCGACCGCAGTCGGCGAGGGGGCAACGGCGGTGATGTCAGTTTGGCAGTACCGGAGCAGCATGGGGCTGTAAGTAGAGGCAGCCAGAGCGAACCGCGTGTTGCTGACCACCTCGGTCAGTTAGCGTCACCAGCGGGACGTCATTTCGCCGCAGCAGCGCATGCACCGTTACCGACGCCTGCTCGCGGCCAATCAGCGGGTCCGGAGAACGAGCACACTGAGCATCAGACCACATGGCTCAGCTGGGTGGAGCGGAACCGACTCTCGTGACGGCTGAGAGAATGGCGAGATTGGCAGCAATTCGCTCATGATTCATAGACTGCCGCGGTGGTCCGCTCCAATAGTGCGCTTCGCCTGCGCCGCGCTCAACTTTCCCGGAGCGGCGATGCGGTCCACCAGACAAGCTGCACTTGTTGGGATGGTGTTTCGCGGAGGACTGCCATTCACCCTCGTGGCAGAAGACGCTGTTTTGGTACACCCTAACTGCTCTCGACAGACGTCTCGGTACGAACACAAGTCCCATCTGCTTGGAGCTACCCTGCACGGACACCGCTGAGCACATCCGTGCCACAGGGGTCCGGTTCTCGGAGGACTACTACCCCTCCACGTTCGACGACGGCGGGGGGCAAAGGGTAAACGCACCCGTTCAGGTGACCTTGTGCTCACTCGCAAGGGGGTCCGGTTTCGGGTGGATCTATCTTCTATCTCATCGCACCCTGGCCAGCTTTTCCTCGATTTACGAGTTCCCCAAGATCTAGTGTTACTAGTCTACGCGCTTTCCCGCCGGGCAAATCTCAGTCACGGTCCAATTTGCAGCATGTACGGATCCCGAAACCAGGTCGACAGGTTATGCAAGTCGTTCATTGACTGCACCCTTTACGCCAAGCTCGCAGGAGTGGGCCGGTCTCGCGTAGGTCGATGGCTCGCCGGGGGGAGATTTTCCGGATCACGCTGGAAGACCTGCTACAGGCCGACCGCGTCGCTCGGCGTTAGTCTTGCGGTCGTGTCATCACCCGTTTCCCTTCTCTGAAACCAAGAGCTTGGAGCCAGGGATCCCGCTCGCCTAACAGAGGGGGGTCCGGTTTCGGGTAGGTCTATCTCTTATCCCCTCAGGCGTTTGAGAGTCGATGTCCCGACCCCTACACTCCAGACACTCTTTCGATAGGGACGCCCCGATGGTTCACAACCAGCACCACGTTCATCCCGCCACGTTGATCTGTTTTTCGCCGATATTGACCTGGACGGCCGGAATCAGCAAGCGGCGGACCTGGGCGAGCGTCGTCACTGAGCGGAGAAAACGCCGCTGTGCCTGCTCGGCTTGCTTGCCGTAGTGCGACGCCTGCCCGATCGAGAGTGAGCCGTTGAGTCGCTGCTGATACTCCAGGTCGCACTTGAGGGCGTGCAGCCAGTCCAGCACCACGCGGTTGATGAGCAGTCGCTCCAGTGGTGACGGATTGTCGCCGGCGAGTGTCTTCCGCCACTGATTGGCTTGCGCAGCAAAGGTTTCGCCGGCACTTGGTCCCACACTGCTCAGCAACTCCCGCTCGACGGCGTACTGCAAGGTGCTCAGGGAGTTCACGATGGACGGCATCGCCGTGTAGACGGTTCTGAGGCGCTCCAGCGCGATCTCATCCCCCGCATCCGCGAGGCGGGTCAGGGTGAGGATCTCGCCCGGCACCTTCTCCCCCGATTGAATACTGCGTGCGATCTCCTCCAGCGTCGGCAAGGCGAGGGTCTTGCTGGGCTTAGCCACGGCGCATCCTCCACTCCCCGCGATGACAATGAAAGCCGGCCACGAGGAGTGCGCACCGTGCCACAGTCTCCACATCGTCGTGGAGCGACTTCACCGGAGCATCCTCGCGTGTGAGTTCCTGCCGCGTTTGTCTTTCGGTGCGACGGCGTGTTTCCCGCTCGTCGCGCTCACGCCAATCCACCTCCGCCGCGAGTTCGGCAGCTGGCCCGCGGCCGATGTACTCGCGCACGACCCGTCCGTTCTGGCGGCGAGATCGGCTGTAGTAGCGCCCCCGGCCGTAGCGTGTTTCCCAGGCCATTTGTGTTACTCCTTTTCCATGCCCCGCTCAAGCTACTCGCGTCGTCCTGCCTGTCGTGTCGGCGTGTGGGCAAGGGCGTCAGCGGCAGCCCCAGCACAACGGGGCGGCGTTCGTGATCCCGCCGCACGACTGGCATCCGCTCGCCGTCGAGATAGCCTCCGCTGAGGTGTCCTCGAAAATGTCGTCATTGGCGTCACTCTGCAAGCGAGGTTGAATCTCAGCGGGTTCTGGCACGGCGACACCGTGACGACAGTCTTGGATTGCGCATCGATCACCTTGCCTGTCGTCATCAGCCTGCCTCCTTTCCGAGCCTGGTTGTGACGCCATGACGCCAGGGACATCATTCCTGGAAGGATCGCGGACCGGCCAAACCGGGTCGCCATTGCTCGCTGCGCCGCGGTCTTGGCGGAGCGTGATCATGCGCTGTGCTCCTGTTCGGGCCTCCGTGACCGCGATGCCCTGCTCAGCAAGGACCGGAAGCAGCTCTTTCAGGCGACGGCTCAGCCAGCGGGAATCCTTTGGCCAGTCCTTCGTCTGCGCCAGTCCGAGCGACATCGCGATTGGCGACAGGGCTGCATGGAGCTGGCCCGGTGGTCCTTCCCACCCCTCGCGTTCCGCCATGAAGGCGATGACGACCTGAGCCACGGGCGACCCATCGATCGCCGCCTCGTGTTGCCTGAGGACGACCGCCGACCAGTCAGTCCAGTACTCGTTGAGGCTGTACCCCATGGCGATATAGATCGCCGCCACCCACCGTCCCCAGTCGGCCAGGCGCGGCAGCCGTTCCGGCGTCACGTTCGGTCGGCAAGCCATCGCTCGGCTCAAGAGGGTGAAGACCGATCCAAGCCACTGGGCATGCTGAGACTCGAACTCCATGCGGATGACCAACTCCTCCCTCCGGTCCGTATCCGCAATGCGGGAGAGCTCGATCGGGAGCAGCCGGTCGGCGAAGTCGGCTCGGTCCGCGGGCGGGTTGATGCCATTGATGAGCACAAGTCGGCGTAGCTCATAGATGAAGTCAGCGTCGTCGGAGTACAGCACCCGTTTGCTGTCGGCATCGCCGGTCACCAGGCGGCAGAGGGAGTCGACGGCCCAGTCGGGCAGCGAGTTGAGGTTGTCGAGGAGCAGGACGTGCGCGTGCGCGGCTTTCTGGAGAAAATCGCGCTGGTCGAGGCGGATCGACTCCGGTTTGCCGGGATCGAGGAGCCACTTGATCAGGCGCTGCCTACTGGTCTTCCCTGACCCCTGGGGACCGGTAAAGAGCAGGATTGGACGTGCCACATCGGGCAGGAGGCCGGCGACGATGTAGCTGGTCAACAGACGGCGGGCCGAACTCACCATCGCTGATTTCGACCGGTTGTCCGGATGCGCGTGCGGCAGGATCAGGTCGAGGAAGGAATCGAGAGTCTTCCCCTCCACTGGATCCGGCATTGGAGAGAGGTTGGCATAGCGCCGGAACAGCACCGGTGGCGCTGGATCGGGTGCGTGGCCGGTCGCATCAATCCGCCAGACCCGACCGGGCCGGAGTTCGACAAAGAGTGCGCCATCGTGCCACGCCGACCGCAGGTGGAGGTCGACCCGGCGGCCCTCGTGAAGGGCGATTGCCTCCAGCACGCCGGCCGCGATCTGGAGTGCTTCACCATTGGCGCCCCGTCCCTCCTGCTCGTACAACAGGCGGCGAAGCCAGGGGTAGACCCCCCGGGGCAAGGAACGAGGGGTCCTGTCAACCAGGACATGTGCCTGCCCGAATTGGTCGATCAGAAAATCGGACTCCGTGAGAACTGCGCGAGCGTACTGGATGAGGCGGTCCCCAACCGAGCGGCGATCGAGCGATTCCTGCGATGGTCTATGACTATCGCTCAGGTTCGCACCATCATCATTCAGGTCGCGAGAGACCGCCTGCCCGGGATGCCCGTTATGGGGATGGTGTCCATTCAGGATTCCGGCAGCGCGGCGCAGTAGGCCGGGGTCAATCTCGATCGCCATGGAAACGCTCCTGGTGCTGGATGAGACCGGCTTCGGCGGCAAGCTCGGCGAGGGCATCCCGGAACGGCAGGCCCGTGCGGGCGCAGTGCAACGTCAACAGATCCCCACCGAGGGCGCAGGGAAAGCAGTACCAGCCGCGCCCGTTACCGGTGATGCGCAGGGACGGGTGCATATCGGGACCGGGATGGCTTGGCAAGTCGCAGGGCACGATCCAGTGGGGTCCGGCACGCTCGGGAACGATGCCGAGCAACCGGTAATAGGCGAGGAGGTCCAGGTGGTCCTTGACCCGTTGGGCATCCGGAAGTGCCGAGCGCCATCCTTTCGGCCAGGGTGGTGCCGTCGGCTGGGCGCGCAGTCGCTTGCGCCGCTCGAGTTCGCTTACCGCCTCACTCAGATGGAACTGGGCAAAGGCGAGGCTCGACGCCTGGATATCGGGATCCGTCGAATCGGTCGACAGCTCAGCGAGCCACCAGGACCAGTACTCGATGGCGGCCAGCACGTCAGCGGTTGGCGCAGCTCGATAGAGGTTGACGGATTGGGACTGCGGAACACCACGCCCGGTCAGCGAATAAGCCCGCAGCTGTTGACGATCGTGCAGTGGCAGCGCGCTCATCGGTCCACGTCCTTCTTGAGGTTGGCACGCCGCGTGTGTGGTTGCGTCTCCGGCGTCGCCTGGGTCTCTTCCGCCGCTCGGGCGCGTTCCAGACGCACGGCAATCTCGCCCAGCACACACGTCAATCCCCAGAGCGGATGGGTGTAGACGTCAGGAGCCCGACGAGGCCGAGCATCGGTCATCGCACCACCTCCCGGTGATTCAGGTGGAGAACAGTGGGCGATGCGTGCTTTGACCGGGTCCCGAGGCTCTGCTGGATGAGGACCTCGGCGTGCCAGGGGATGGGGCGCCGCTCCCGGACGGCCGCCTCGATGAGGGCTTCAAAGGTGCGCTGGTCGAGCTCAAGTCGGACACGAGGCATGACTCGGATCTCCTTTCTGATCCGAGCATGCCAGAGTGTGTTAGCTCTCGTAATGGGGAAAACGGGGAAAAACTCTAACCCTCAGCGGCAGTGCGTTTCAGGTCATCCCAGGTTAAGCCGGAACGTTCGTGGATGCGCGACAGTTGCTTCTTGAGCGAGTCGCGCGGGTCCTCGACCCATGGGTGAATCCACCGGCCCACCCGGGCCATATTCGGCTGTTCACCCGTCATGAGAATCGACCGGATCGTGGTGATGATCTGGCTAGCCTCGACGTCCGGATCGATTCGCTTCTGCGCGCCCACGTTGCGAGGCATAGCATTGATAATTCTGCGTGCGGTTCGTAACTCCTGACCGAGGACGGTCGCCCCTATACCTTGCGTTTCGACCATTCGCTCAGGAAGGGGTGAGGTGCGGCGCCCACGGTCGTCAATGCCGGCGTCTAGATCACCTATCCAGCCAGCCGGGAAGGCGACCTCGTAGACCATGCCAGACGGGCAACAGATCCGCACGAGCCAGACGGTGCCTGTGGGTCCTCCGGTGGGAGACCACGGCGGAAGAGCACAGATGAGCTGACCCTCCAGATAGGCGGCGTTGCCGATGCCTACGGCGAAAAACTCAGTCCGAAACCCGGGATGCCCGGCGACTGGTCCGGAGGTCGCCCACAGGCTGTCGTCAAGGCTGAAGCCGACGATCTCTCGCCACCCGTCTTCGGTCCCGTTATCCAGAGCGTAGATTCGGGAGGCCGCTGGTCGAAGATCGACATAAGAGCGAACGGCACAGGGGTAACAGAGGAATGCCCGGTTCGACGAGGTCAGGACCAAACCACAGCGATCGCACGACCGCGGTAGCGCTGGAAGAGCCTGCACGAATCCTTGCGAACAGCACGAGGCATGAGGCACTGGGGAGCAGACCAGCATGCCGCCCATCCACGCCGTCTCGCCACCACATTCCGGACAGGAATCGGGGGAAGTTCTCCGCTCGATCACTTGCAGAATGGTGTCGCACTGCTCGCAGATAAGGGCGTCGCTCGAGTAGGTCAGCGGATGATCACAGCGTACGCAGCGCAGGTCGACCGGAAGGACAAAGCGACCGCCAAGTACCACAGACCCGGATGAGGTGGTCACCTGAGCAATCCCCTGAGGAAAAGGCTACTAGACCTCAACGGCGCGAGGAATGTAGGAGACGGGTTCACAGCGGTGCGGGAGCATATCCATGATAGCAGAGAGCTGGAGTTCGTCTTTTGAGCACTTGAGCTCAGCCAAAGTCTAGATCTCCGCAGAAGCAGGCAGTACATCAATCGGCGCCGAGAGGATGATGAGTAATGGGAACCGCTCATACTGTGCCGCTCGAAGTTTATGGTGGATTTCAATTGGCGATATATGCCGTAGATGACGATCTCAGACCTTAGGTCCCGTCCGACTCCCGAGCGTGCTGGGACGTTTGCACCAAGAGCATGCGCATAGCGCCGGGGATCAATGATCGGGATGTTTCATCTGGGAAGCCATATATCGTCCCAGGCAGTCTCCGGTTCGCTGACTTCTTGGCACCACGTGCGTGGTTGTTCTTGACGAGCGATCTGTGGTTGACGCAGCGTCAGCGAATTGCATTCTGTCGTCTAAGGCACAACATCTTTTGAGAACGATCCTTGGCGCACTGCAGAGTTGTGGCGCCTGCAGCCGCCCGGGCGGGCTGGACGGGCGGCCGCGTGCAGCGTACATGCGGTCGAGGACGGGTGACAGATCGGCCAAGGCCCGGTCGGCGAGGCGCTTGCCGACCGCGGATCGGATCCTCCTCTGCCACCCGCGGGCCGCTTCGTCTGCCACGCTCGGCACGACTCGGAATTGATGTAGGCGGAAACGGGTATATGCTGTGTCTCAATGCTTGCCGCAACCAAGGTGAGGGCAGAGGTGCATGTCGCCGCCACTTTGCATCATGAGGAGCAAATCGAACATGGTCTCGAATGGCGGTCAGGGTCTCTCACGACGCAATGCCCTGCTAGGAGTCGGCGCCAGCGCGCTGGGGGTGGCCCTGGCCAGCAACGGCACCGTCGCCTCTGCCCAAGAAGGCACCCCCGCTCCCCAGTCCAGCCACCCGGCTGCCGGGTTGTGGCAGTGGACGAACTATCCCGGCGAACCGAATGCCGACACCTCGTACGCCATTTTGACGGAGACCGGAACCTACGCCGACGCCTGGTATGGCCGCCTCGTGAGCGTTGGAGAGTGGCGCGCCACCGGAGACCGAACCGCCGATCTCGTCATCGTCACCAATGAGCTGATCTCGCTGACCGACCTCTTTGCGCAAACGCCCGTCGCCGTCCCGAGAGATCTGTATGAAGCAACTCCGGTGACGCTTTGGCGGATTGCGCTTGAGTTCGACGAAACGGGCAACCACTTTACCGCAACCGGTATGGCGGAAACCCAGGACGCGAGCGGAACGGTTCTCGACAGCTACTCATACACCGGCCGCGGCGATCGGATGACACTCGCCGCTGGCCCAGCTGCCACATCGTAGGCGGAACGAGCGCACGCACCGAACCTGATGCCGACGGGCTATGGTTCCCCGCTGAGCGTCTGGCATCATGATCATGCGGGTTTGGGTGGCCGGCCCTCCCGGATAAGGCATTCCGGCTTCTCCGCTTCGCTCCGGCCCTGCGGGTCGCCCAGTTACCCCGCCGATTGGGACGGTGAGGCGTTCCTCAAAGAACTGCCTGCTCACTAGTGAAACGGGTGGGCACCGAGCCGCTTTCGTCAGCGAAGGAAGTCCGCGTGAAACCGACGACCGATTACGACGCCAAGATGCGCATCCATGCGGCCACCGTCGCCTACCGACGGGGCCGGCTCAGCCGGCGCGATCTGCTGAAATACCTGGGAACGGCGGGCGTCGCGCTCGGGACCGGGCGCTCGTTCGCGCCACGGGCGATGGCGAGCCCGACGGCGGTACGTGTGGTTCATGGTTCGCCGGTGCCGGCCGACGTGACCACGTTCCTGACAGAGGTCGGTGGCCAGTTCAAGGGAACGACGATCAAGGTTGTGACCGAGAACACGCCGCCGGGGACCGTGATCAGCACCTTGATGAAGGAGCAGTTCATCCCACTGACGGGAATCAACGTCGAGTGGGAGGTCATGCCGCTCGATCAGGTGCTCTCCACGGCCAGCGTGGATACCGCCCAGAAGGTCGGCCAGAACGACATCTACTACTTCGACCAGTCGTGGGTCGGCCGCTTCATCAACGACGCGTTCGATCCGCGCGAGCTGCTGCAGGGCAAACCGGACCTTGCCTTCCCGGACTACAACATCGACGATTTCCTGCAACCGCTCGTCGACCACATCGCCTCGTACGGTGGCAAGATGATCGGCTTCCCATGCGACGTACCGGTCTTCCTCTCCATGTACCGCAGCGATATCTACGAAGAACTCGGGCTCGAACCGGCGGCGACGCTGGCTGAGTACCTCGCCAATGCGAAGGTGGTCAATGAAGCGAAGAGCGCCGAGGGCGTCTACGGCACGGTTGGCCAGATGAAGAGCGGGCACTACTCGCTTACCTGCGACATGACCGCCTACCTATGGGGGCACGGCGGCTCTATCTTTACCGCCGACGGCATGTGCTCGCTCAACGACGACCAGGCGATCGCAGGGATCGACTACATGCGCGAGTTGCAGACGTACATGCCAGCCGCCGTCACCACGTACGACTGGGGCGGGCAGGCAACAGCGATCCAGCAGGGGCAAGGAGGTCAGGTCCTGACCTGGAGCGAGGATTTCCCGGCCTGGGACGATCCGGCCAACTCACGGATCTCCGGTTTGATGCAACCGGCCGTGCCGCCGGCCGCGGTAGCGCTCCGCTCACCGGATCAGGCCGGGTTCGAAGAGACGCCCGAAGTCGGGCACCAGGGTGGCAGCGCCTATTGTCTGTCCCGCTACTCGAAGCAGGTCGACGCCGCCTGGATCTTCCTCCAGTGGGCGACCAGCGCCGACACCCAGGCCCGCGCTTCGATCCTTGGCGGTGGAGCGAGCCCGACGCGGCGCTCGACCTACGAGGATCCACGGGTGGCGGAGATGAAGCAGGTCGCCGCCGGAACCACCCGCCACTTCGACGCGATGCTGGAAACGATCGAGACCCGGATGGGAACCGAGCCCCACCTGGCCCAGTGGCCATCGATCGCGACCGAGGTGATCGCCGTCGAGCTCGGCAAGCTGACCATCGGTGACTACGAGTCAACAAAGGAAGGTGCGGACGCAATCGTCAAGAAGGTCAACGAAGCGGCCAGACAGCGACTCGCCAGATAGCCGGAGCGGGCGCTCGACATCACCTGCACGGCCTCGACCGCGCCAGTCTCTACGGGACCGGCGTGGCCACGGCGGGAGTCCCGACGGCCTGCAACTCGTCGTCGGTCACGACTCCCACCTGGCGCAGGAGACTCAGGTAGTCGGCGACGACCCACTTTCCACAGCGGACCGGGTTGATGGCCACCAGCTGGGAACTCGTGAGGCGTCCGATTGATGGTGCACCCAGGGCTTTCAGAGGGCTTACTGGGTGCCGGTCCAGCTCAACCGCACCACGACCTAGTCGTCTTCGGCGACCAGGTCCTCGATCGTGATGTGCAAGTCGGCGACGTCCGCCAGGTTCTCGCGAGCGCGGCGGACGTCGGCGGCGTTGCCCGGTTTGTTGCGTTGCGGACGCGCTGGACTTACCTATCTAGCGGACGATCTGGGGGTCCGTCGCGTCACCGAGGTCACGCACAGCCGCCTCGAACGCTACCTCTACCAACGCGGTCTCAAGGGGTCAACGCGCCGGCACAGGTTCGCGTCGTCAACGGGCTAACCCTGCGCGCAACACGGTTACCTGTGGACGCGTGATTTCATGGGCACCGCACCGTGCTTGCTCAGTCGACATTCTTCTCTTTCAGGCCCGCACCAGTAGGTCCGAATAGCCAATGACGCCGTTGTGAACGACGGTCTCGCCTTCGGAGGTGATGACGGGATTGGCGGCGACAAAGTCGGCCACCGCCTGGTTTCCGGCCTCCAGCTGCTCGGCCGTTTCCCAGATATTGAAGGACACCCGCCCGCCTGCGGCATGCATCCAGCAGTACAGGACGAAGCCGTCCATCGCCGCCAGAATGGGCCCGAATCCCTCGGACGCGGCTCTGATTACGCCTTCGATGTCGGTGTCAGGCGCGTTGCGCCGATGCCGCATGGTGATGTGGCACCCATGCAGAAGTGGTGGCGGTGCTGATCGCGATCGGTCCGTGAGTTGATAGATCCGCACCTCGCCCTGCTCGGTGATGGGGGTTTCAGGTGTCAGGCGGGGATCCATACCCGCAACATACGCCTCGGCGACAGCATTCGCGTCATCGGCAGCAGAAGCGTCTTCAAGCAGGGTGACATTGATGGTGCTCCTGGGATCAGCGTCATCGAATGCGAAGATATAGCCGAAATACTCGGGTAGGGCAGCTGTCGGCGGCAGGAATCGGAACATGACATCAGGATAGACAGCCTGGGCCAGGTCGGGAGAGGGATGGGTCCGCACGCGGGCGATGCCAAACCCGGGACCATCGATTCCGTCCATTTCGGGGGTCGCGATCGCACCTGGTCTGAGAGTGGCGTACTGACCCCGTACCATAAACCCGGGCGCAACGGGCACCGCAGATGCTGCGAGCGCCGTACCGAGCAATTGCCGTCTGGTCACAGGCATGGTCTATCTCCTCTGATGAATACGACGAGAACGGCCACGTCCTGCTCGTTCATGTCGTCCTCTTCATCACCTCCCGCTGCTGCGCGGCACGAGACCCCGATGGCCCGAAGCTCCCCTTGAACTAGTTGTTCGCCGGCACGACCACCTCGAAGGTCTTGGTCCATGTCCGGTAGTCCGCTGACGGATCGACCAGCACGGTGCCGGTTGCGCCGCGATACGGCCCGGACCCACCGACAATCGTCGTCAGGGATGGCTCGCCCGAACCGCGCTGGATGCCCTGAATCTCCAGGGTGCTGCCATCGGCAAACAGGACGGTTTCCAGGCAGTGATTGTCCCCGGCCGTATTGAGCGACATGCAGGAGCCATGGGTCAAAGCGCCTGTATCGACCGCATTCGCTTCGTCATACAACGGGTTGGGACCCCAGACGGTCACATCACCGGCGCTTTTGCCGGGTGCACCGAGATCAAGGATAGTCACCTGTTCCGGCCGCTCTACGAGGATAAGGACGGTGCGGTTTTCACCGATGATTGGTGTTGCCTCCTGCGCAGAGGTCCCGCCGGGGATGAGCATGGCTAATCCAAGAAGAAACCCGGCATACGAACGAAAGCTGATCATTCTGGCCTCCAGGCGGGTAGATACGAGGTTTCGGGGAACATTGTCCGCAGTCTAGCATCCCGCTCCATGCATGCCGCCCTTGCGCCGTACACTTAAGTCTGAACGTACACCCCCAGCTATGCGACGCCGACAAACCACTCCTGCGGCTCTGGCGCTTTCGCCACCGTCAGCATCCACGAGATCGATGCGTCGGTGATCGAACCAGGAGAGTCCCCAAGAGTCATGTGCCCATCACGCGGTCGCAACGACTGCTCTCCCTCCACTCGGGGAAGGGAGTGAGATTATTGGTATGTGCTCAGTACAGGAGTGGGGTGGCCTCACCGGACGCCCGTAGCTTCCGATCGCTCAATACCTCAGTTGACGGGCCCGAACCATCGGGGCCGTTGTCGTGTCCGTCATGGCCCGCTGCGCGAGATTTGCGGTACTGCACGGAAACCAGCTTCCCGTGAGGGGAGCCCCTTCATGGCCACTTCATTAGACCCGGTCCCCATCGGCGAGCGTGCTACCGGCTCAGCACGAGGGTGCCGGCAAGCATGTCGTGGAGTCCCTGCTTCCGTGCGGTGAACGCTGCCATGATGTACCCGAAAAGCAGGATCAGGGCCGAGAGGATTTTGGCGAAGTAGCGGCCGGTGGCCCTCAGGAACGAGATGCGCTGACCACCGACATCGGTGACGACGATCCCCATCGCGCTTTTGCCCAGCGTAGCCTGACGCTCCGAGCTCTCCATACCGGCGAAGTAGCCCCAACCAACCAGCGTACTGATGAGCGTGGCCACGTTCTGGTCGAAGACCTGGTTGATGATGACACCGACAATAGCCAGAATGATGGCATCGATTACCCAGGCAAGGAACCGTTTCCAGAAGCCCGCGTATTGCACGCACCCACTCCCTTTCCCTCTCACACCTGATTGGATCAGTCCCGTTTCACGGTATCACAGTGGTGGTTCACCAATGGCTGTGGGCATCGCTGTCCGGCGCGGAGAGCACGAAGTTCCTCAAGCGCGGCGCAGTTTTCGGCATTTACAGTCGGTAACAATGCATTGAGCCGCCGCCAGCCTATTCCCCTTCGGTGCTCCCGGTACGTCGCGCCGCTCGAATCGTCTCGTGCGACACACCATACTCGGCGGCCAGTTCTCTGAGGGTGCGATGCGGTCGCCGCTGAATCGCCTTGAGTTGGTCAGGAGTGAGCTTGCGGGGTCGGGAGCGATAACACTGCGTACCGAAAAGAGTTCCCTCACGGGGCAGTAGGTCTGGGACCGCTACGCGCACGGGATGAATAAATGGGTATTGAAGGTGCTGAACCAACCCCCGTCGCTTCCGCTGTTGCGTTATTTCACTGGTCAACATTGAGTTGAAGAACGGACGAACTTCCGGTCGTGGCACCACTGCCACGGCCGTATTGTTTGTGACAATGGCCTCCGTGAACAGTTCCCGCGCCAGACGGTTACGTTCTTCAGGCGTCGCCACTCTCCAAGCGTTGGCCACATTAGCGAGGTACTCGACGAGCTTGGCCGCGCTATCGTCATTTGGCCCGGTTCCCGCCGGTAAGGCGTCAAGTTCCCGTTGTGTCGCATCCCGACGCTGCTGATACTCAGCACGATCGAGGTCGCCTGCCAAATAGAGGTCCCGGAGCCGGACCTGCTGTCGTTTCAGGTGTCCCCGCTTCGCCTCGACCGAGACGTCACGCTGTTGTGCGCGGTGCCAGTCGCGTTTTAGAGTGCCTGTCACAACCCCTCGGTGGAGGGCAGGTGATTGAAGCAGAGCAGGTCACTGCCGAGGGTGAGGAACGCCTGATGGATGTCGGCCCGCCGGTCGTAGCGGATCGTCAGGCGCCCTTACTGATTCAGCCAAGCCAGCGTCCGTTAGATCACCCAGCGATGGCGACCCAGGCGCTCGCCTGAGTCGCTTCCCTTGCAGGCGATGCGGACGTTGATCCGACGCCGGTGCAGGAAGCGGCGAGCGCGGGAGATGTCGTACACCTAGTCGGCATGAGGCTTGGCGGGGCGTTTGCGCCGCTTACCTGACGGTTGGGTGACCGGCGGCACCGCGTCGACCAGCTCCTCGAACGCTATGCTGTCGTGGCGATTGCCGCCGGTCAACAGCGAGGCCAGCGGAATCCCGTGAAGGTCGCCGATCAGGTGCCGTTTTCTGCCCGGTGTGCCGCGATCAGTGGAGTCGGCCACCCTTGGGTTTGGCCTGTTCGATGGGCAGCAGCTGTTTGACGATCGCCCACAACGTGTCGGGCACAAGCAGCGTGCTCATCCCTATGGTCTCTCACAGCATCCCCCGGTTTTGAAAGGCGCTCTATGCCTTTTGGTCGTCGATAGGATGTTCTGGGTACGGTCGGTAGGACTCGAACGCGGCCTTTTGCTCCGGCAGAGACTCCGGGGTAGCGGCCGTTTCCAGAGCTAAGTCACTAGCCGGGACCGAAGGAGAATCCTTGCGGTGCCGGCAATTCTAGGCGCATCGTGACAGCGAAGAAGTCCAGCAGCGGGCACCCCTACATCGGTCTAACGGCGCTAATCCGGTCCTGTGGTGAAAGTCGTCAGGGGCTTACCGGTCTCCACAATATAAGTGGAGAGCATCCGCCCCGTCTCCGGGCCGACGTCGAGCGCGTTATGGGGGGTGTTGGGTGGCATCAGGAAGGGATCGCCGACGTGAAGGGTTTGGGTCGGCTGGTCGTGCCGCATCATCTGGACCGTTCCTGCGATGATGTAGCCGACCTCCTCGCCCGGGTGCATGTGCCAGCCCGACTCGACGCCGGCCGGGATCTCAGTCAGAGCCTGGACGATCTCCCGCCCGGGAATCGACGACGGGCTGCGTTGCAACTCGGTCCGTTTGAGCTTGCCGGCGAGCGCGTCCGTGGCTCGGTGCGGCATGGAGTTGGTGGGTGGAGTCGACATGGTGGAGTCTCCTTTGGGTTGGGTAGAAAATGGCTGGTCAGGGCTGAAGCGACGCCAGTTCCAGGATCGCTGTGACGAAAGTGTCCGAGGCTTCCTTGGGAAAATTGTGATTCACCCGCGGCATGAGAGCGTGGGGAAGTGGAGGGACAGTGGGTCAGGTCGTTCGCCGCTGCCGAACGACCACCTGGACGACAAACTGGACGAGGGTCCGGGCAGATCGCGGGTTATTGAACAGTCAGGGTGCCGACCATACCAGCCTCAGCGTGCCCGGGAACATCGCATTGGAAATCGTAGGACCCGGCTGGCAGGTTGACCGTCACGGTCTCCACCGCATCGCTACCCACGATGGCGGTCATGAGGGCCGTCCCTAGCACGTCCCAGTTGTGCTGGAGCAGGCCATTGTTCGGCAAGGTGACGACGATGTCAATCATCGCCGGGATCGTGACGCCCTTTGGTTCGAAGGCAAGGAAGGCCGAGATGGCGACTGGCGCAGCACTGGTCGCTAGGGGGGTCGCTTGGGGCGTACCAACCGGGGTGCCAGGGGTGGCGTCCGGGGTCGCGCCTTGGCAGCCTTGCATGGGCAACAGGCAGGCACCTTGATAACCGAACTGCTGCGTGCCGTCTGACAAGGTTGCACGGCACGACGGAGGCGAAACAGTGCAGCGACCGGCGTGGTGATCAATCGGCCGCCAGGATGCCATCGACCTCGCGTTGGATCGCCCAGACGTCGCAGTCCTGATTGGCGAGAAGCACACAGGTGGTGTCCGTGGTGGGGTGGAAGACCACATAACTGGCCACGCCGGCGTTCATCCCCTCCTTGCTGATCGAGATGATCGTGCCGTCCCGGTCAAGGGCATGTTCGAAGGCGAAGCCATTCCATGTGCTCCCGTCGTGGATGTCCTGTCGCTTCACATGTGGGCGCAGCAACTCCGCGCTGGCACTGGAACTCATGAGCGTATCGGCCCGAACCGCCCGGACAAAGCGGTCGAGGTCCATGGCCGTGACGGTCGCGCCGCCGTCCGGCGATCCGATCGGCGGGTAGGAGTAGATATTCTTGCGCCACTCGACCGACCCGTCCTCGTGCACAACGCGCTTGTAGTGCTCTGCGAAATTCTGGCACGTGCCGTCCATCGCACAGAAGTCCGCCCCGGTCATCCCCGCCGGTACGAAGATGTGCCGCCTGACGTAGTCGCGGTACGTCAGGCCCGAGAGGTTCTCTATCACCAGCCCCAGGAGCACGAAGGCGCAGTTGTTGTAACGGACACCCTCGCCGGGAGCAAAGTTCGGCTCCTTGTAGGCAAACTGGGGCAGGAAGTCGCACGTTTCGCGGATCGAGTAGTTCGGCGTGTCCTTGAACAGCGCCTCGTATTCCTCGCCGGCTTCCTCATCCGCGTCGTCAGCGATGCCGGAGGTGTGCGTCAGGCAATGAAAGACCGTGACGTCGTCGCTGATCTTTGTGCCCGTAACGCCGAGGAAGGGCATGATACGCGTGTCGAGCGAGATTTTCTCGCGATCCACCAACTGCATGACCGCCGCGGCGGTGAAAATCTTCGTCACCGAGGCGATATCGAAACGTGTGCCAGTGGTATTGGGGACCCCAAAGCCACGATGGGCCAGCCCGTATGCCACGTGGACGATCTCTTCCTCTCCGCGTTTCACGAGGCAGACGCCGGAGAAGTCGGATTCTGTTGCATGCCGCTGGAGCAGCGACTGTAGTGCCTCGTGCATTTCGCTGGTGACCTCTCACGTCAAGGGACGGGGATACCACAGGGCTTCATTCTACCCGTCGCCGTAGGACGGGCAGGATCCCGAAGGCTTGTCGTGATCAGCCTTGCCGGGGCGCCGTTCCAGGGACAGGAAGGTGTTGGTACGCTTGTGCTTCGATGACGATCACGCATGGGAACAACGTGCTCCTTCGGAACACCGCCGCGGTGCTCGAGTACGGCAGTCCCATCTCCGCTCTGCAAGCTCGAGATAGACGACAAGTCAGCGTTACGCTTGCGACCGGCTTGTCTCTGATCCCTCTCACCGCTTGACGGGTTATATCGCGCAGGGCCCTTCCATGCCCGCCTTGCGAGTGGTCCTATCGGCAGGTCTCGGGCAAGGCCCGATCGCTTGGGACGCCCGCACGACCGGGAGGGCAAATCGCTCCCCTACCCTGGACCAGCATGCGGACGCGTTCGAGGGTCGTGTTGGATTCGGTGCTTCACGCGCTCGACACCGATGCAGGTCAAGGGTGGGAAGACCCTTCGGCCAGCACGGCCAACGCCCGATCAAAGACCGTTTCCCACGGTCGCGCCGGGAGTGTCGGGACGCCGAGCCGCTCGGCCTCCACCCGCAGCCATTCGCTATTGCGCCAGCTTATCTGCGCCCGTCCGGACTGCTCACCGCCTTCTCGAAGTTCGTAGTTCCGGGCGATTTGCGCCTCCTCCTCGTGGAGGAATAGCCCCTGCACCCGGCCGTTGTTGGGTACGCCGGCATAGACGTCCTGGATCGCGACGGTGGGGAGGATGAAATCCCCCTCCAGCACGATCGGGTGCCCATCTTCAAGATGATTGGCGATGACATACTCCAGCGCCTCAGCCATCACGGACCCGTAGCGGACCATGTGGGCCACCTTCCCGTCCTCGTCCATCCGGAAGAACGCCTCGGGGTCCGTGCGAAAGAGATGCACCGCGGGGTACTGCGCTGGCGTCGTCATCTGCTCGAGGATGATCTGAAAGTCGTCGATCTCGGTGATCCCAATGCCGAAGTGGTGGGCCAGCCGATAGCTGACGCTCGTCTTGCCGACCCCGCTTGCACCACCGATGAGCAACACGTCCCATCGTCGTTGCCTCGTCATACCTCCTCCTCGCCGATCCGAGAGTGGCACCTGGTGCAGATAGGATCTGCGCACCCGTTTTCCATGCCCGCCTTCCACCCCAATCGATCAACTGCTCTCCCGGTGCTCGGCCAGAGCAGGGTACGGGGGATAGCAACGTGTTCCCTCTACTACCCATGCAAGCCTTCTTGCCTAGGAGATAATGGACACAACTGGTGAATCCATTGCTACCTTGAAAGGCAGAAATGAGTAAAGCCGACCCACAGTCGAAGCAGACGAGGATGGAACCATGACCGGAATGCGTGGTCAGGTGGTGCTCTGGGAGAACCTCAGGTTGCGGCAGTGAGAGTACCTGCGATGAGCTAGGAGCGGTGCCACACCTCGTCAAGGTGCTCCTCCGGCAGCCCTCCGGCGATCGGATGTAGACGCTTCACGAAGCACCTCCAGAGAGCATGTCGTGAAGGTGCATGGTAGTTGAGCGTGACCGAGTCCGAGGCTGAACGGGTGACAGCCCGACCACGCGACAGCCCGTGGCCGACGTGGTCACCCGGGTTGCTGGCCGTACTCTTCGTCGGTGACGTGCTCGCCCCACATCGCGCTGTTGCCTTCGGCGTCGACCTCGATCAGCGCGAGATGGGTCATGAAGCGATCAGGGGCAGCACCATGCCAGTGCTCCTCTCTTGGTTCGAAGAAGACGCGGTCGCCGGGCCGGATCTCCTCGATCGGGCCGCCACGGCGCTGGCAGCGGCCAACGCCTTCCATGACAAAGATCGTCTGACCGTTGGGATGCGTGTGCCAGGCCGTGCGGGCGCCGGGCGCGAAGTGAACGCTGTTGGCGGCGATCCGGGAGGGACCGGACGGCTCCGTGACCAGATCGATATACACGGTGCCGGTGAACCATTCGGCCGGTCCGACCCGAGTATCAACGGAATTCCTCGTGATCTGCATGGTACTGCTCCCGCACGTGCGTGGTCAGCGGCCAGTCTGGCGTTCCAGATGCTCGGGATAGCGAGCGCCCTGGATGGTGATGTTGTCGGCGGCGGACTGGATTTGCTGCAGATCCTCGGCACTAAGCTCGACCGATGCGGCACCAATGTTCTCTTCGAGGCGTTCGACCCTCTTGGTGCCGGGAATCGGCACGATCCACGACTTCTGGGCAAGGAGCCAGGCCAGCGCGATATGGGCGCGGGTGACGCCCATCTGGTCAGCGACGGTGCCGAGCAGGTCGACGAGGGCCTGGTTGGCAGCCATCGCGTCCTGCTCGAAGCGGGGAATGACCGCCCGGATGTCATTGGCGGCGAAGGTGGCGCTGGTATCGACCTTGCCGGTGAGGAAGCCCTTGCCGAGCGGGCTGAACGGAACGAGGCCGATGCCGAGCTCCTCGATTGTGGGCAGGATCTCGGCCTCAATTGCGCGGGTCCAGAGCGAGTATTCACTCTGGAGGGCGGTGACCGGATACACGGCGTTGGCGCGGCGGATGGTTTGCGCGCCCGCTTCGGAAAGGCCAAAGTGCTTGACCTTGCCCTCGGCGATCAAGTCCCTTACGGTGCCGGCAACCTCTTCGATCGGCACCTCGGGATCGACCCGGTGCTGATAGAGAAGGTCGATGTAATCGGTGCGAAGGCGGGTGAGTGAGCCTTCGACAGCGCGGCGGATGTTCTCCGGGCGACTGCTAAGCCCGATTGCCTTGCCCGCGGCGTCAAATTCGTACGCGAACTTGGTGGCGATCACCACCTGATCCCGGACCGGTTCCAGCGCCTCACCGACGACATCCTCGTTGGTGAACGGCCCGTAGACCTCGGCGGTGTCGAAGAACGTGACGCCGCGCTCTACCGCACTGCTGAGGAACGCGATCGATTCCTTCCGCTTCGGAAACGGCGGATAGGAGACGCTCAGCCCCATGCAGCCCAAACCGATCGCCGAGACTTCCAGACGGTCGTTGCCGAGATATCGCTTGTACATCTCGTTTCCTCTCATCGTGTTGGCATCCGCTCAGGATGCGGACGCTCGGGGGATCAGCCGGATCGTGGTCACGTGCGACTCATCGTTGGTGGCGGGCCAGTAGGCGGTCGGTCTCGCTGGGCGCCATCGACGGGTACGGCCAGAGGTCACTGCTGGAGTGGGTGGCGCGGGAGACGCGGACGACGGTGTTAGTCGGGTCGATCAGGCGGGCGCCGGAGCGGTTTCAACCCTGACATCACTGGCGCCAGACATGACGGTTGCCCTCTTGTCAGCCTCCCTTCGTAACCCACCGGCCGGCGCCTGGTTCACTGATGGCGGATGGGCGGCGCCGATGGACGAGCTCGCCCAGGCCGATGATCAACCGTCCAAGCTGCTGACGCATCATGGATTGACGCGGGTCATTCCGAACGTCCAGGTTTCTCGGACGGGCGTGCAGGCGCAGTTCATACTCTTCGGAGACGTGAGATGGGTTGAGATAACTGGGAATCATGCTCATTCTTCTCTCGCAGGAGCCACAGTGGGTACGGCAGCACCTTAAGCCTCGTGCGGCGTCTTTCGCTGTGGAATGAAGGGGTGAACCGGGAACCAGGGGGCCAGTCGCGGCCCCTGATTGTCACTTCAAACCGAGGCGTGCACTTCCCCGATCTACCTTCAATGCTAGTGGTCCCAGGAGCCAAGGGTGTAGGATGATCGTCTACGATGATTGAACAATCCTGCAAATCGTTGAGAAGCACGGGAAAGAACGATACACGGAGCTTCGATGGATGTGACGATTCAGCAACAGGCAGCGCACGAGGGGCAGCAGGCAGAGTTTGCCCGGGAGGAGCTGGCCGCACGCATCGCGTGGGCGGTGCCTGAGGACGGCGTCGCCGAGCCGCTGGACGGTCTGCGACTGCGTCGCCTCTCAGCACCCACGGAACTGGGGCACGGCGTGTCCTTACCCGCCTTCTGTGTGATCGCGCAGGGCAGCAAGGAGACTCTGGTCGGTGACCGCCGCTACCGGTACGACCCCGCCCACTACCTCGTCGCCAGCGCCGCGCTGCCCTATGCGACCCAGATCACCGAGGCGTCGCCGGAGCGTCCGTATTTGGGCGTCGTCCTCGCGCTCGACCCGCTTCTCGTGGGCTCGGTCATGGTCGAGGCCGGTCGCCCCACATCACGGAACCACGCTCCGGTGGCGGCCATGGACGTAAGCCCTTTGGATGCGGGCCTGCGTGACGCCGTAGTACGCCTGGTCCGTCTCTTAGACGCCCCGGCCGAGGCGCGCTTCCTGGCACCGCTGGTCAAACGCGAAATCGTCTACCGGCTCCTGGTGGGCGGGCAGGGCGGCAGGATCCGCCACCTTGCGACCCTGGGTGGAGAGACCAACCGCATCGCTGAGGCGATCGATCGCCTCCGGAAGGACTTCGACCGGCCGCTGCGCATTGAGGATTTGGCCCGGGATCTGGGCATGAGCGTCTCGGGCTTCCACCACCACTTCAAGGAGGTCACCGCAATGAGCCCCCTGCAGTTCCAGAAGCAACTGCGGCTGCAGGAGGCCCGTCGCCTCCTGCTGGGCGGGAACATCGACGCGACGAGTGCCGGGTTCCGCGTGGGATACGATGATGCCTCGCACTTCAATCGCGAATACAAGCGGCTCTTTGGCGCGCCCCCGATGCGCGACGTGGAGCAGCTTCGGAGTGCCGCCACGGCAAGGATTGACCTCTGAGCCGGGATGAAATGACCTTCAGGGGCAGGATGCTCACCGGGCGGCTCGGTACGGAACGTAAGCCGCAGCGGGTGCCGATGAGGGCCAGGGCGGTCGACCCTTGGGTCGCTACGGGGACGACCTTCCCGTAGGGCGGGCATGGACATGGGCTGAGCGATATAACCCATCACTCGTTTGACGGCAAATTTGGGGCTTCCTGCACCCCGGACACCGCCGGGATCGCGCTGCCTCGCGTCACCCACAATGAGCAGCGATCCTCATTCCGACACGTTGATCTGCTGTCCTGCGATATTGACTTGTCCGCCAGTGACCACCAGTGCGTCGAACACCCGGCGCTGGTCCCGCAGTGCCCGCAACAATCGCAGGAATGCGCGTTGATAGCGGTCCGCCATCAGCACCGCCTGCTCGATCGCCTCGGCTTGGTCGAGTCGTGGCGGCATCCACCCCTCATCCACCTCGGCTCGCGTGCGTTCCCGTTGGCTCATCCGGTCCAACGCGCGCCGGCGGTCCCGCTCGCCTTGCCAGGCGTCTTCCTCGACCCGCCGCACCGCGAGTGTTTGCCACCGCAGGTGCTGCTCGTACGCGGCAGCCATTTGCTGGACCAGGAGCAGTTCCAAGCCATCACGGGGCCGAACGGCCTCGCCGAGCGCCTCGACGACGGCCAGATACTGTGCCCGCTCGAACGGGGTCGCGTTGAGGGGACGTTCCAGACTCGTCGCGACGCGAATCCCCGTTTGGAGTTCTCGCCGTGCGTCGTCCTTGACCCGTTGCCAGAGTGCTGTTCCCGACTCGGGATGGCTGCTGAACGCGGCCTCGATGTCAAGCCACCCGACCTCCTCCGGCGGCCGGTCCTCGCCGTGGCCTGGAGGAATGCGGTTCTGCTTAACGACGTCCAGGGAGAGACCGTGCTGGGTCGCAAGCCAGGCAATCTGCCGACTCATCCGCTGGACCATGATGCGCCGCGATGCGGCAAGCTCGTCATCATCGCGAGGATCTCGTTCGGCGACGATCGTCGCCGGCGGTCCGGGTCCTGTCATGCTGGCGTCCTCCGCTCGATGTCCCGGACCAGATTGCGGATGCGCCGGAGATCGGTCACTGCCAGGGCGGCGAGCTGTCGAGCAGCACGGTCGCCAGCTCGCCGGCGGGCAATGATCGCCTCCACCGCCGGCACATCGGCCTGGCGGACGTAGCGGCGGCGCTGGACGGTTCCCTCTCGCCAGTGCAAGAACCAGTACGGGCCGTGGCGCTCACCTGTGGCACAGTGGCAGGAAGGCTTGCCACAGCGAACGCGGTAATAGACCAGCGCCGGCGTCTTATGGAGCGTTTCCGCGACGTTTTGTGCATCCACTGAAATGTCCCCCATGAGCCTTGCTCCCCGGACTGACAGCACTTGTCCGTCACGCGGCATCTCGACCGACGTGGTGTTCCCAGTCGAACTGTTGCGGTGGTGTGCAGTCCCTGGTACATCCGGGTTCCGGGCACCGCTAAGGCCACTCATTAATAGGTTTCCCGTTTTCGAGAGGGGGGTGCGGGTCGCTTCCCCCGCCGCTTCAGTTCGTCTACCTTCCTGCAGACCCGGAGCCGGTGGTCGAGGTCGGGAGCGTCATCGGGCAGGTTCGCCGACTCGATCGCAAGTGCCTCGTACACGGAATCGTCGAGTGCCAAGAGCCGGGTGACATCCGCCTCGAACCGGTCGTCGTCGTCATTAGGCACCGGCGGGTCGGTGGAGACGAGTAGGTGCGCATTGGGGAGAAGGTGTTCACGGTGGTTGACTTGAGCACCTTCTCCTTCGGCATCGTCGGGAAGAAGGCGCTCATCATGAGCGCCCTGAGCACCGTCCTTGGAATGGCCGTTTTGTTGGGTGTCAGGATCAGTAATCAGAAGGTGCTGAACCTGCTCACCATGAGCATCTTCCCGGTGGCCATCATCAGGGAGAAGGGGCTCATCATGCGCACCGTGAACACCTTCTCGCGTTTGAACATTTTCTCCATCCTGCCGTGGCATGGCCCATAACCAGGGACCGTCCTTGTCGCCCCTCGTCTTTTTTGCCCGAACACCCAGCTCGGACTTCGCCCGGCGCAGCGTGGCATCGGTGAGTCCACGTTTCCGCGCTGCAGCCTCCACCTCCCGCTTGGGCTTGGGCGCATCCCCAAGTTCGTCGTGCAGGAATTGCATGGCGGAGTCGAGGCGGGTCTCTGGCTCGACCACGCGGAAGCAGGTGTCAAAGTCGACAGGACTCTCACCATGCCAGTGCACGTAACCATTGAGCGGCCGCGACCAGACCAGCGGCTTGCCCGGGATGGACGAGTTGCTCTTCAGCACCTCGATCACGCGATGCCGGCCGAGCTTGGCGTCGTCGCGAACGTCTTCAGGCTGGTAACTGTCTGGCAGGTCAGCCACCCCGAGGACGTTCCTGGCGGCATTCACGAATTCGACCGAGCCCAGAATGCGGTGCGCGCCGCGCCGATCCTGGGACTTGCCTAGGTGAAGCGTCCCTATCACCGTCACACCAGTGACATTGATGAGGCGTTGCAGGTGACCGATGGTGTCCCGGACATGGCCGGCACTCTGACGCTGGACTCCACGCATGTACGAGCTGAGCGGATCGAGGTAGACGATGTCGATCTGCTCACGCTGGACGAGGTCCATGACCACGGGCATGTGGCGCTCAACATCCACCCAGCGCGTCAGATCGTCACCACTGGTCCTGACGCCGTCCAGGATGAAGATGTCGTCGAGATTCGCGCCGTTGGCGTCAAGACAAGGACGAAGGTCTTCGTGCGGATCATCTTCTGCCGCGAGGATGAGGATTCGGAGCGATCGCCGCTCCCATGGGGATGTCGATAGGACCTCGTACGGCATGGTGTCGCCGCGCGACCAGCGGGCGATCAAGGATGCCATGAGCTGGCCCTTGTCGACGGTCAGTCCGCCGCCATAGCTTCGACAGGCGATGACCGCAGTACGGACTGGATCGTCTCATGCGACACGTCGAAGATCGCCGCAAGTTCCCGAAGGGATCGCGTGGACGCGGGTCGAAGCACGTTCGACCGTTGGTCCGCAGCTAGCTTCCTTACACACTTCAGTGGCGCTGCGCTGTCAAGATCGCCAGTCGCGGGGTCGGTTTTCAGTGTGGGAAGGAACATCAGCGGGGCCGTCGAAATGCCAAAGAAAACAATCCCTAGACTCTCGTCAGGACCACTCAACCAGAAGGTTGAATGCATTGCGAGCGCTTTCTAGTGCTGGCGATTCAGTTTCCGCTCTCATGTGTGGTAGTCCTTCTCGTGCAAAGGCATGCGGGACCAGAGGAACCTTTTCCTGTAGATCGACATGGTGGGTGTTTCAGGGACGTCTCAACGTGTTCTCGGCGCGAGACGGGCAAACGAGCGAATCCAGCCCACGGTCCCATCCTTGTCGCGAACGAAGTCGATCAGGATCGGCATGCCCTTCACCGTCAGTGACCCGATGGCAGGAGAAACCATTGTTACCGGGCCACTTAGGTCGGGAACCAGTTGGTCACCGGCGTAAGCGGCAATCGCCACCGCGCCCTCGTCGATCCTGACTTCGAAGTCGAGATCATCCGGAATCTTATACGTTCCTACCAGCGCCTGCAGGTCGTCTGCCGTGAGCGCGACCGGCGTCATGGGCACTGGTTTGGCCCGCACGAGGAGGTCGAGCGCCCGTTCCACGGATTCGGTCGCCAGCAGCAGGCCCGGGTCCGCATTCGCCAGCACTGCGACGCCGAAACCCGCGTCGGCCACGATGGCCATGCCAGCGGCTGCAGCAGAGTCACTGCCGAAAGACATCGCCACGCGGTGACTCCCTGCGTTCGTCAGCATCCAGCCGAGCCCAATGGCGTCGGCGATGGTCGGACCCAATGAGCCGCCCGGGCCGTGGGGTTCCTGCATGGTCAGGCGCTGGGCGTCGCTGAGGGGCACCATGTCTGCGGGCATGGTGCCCGTCTGGAATCTCACGAACCGCAGAAGATCATCGACCGTACTGAGCAAGCCGCCCGCTGGATTGAAGGCAGCGGGATTATGCCAGGGATCAATCGGTTCGAGCCTCGTCTCTCCAGTGATATGCCCGGGAGCGACGGGGACCTGGCTGACATCGGTGGGGCTGAAGCCCGAATTCGTCATGGTCAGCGGCTGCAGAAGGAGCCTGGCGATGGCCTCTTCGTAGGAGAGTCCCGTGGCAATTGCGAGGATGTGTCCCGCCAGCAGGAATGACGAGTTGCTGTAGTTGAACAACTGACCCGGTGCACACAGTTGGGCCGACGATGCGACGTCACCTGTCACGTCCGCGAGGGTTAGACTGGCTGCATCTCCCTCTGGCCACGGCGTGTCGGCCCAGCCAGCACTATGCGATAGGAGTTGCTCTATCGTTACGGTGGCTGTGATTTTGGGGTCGGCCAGAGTGAATCCGGGATACCAGGTGGCGATCGGCGCATCCAGGCGCAGGTCTGTCTCGTTGGCGACCGCCACTAGCGCGCTGGCCGTCAGGATTTTAGTCAGCGACGCCACGCGGAATGCCGTCGTACTCGTGACCGGAATTCCTGTCGTGCTGTTGGCCACGCCCAGCCCGACTGTCCGGACGAAATCACCATGGACTATCCCTAGGGCGGCACCAGGTATTTCAAGCTCCCTCATCCTTGCCTCGAACCACCCTCGAAGTTCGTCGAACCGTGATTCCATCGGCTGATCCGTGGCAGCCATCGACTCGGGCATCGCAGCTCATCCTTGTCGCTACATCCTTCTGACCAAGGGCCAACCCACCTGCCATCCAGCGGTTGAGACCCTGGCAACGGCCACCGCACTCGACGGGCAAATATATCTCTTGAGCAGAGCCGAACCTGCGTTCCTTTTCAATTCGGGATAGCAGCGGGGCCTGATCCGAGGGCTGGCCCCGTCGAAGATTCTCATTTTCCGTGGATCGGTTTCCGGGGTCAGGTCAATTCTTCTCGCCCAGGAACGATGGGCGACCGGGCGTGCTGGAGCAGTCTGTTAGTCGGCCCAGGTCGCCTGCAGGGGATTCTCTCGAATAATTGCTCGGATCGTCTCATGTGAGACGCTGAAGGTCAGGGCCAGTTCGCGAAGGGATCGGGTCGACGCTAGTCGTCGCACGTCCACCCGTTGATCCAGCGTCAGTTTCTTGATGGTGCCGCGCGGGGTCGAGGGGCTATCAAAGTCGCCGGTTTCAGGGTCGGATTCGAGCGTAGGCAAGAAAACAACCGAACCTGTCGTAATGCTAGTAGCGGACCGACCCCCGTCGCTTTCGCCCAGACACCATTCGACCCCCTGGAAGGAGGGAAGCAGGTCCGCTCGTGGTAGAGAAACCACGAGCGTTCTGTTTTCTCTTATGGCTTCGGCGAATAGTCGCCGCGCTATGGGGTTGCACTCGCCTGGCGTCGCGTTCTTCCATGCGCTCGCTCCTTCTGCCAGAAAGCCGAGTAGCCGCTTGCCAGCGTCCGCACGCTGACCTCGACGTCGCCAGCGGGATCAGTCCAATCAGGTGGCCCGTTCTCCTAATGGTCGTATCTACCTCACGTCTCACCTTCAGATGGTGCGAACGTTTCCAGTGCCGCTTCCAGCCCCTCCATGGTCTCGGCTCCGGCATCACTCCGGCTCCAGGCATCCCACTCTTGCCATGATCCTGCCCGTTCCCACGCCGCCAGGACCTGAGCGGCGGCTTGGAGCAGCATCCCGACGTTGCCAGCTGGCAAACCCTCATGTCCCAGTGCCCGGTCAAGTTCGGTGGGGTGCTCAGGCATGGAAGACTCCCGGTCGAAGGCGAAGAATCACACGAGTTACGTTCTGGCTCCGACCGGCAACACTGGTCCGCATCGTCGGCTCCTGCATCTTCCACGTGTTTCAGGTGGTGAACGCCCGGCGCAAACGACTCGATCCTGAAGCTCCTCATGCTGGTCGTTTCCAAGTCCAGCGGGACGACGGCAGGGTCGGGATCGGTGCACCGAGCGGGTGGCTTACGAGACAGGGTACTGCGGCTTCACGCCGGGTTCTCGCCAGTAGGTGAAAGGCCCTCGTTTCGGTAGTACGCGTCGAGGGCTGCGTTGCCTTCTGCGACTTCCTCGTCGCTCGGGCCCGCCTCGTAGACGATCACCAGCGTCGCATTGAGCGAACCGCTGCCTGTCGGCCCAGCAGTCGACCAGTGTGAGGCGACGTATTTGCCACCACTGGCCTCAATCTCGGCCATGACCTCGTTTGCCTGCTGTGCGAGTTGGTCGCTGTCACCAACGCCTCCACGAATGATTCTGAACATCGTTGCCATCGGATTTGCCTGCTCTCTGCTGCTGGATCACGGCTGGGATAGAGTCAAAGGTGGCCTAAGCACGTTTGGAGGCGTTGCGGTCGCGATGTCGCTTCACCTTAGAGCGTGTTTCAAAACCCTCCGGCCGACGCCTCGAGCCTCACCAGCCCTGCCGCGATGGTCCGTCTTGACGCCGATTCCGCTTCCCGTGCATCGCCATCAGACGAGGGCCGGGGAGGTTTTGCAACACGGTCTGAGACGTCCTCGACGCCGTGCTGCGGTCAGCACTGGCTCCGGCAATGGAGCTTGGCCACACCGAATGATACCGTCGCAGTCCGACGCGACCGCGACAGTAGCCGACGAGCGGCGCGGCGGTGCGATCGTTTCATACGTCACCGGACGCTGTATCCGGGAGGGAGCGCACCATGCATTCGACACGAGAATTGACCAGCGCCTCATTCACCGTGGAACTCGATGGGCAGCAGGTCACCATCCCCGAGCTGTTCCTTGGCTTTGACGCGCGTGACCGGCTTGGCATCGTCGTCCACCGTCCCGGTGGCGCATTCGGCGCCAGCGTCCTGATCCTGGCGACGATCACGGCGTTCTACGATATGCAGCGGGCGGGCGGGGACGATTTCTTCATCTACCCCGATTACTTCATCTTCCACGTTGGGCAGCAGCATGGTAATCACTCGATGCTCGATATTTGGCCAGGCCATAAGGAGGTCGTGGTCGCCAACGAGCCGGAAGCCGTGCTGCGCGCCATCAACGACCGCGCCATCACCCGCCTGCTGGTACCCGATGGTCGGCCCGGGAACCCGAGCTTCGGCCGCGCGACACTCGCCAGCGGGTGGCTGCGGTCGGCGCTGGCGTATGCGCCGAATGGGAGGGCGCAGGACGCCGATGTCACTGCGGCTGGCAATACGGTGACCGAGGCATACGTCTCGGCAGTGATCAACGAATCAGCGCAACTCGACAGAGAGAAGAAAGCCACGCTTCGCGACGGACGCGAACAGGTCATGGAGACCGGTCGTCCGGTTGAGCACTATCGCCGCGTTAGCCTCGACACCGCGCGAGCACTGCTCGCGTCCGAGCCCGGCTAGAGGAAGTGCCGCGCTCCATTGCTCGGTGGACACCCCGCCTTATGATGGTTGACACAGAGTTGCAGTTGGTATGGCAGGACCGTAGCATAGCGCCCCTTTTTGGAAAGGGGCCGGGGAGATGCCACACGCCAGACGCTGCCGCAGCACGCCAACGGACGACTGGCAGCAATTGCTGCTGCTGACCCACCTCACCGAGCACCTCCGCTCCAAACTCATTCGTCCAGTCGTGCTCTTCGGCCAGTCGCCGGCCGAGCGAGCCCGCGAAACGACGGCGCCCGAGCGCACGCCCTACCGCCAGCTGACGTGGGTTGCCGGACCGCACACCAAACACCTTTGTTGCGTCGCTGCGGCGTTGGGCTCTATGTTCCACGCCACGCCGCTCTCCCAGCCCGCACCCTCGAGCGCCCAACCCCACCGGTCGTCTTCGACTTCGACCGACGCATGACATTGAGGTATGGGGCGTACCACCGACCTCAGCATTGTGGGCTATTCCCTCGACGATGGCATTGCGCTTAGAGCGCCTTTCAAACCTCAGGCTGTAGGGCATCGACGCAGATGAGCCAGCAGCCGAGGCTGAGGAAGGCCCGGTGGATGTCGGCGCGGCGCTCGTAGCGGACGGTCAGGCGGCGGTAGCGGTTGAGCTAGGCGAGGATCCGCTCGATGACCCAGCGGTGGCGGCCCAGTCGCTGGCTAGAATCGACCCCCTTGCGGGCGATGCGTATCGTAATGCGCCGCCGCTTCCTGAACCGGCTGCGTTGGGGAGGTCGTAGGCTTTATCGGCATGGAGCTTCCCGGCTGTTTGCGCTGCGGGCGTGGCGGCTGTCTGCTTTTCGGCACGGTGTCGACCAAGCCGTCATCTACCACCAAGTCATGGTGGTTGATTCCCATCACCTGGATTGCCAATCGTATCCACTGACATTCCGAGACTCCCTACAGCTTCATGCCTGGCTTGCCGTCATCACTGCGG
>CADCWI010000039.1:393-7586 GCA_902806355.1 uncultured Thermomicrobiales bacterium | reverse complement strand
CCCGGCGATCGACGAGCCGTCGATCCACTGACCGCCTTCGACGATGTGGTGGAAGATCTTCGCCGGAACGGTCACGCTCTTGACGATGCCCATCACGTCCGTGAACTGGAGGTTGATGAACTTGACGCCCTCGTTCTCGATCTGGGCGTAGATCGCCTCGGGTGACGGTGCTGTTCCAAGCAATGTGCTGCGATCGTCAGTCATGGTGTCGGCCACGTCTTCTCCCCATCGTCATGTCTCAACGTGACAGGTCCGTGTACCCGCCACGCGCAATTTGAGCTTTTAACCCTCATGAGCCTACCGAGTTATGGGCCAGCAAGGCATCGTGCATCGTGACGATATTCACGGACGATATATGGGCAACTTGCACAGTGGCGGTCCAGATTTCAAGAGGACGGGATGCGATTCGCACAAAGAGCGCACTGTTCGCGGTACTGGCCCCATGGAATGTCGCCGCATCGGCTGACCCTCTCGCAAGGTTGTGCGCTGGACTCAGGGCCCGGATGCCTCTTCGCTTGCCGGACATGGAGCCGAGAACGCGAACGCCGGATCCCCTTCGAGATCCGGCGTTCGTGCGATACCGCAGCTGGTAGCTCTGATGGACCTACCAGCTGCGCCGGCGCCTAACCCTGTGCTGGCTCGAGGCGTCCCTCGAGCATCAGCATCGTCGGGATGCCGTCCGCATACGGGCTGTTCTGGAGGATCGGATCGTCATCCCCCGGCCACGCGGAGACACGGACGCCTTCGAGCGCCGCATTGTTGCCGTAGCGCTCGTAGAGCGGAATGATATTGAGCAGCTCGTTGAAGACTTTGGCGATCGTCGTCACCTGAGCCTTCTGCCGTTCCTCGTCGAGTCCCTCGGCGGAGGCAACCACCAATGCCTCGAGGTCGACCGCACCCGCCACCTCGGTCTCCTGCTGCAGCGGGAACGACATGCCTGGTGTGGGTCCACCCGGCGATCGCGTGTTCTGGGTGAAGAAGGCGGCGACGAAGGAAAAGTGCGGGTGCGGGTTGGTCGAGCTGCCCCAGCTCTGGATGGCCATCTGGAAGCTGCCTTCGTCGATGTCCGGGCCGATTTGCGTGAAGGTCACCGCGCGTGGTGAGATGTTGAAGCCAAAGGCCGTCAACTGCTCGGCGACGTTGGTGCCGGTCGCGGAATAGTCTGCGAACTCCGCCGGGAACGACAGCTCGTAGGCCGCCTCGTTGCCGTCAGGATCCGTCCAGAACTGGCCGCTCTTGGTCCAACCCGCTTCCTGGAGGAGCGCCGTCGCTCTTTCCACGTCGTACGGGTACTGATTGAGGCTGGCGGCGTCCGCCTCCGACAGCCAGTCCGGGACCAGGTTGTCGCTCATGCCCGCCATTGACTGGACGCCGACGCCGGAGTCCGCCAGGGAGACGAACCCGGCCTGCGATCGATCGATCGCGTGAGCCAGAGCCTGCCGCACGCGCTTGTCGGCGAAGTGAGTGAGTTGCGCGTAGTTGAACTTGAGCGACGCTCCGGAGTATGTGGGCGGACGCAGCACGCGGATGCCGGATTGCTGCATCTGCGCCTCTGTCGCCGGGGCAAAGCCGTGTGTCGCGTAGTCGATATCCTTGCTCAGCACCACTGCCGAGATCGTATCGGTTTCGCCGTTGAAGTTGACGATCCGGTCGAACAGTGCCTGGTCGGCGTAGAACGAGGTGTCGTTCTTCGGCATGGTGAACTGGGCATTGGTGATGCTGGCGGCATCGATGGTGTACGGGCCGTTGACGACGAGGGTTTCGGGCCGGAACTGGTTAAACTGCTCCACCGCCTGGAGCCATTCGGGAGCATCGGAGGTCAGGCCAGCGGCGACCATGTCACGCGTTCGCTGTGCCCACTCTCCGTAGACGGAAGACGGCATCGGCGAGCGGCGGATGACATAGCGCTCCACCACCGTGGCCGGCACACCCATGTGGAAGTTGACGGTGTAGTCGTCGATGGCTTCGACGTTGTCGACGTAGTCCCAGACGGTATTGCCTTGCAGCTGAAGGATGTGGAAGGTGTCGACCACGTCCCTGGAGGTGAACGGCTGGCCATCCGACCACGTCACGCCCTCCCGCAGCTTGACCTGCAGGGTATCCGCTGCAGTATCGGTGGCTCCGAACGTTCCGCCCGCCACCGGGCTCGCCGCGGGACTTGCGGCCGGGGTGGCAGCCGGGCTCGCGACCGGGCTTCCTCCTGCCTGGCCACCGGCAGCCTCGCCAGTCTGGATGAATGCCCATTCGGTTGCGAGAAGCGGCAACCACTCGTTGGTCGCCCAGTAGAGCATGCCCATCGGGACGAACATGAGATCGCCATAGATGTTGGGCGGATTCATGATCCCCTTGGCTACGAAGTTATTGAAGTGGCCACCAGCTCCAAGGTCCTCGTATGGCCAGGCCGAATGGAATTCGGTTCCACCGCCCTGAGCCATCACCACACTGCCTGCCGAGGCGGGCAGTGCACTCCCGGCGAACATCGCGGCAGCGAACCCCCCGGCGGATGTGCCGATCAGGCGGCGCCGTGACAGCGAACCGTTCATCAATCCGTTCTTGAGATTGCCTTCTGACATCGTTTCTCCTCGGATACGATCCACAAAATGCCTGCGTGGCCCTCGACGATGAGCCTGTTGGTTATCCCGAACCGGAGCGCCATTGCCCTCCAGCTGTTCGCATACGCACCGTTTTCGTCGCAAGGTGCGCGGCTCGGCCCGGTCAGAACACATCACCACAGTGGCGTGCACTACGTGATCTCCGCTGACGTCGACCTCGCTTGACGAACAACCTCCTTTCGCACTGTCGTGCAGCGTCAGGAGCGACCTGCGTCCATCCGATTCGGCAACGATTGACCCGCCGGGTGACATCAGTCGGCCGCACGGGAGGGGACCTTCTCCTCAGTCGGGATCAGGTTCCGCCCATCGCCTCCGTTCTGGATCTCACGGACAACGGGATGACAGGCAACCTCACGGTTGCCTCCGACATCGACAAGCGGCGGCGGATGAATGTCGCACAGCCCCGGCTCCCAGTACGGGCAACGGGGGTGAAACACGCAGCCGCTGGGAAGGCTATTCAGGTTGGGGATATCCAGGCTGCGCAACTGGAGCTTTTCCTTCGACCGGGTAAGGTCTGGATCGGCTTCCGGAATCGCGGCCGCCAGGGCCCGCGTGTAGGGATGAAGCGAGCGCCCGATCAGGTTCGGCGTTCGCCCGTATTCAATCAGCTTGCCAACATACATTACGCCAACATTGCCTTCCCAGGCAAAGTATTTGACCACGGAAAGGTCATGGGTGATGAACAGGAAGGTGACGCCGAGCTCGTTCCGGAGCTTGAGCATGGTGTTCAGGAGGCTCACCCGGATCGAGACATCGACCATCGAGACCGCCTCATCAGCGATGATGACTCGTGGATTGAGGGTCATCGCCCGAGCGACGGAGACACGCTGACGCTGGCCTCCCGACAGTTGATGCGGGTATTTGTCGATGAAGTTGGCGACCGGGTGCAGATCCACCAACTCCAGCAACTCGCCAGCTCGCTGTGTCGCCTCTCGCCGACCCTTCACCAGCTTGTGGTGGAGCAGCGGCGCGCGCAGGATGTCGCCGATCGACTGGATCGGGTTCAGCGAGGCGTACGGGTCCTGGTGGATGATCTGAACCGCCTTGCGGTACTGGTGAAACTCGTCCTTGGATTGGCGGTTGATGTCACGCCCCTCGAACAGGACGGACCCCGAGGTCGGCTTCAGCATTCCGGCCGCCATCCGGGCGACCGTCGTCTTGCCGCTGCCGCTCTCCCCGACCAGGCAGAGGATGTCGCCCTTGTCGAGATCGAACGACACGTCATCTACGGCGGTGATCACGCCGCCACGGGTATCGAACCGGCGCGTCAGGTTCCTGAGCGACATTACGGGTTCAGCCATACGGGCTTCCTCATGCATTTATGGCGACGGAGCCCGCAGGGGCAACGTCGGCATTCTCGAGTCGTTCCCAAACGCTCTGGTCCCGGGTCACCCGATCGTGATGATGGCATGCGGCGAGGTGCGTGCCGCCGAGGTCGATCAGTGGTGGATCCTCGCGGATGCAGATCTCCGTGGCATAGGGGCAACGGGGATGGAACGGGCAGCCGCTCGGCATCTGCAGCAGGTTCGGCGTGTTGCCGGGGATGGCCGTCAGCGGGGTGAACTCTTCCCCCGTGATGGGAGGCACGGCGTTGAGCAGACCGACCGTATATGGGTGCTTCGGCGTGTAGAAGGCATCTCGCACCGGTCCGTACTCGACGATCTCGCCGGCGTACATCGTCGCTACCCGATCCGCGAGCTCGGCGGCGAGCGACAGGTCATGCGAGATGAAGATCATCGTGAAGTCGAGCCGGTCGCGCAGATCGCGGATGACGTCGATGATGGCGCGCTGGGTCAGGATATCGAGTGCCGTGGTCGGCTCGTCGAGGATGATCAACTGCGGTTCGAGCAACAGGCTCAAGGCGATGGAGACCCGCTGCCGCATCCCGCCGGAGAGTTCATGGGGATAGGCATCGAAGACGCGGCGGGGATCCAGTTGGACCATCCGCAGCAATTCGAGCGTCCGCTCATGGACCTCCTGGCGATTCCGCCAGCCATGAGCGCGAGCGGTCTCGACAAAGGCGTCCTTGACGCGCATTACCGGGTTGAGCGAGTTCTGGGCCGCCTGGAAGGTCATCGCGCATTCGTTCCAGCGGAACTTGCGGAACGACTTGTTGTCCATCGTCATCAGGTCGACGGTCCGGCCCTCGTTATCGCGGTACAGGGCTTTGCCACGGGCGATCCGGGCACTGGAAGCGAGCATCCGCAACAGGGCGAAGCCGAGGGTGGACTTGCCGGAGCCGCTCTCTCCGATCAGGGCGACGGCCTCCCCCTGGCGGATGTCGAGATTGGCGCCGCGAACCGCCTGCATCCAGCCATGCGGCGTTTTGTACTCGACCCACAGGTCCTCGATCGACAGGATCGTTGGCGCGGTCGAGGCGGCGGTGCCGCGGGTCGCGTCCCGGTCGTCGATCCGGGCATCAGGGATGGATTGCCGCTTGATTGGTTCGCTCACGATGGTTCTCCGGCCAATATTTGACGGCGCACGGTCAGATCTTGCGGAGCCGGGGATTGAAGACATCCTCCAGCGACCGGGCGATCAGGATCAGCGACCACAGCAGCATGACGATCATGAAGACCGGCGCGAGCAGGCCCATCATGCTGTCGGTATTGAAGACGGCACCACGGCGGAAGGCTTCCTGGATCATGATGCCCCAGTTCACCCCTGCCAGCGACACCAGCCCAAGGAAGTACAGGGCCACCTGACCGTAGACAGCACCCCTGACCGCGAACACAAAGTTGATGATGATGTAGCTGGCCATATTGGGCAGCACTTCTCGGAACAGGATCCGCGGCATGCCCAGATCCAGCATGCGGGCGGCCTCAACATACTCCCGTTCCTTGAGAGAAAGCACCTGGGAGCGGATCGCGAGGAGCAACACCGGCCACCCGGTCGACGCAAGGATGAGCGCCAGCAGGAACGGTCCATCCAGCCGTACGTAAGCGGCCAGCACCGCAAGCAGGATGATCGAAGGCACGGTGAGGACAATGTCAGAGATGGTCTGCATGGCGACGTCGAACCTGCCCCCGACCATCGCCGCCAGGGCGCCAAGGATCACCCCAATCGACGTCGAGATCAGGGCCGCCATCACCGCCACGAGAATAACGCTGCGGCCACCATGGACGATCTGGTACCAGATGTCCCGGCCGCTATGGTCGAACCCGAGAGGATGACTCCACGATGGGCCCCCGTAGATGTTGGTCACGTCAGTGCGGTTCTCGCCATGGACGAAGAAGGGACCGATGAAGGTCAGCAGCAGGATCGCCGTCATAATGGCGAACCCGAAGGTGCCAGCCTTGTTACGCTCGACAAAGACTCGCCAGAAGCTTCGCTTCCGGTTCTCGGGCACGGCGCCCTCGGTCGTGCTGGCGATAGGATCGGAATTCGTGTTGAGGGTTGCCTGGGCCATCTTCCTTACCTTCCCCTACCCCTTTGAACGAATGCGCGGATCGAGGCGGCTGTAGACCAGGTCGGCGATCAGGTTGGCAATGACCACCGATGCCGTGATGATCAGGAGAATTCCCTGCAATGTGGTGTAGTCTCGCGCGTTCAGAGCGTCGTACAGTCGCGATCCGATTCCCTGGTACTGGAAGATCGGTTCGACCAGCAGCGAGCCGCCGACGACAAACCCGATCGAGACCGTCAGCGTCGTGAACAGCGGCAGGATCGCATTGCGCCCGACATAGAAGATCAGGACACGCCATTCCGGAATGCCCCGTGCCCGCGCCGCGGTGACGTAGTCTTCCTCGAGCGCCGCGATCGTGGTGCTCTTCATGAGCAGCATCCAGCCGCCGATAGAGACGAAGACATAAACTGCAATGGGCAGCATCGCGTGGTAGAAGGCGTCGGCAAAGAAGGCGAGGCTGAACTCCACGGGCTGACCACTCGTGACCGCGCCGCGCATCTCGGTGTACGGCACCCATTCGAGACGCACCCCGAGGACGACGATGGTGAGCAAGGCCAGTTGGTAATCGGGAATCGAATTCGTGATCGCGCCGAAGGTCGAAGCGGCACCGTCGAACACGCCACCACGGCGGTACGCCATCAACATCCCGATCAGGCTGCCGAAGACGAACGACAGCAGCAGCCCGATGCCAACGCTGAACACCGTCCACCAGATGCGGGACTGGATGATGCTGGCGACCGTCGTTCCCGGCGCTGTGAGCGACATCCCGAGATCACCCTGGGCGAGGTTCTTCAGGTAGTCGAGATACTGCAGCAACAGCGGCTGGTCGGTATCGATCGCGAACAGCGACCGCGCCTGGTTCGCCGCCTCGTCGTAAGAGTATCCATACTGCTGAATTTGTTGGCTGATGTACACCTCAACCGGGCTGCCGGGCAGGAGCCGGACCAGGAAAAAGATCAACGATGAGACAAAGAAAATCGTCAGAAACGCCCGGAAGATGCGCCGTAAGAGAAAGTGCCCCAAGAACCCCCTGAGACGGCTCGTCTGCGCCGCCTGCTCCTCGGCTACCACCACTGTGTCACTGATCATCGTTGCCATATGTCGTCTGCTTCCGCTAATCAGCCGTGCTCGGCCGCATTTCAGTAGGTGGGGCAGACGCCCCTGCCCGCACGTCT
>CADCWI010000039.1:0-383 GCA_902806355.1 uncultured Thermomicrobiales bacterium | reverse complement strand
CCCCCTCGATGGGCTGCATTTCGGGGAGGCGAGGCAGAGGTTCCTGTCCACACGTCGCTTCCGTCTGCCGCTAGCCTGTGCCCCCGCACCCGTCCAGGTTTACTGCCTGACGTTGAGAGTGGTGCGGCGGACACTCCGGGTGCAGGAATGTCGTCCCTCGTCAGACGTCTCCTGGAGAGAGGCGCTGATGCAACAGTTGCGAGTCCCGAGAACATCATGAGCAGTGAACGTGGCTAAGATACCAGAAATCCCGGATCGGGGAAGCCCTGTCCGATCCTGATCAACCCGCCTTCAGACACGGCGGCACAACCGGATGGGCAGGTCGCACAATGGAGAGCCGTTCATGATTCGGCCTGGATCAGGAAGCGAGCCGCACGGGGGCG
>CADCWI010000038.1 GCA_902806355.1 uncultured Thermomicrobiales bacterium | reverse complement strand
CTTCGCCGGCCAGGATTCATGGTTCGTCGATCATCATACCGGAAGTATGGGTGCGCTCACGCATTTCCCGCACGTTGAGATCGTCCGGCGAATGGGCGCCACACGCTAGGGCAGCGGCAACGGAGATGCGTATTGCCGAAAGCGGACAGGCCTGTCAGTGTCGTCGCTGGCTGAGGAAAATGGTGCCCGGTGGTTCCGCGCGGGAAGCACCGCGGATGCAATCAGTGAGATGAAGGACGGCATTGGCGCAGCTCGATACCACACCCCATTCGGCACAGTCGAAGACCCGCGCAGCCGGAAACCGGCTGCGACATGCGACCGCGGCGGAATGGCGCGAGGTCGTGGTCCAGTCGGCCCGCGATCTCTGGTCGAACAGCGCCGTGGAATGGTCGGCGGCGATCGCCTTCTACGCCGTGCTCTCCCTCTTTCCGCTCCTGGTCGTGGGCATGGTGCTCGCCTCGTATGTCGCCGATGCAGACTGGGCGACGCGGGAGGCGATACGGCTCCTGGGTGAGTTCATCCCCCGGGGCGAGGTGGAGATCGAGGAGATCGTGGACCGGGCGATCGCCCAACGCCGCCGGGTCGGTTTCCTGTCGCTGATCGTCTTCCTGCTTACCGGTCGCCGTATCCTCGGCGTCCTCACCAAGGCGCTCAACCTCGTCTCCGACGTGGACGCCGAAGACGACACGTTCCTGAGACGCTTGCTGGTCGAGCTCAGTCTCGCCGGCGGGCTGATCATCCTCGGCCTGTTAGCTTTGGCGAGCCGGCCACTGACGGCGGCGGCGTGGGAGGCATCACGGTTCGTACCCGGTGAGGATGGCTCTTCCCTCGTGATCTTCCAGATCCTCGTTCGCGCGGTGATCCTGTTCGCCCTGTTCGCCGCTGTCTACGCCTTCGTGCCGCGTGGCGACCGGCGGTGGCCCGCCGTTCTCACCGGCGCCGTCTTCGCGACGCTCATGTTCCTGGTTGCGCAGGGGGCGTTCGCACTCCTGCTCGACCGTCTCCTGGAGAACCTGCGACTGATCTATGGGCCGCTCGCGTTCGCGGTGCTCCTGCTGTCGTGGGCGTGGTACGTCGCGCTGATCACGCTCGCCGGGAGCGCCCTCGCCTCCCACATCAAGGTCATGATCCTGGAGGATGACGACGCGGAGGAAGCCAGCCGCCAGCACGTCGAGCGCCGCGACGATTGAAGCCGCTCCCGAGTTCCCCACAGATGACAAGGCAACAACCCGGTTCCGGAGGTAAACGCACCGGTGGGTGCCGGGCTTTTCCTGATTGTGGGGCAATCCATGCGGGGACGAATCCCGAACAGGACATCCTTTCTCAGCCAGCCATGATCACTCACACAGGATCTGGCAGGCAATGGGCGTGTCTGCGAACGGCATTCCCAAGACGGGATGTTGACGGCGGAGGATAAATGCCGCACGGAGCCTCGCCCACAGAGAGCAGGACCTTCTCCTCGAACGTTCTGCGACTTCCCTCCAGGTCTTCGCGTTGTCGATGTTTTCGTACATACGCAGGAGGACCAAGACATTCACATAATTTCGGATTTGCATTGTACATTCAAATACAATTCGAATCATTTATTTTACTTCGTACTATCACTGTGTCATTATTGGTCCATGCAGTGGGATTCCAAATCGAGTTGACCTGGCGGGTGACACCTTCGATCGGGTGATGCAATGACGAATCTTCTACTCAGGTCGCGTGCAATCAGGTGCGTTCTGGGCCGTCCGGTTTTCTTTAGGAATGGTGTCGATGTCATTGATTGAGGCGCATGATCTGGTCAAGGTGTTCGAGCGGACCAAACGTGCGGAGGGGCGATTCTCCGCCCTTCGGACCCTGTTCACCCGGCAAAAGGAGCGGACGGTCGCCGTCGATGGCGTCTCCCTCGCGATCGACGAGGGAGAGGTCGTCGGCTATCTCGGTCCGAACGGCGCCGGCAAATCGACCACGATCAAGATGCTGACCGGGATCCTCGTGCCGACGAGCGGGACCGCGACCATTGCCGGCATCATCCCCTGGGCCGATCGTGAAGCCAACGCGATGAACATCGGCGTCGTGTTCGGCCAGCGGAGCCAGCTCTGGTGGGATCTCCCGCTCGATGAATCGCTGCGCCTGATCGGCAAGATGTACCGCGTGCCGGACGAGCGGTTCCGTCGCAACCGCGACATGCTCGTCGAGCTGCTGGCGATGCAGCCGTTCCTGGCGACACCCGTGCGGCAGCTCAGCCTCGGCCAGCGGATGCGCGGCGATATCGCCGCGGCTGTCCTCTACGAGCCTCCGGTGCTCTTTCTCGACGAGCCGACGGTGGGGCTCGATGTGGTCGCCAAGGAGCGGATCCGCGAGTTCATCGAAGAGATCAACCGCGATCGGCAGACGACTGTCCTGCTCACCACCCACGACCTGGACGATGTCGAACGGCTCTGCAAGCGAATCCTGATCATCGACCAGGGAAAAGTGCTGTTCGATGGCGCCGCCGCCGATCTCAAGCGGCGCTACGCGCCGAACCGCCTGCTCGACATCACCGTCTCTGGCGACGGCACAGAGGCCCTGCGCGGGGTAACAGCCGCTCCGCCGGCCGGGGTGACGGTCATCAAGGACGAGGAGCTGACAGCGTCGTTCTCGATCGAACCCGAGGTGACGCCGGTGGCGGCGGTGATCGCCGATATTTCCGCGCGGGTGCCGGTGATCGACATCACTGTCCGGGAGCCGGAAATGGACGGCATCATCCGCGAGATTTACGAGGCCCGGGAGGTCAGCGTGTGAGTGCCTCTCGATCGCCTCTGGCGGCACTCCCGGTCTGGTGGGAGCTGATCCGGATCTCGATGCGTCAGGTAATGGCCTACCGGCTTGGCATGCTGGTCTGGCCCATCTCGTTGATCGTGCAGCTCTACCTGCTGCGGGTTGTCTGGGAGGCGATCTACGGCGGCCGCGAGTCGGTCGGCGGCGTCTCCGACCGGACGTTGCTCGTGTTCCTGACGATCTCTGCGATCCACCGTCTGTTCATTCCTTACAGCCTCGCGCACATCATCCAGGAACGCGTCACGACCGGTCGCGTCGCGAGCGACCTGATCCGCCCGGTCGGGTTCCTGCCACAGATGGTCGCGACCACGACCGGATTCGTCTTCGGCATGGCGCCGCTCCTGATTGTGGTCATCCCCGCGGTATTGTTGATTGGGTCGCTGGACATGCCGGCGCCGGAGAACCTGCCCCTGTACGCGGTGAGCTTGATCCTCGGGTACGTCGTCAACATCCTGATCTGGATGCTCGTCGGCATGCTCGCCTTCTGGATGATGAACTCCAACGGCGTCCGGGCAATGCTCAGCGTCGCTAGCGACTTCCTGGCCGGGACGCTGGTGCCGATCTGGTTCCTGCCCGATGCGTTGCGGACGGTGCTGCAGCTGCTGCCGTTCCAGGCCGGGGCGTTCCTGCCGGCCTCGATATTCGCCGGGCAGGTAACCGGCGCGGATGTTCTCCGCCCGTTCCTCGTCCAGGCCGTCTGGATCGTCGTGCTCCTCGCGCTGGTACGTGTCGTCTGGGCGCGGGCGCAGCGCAAGATCGTCGTCCAGGGTGGCTGAGTGATGACGACGCTGGCGATTTGCTGGTCCCTGGTGACGGCCTCGATCCGCGGGGAGATGCAGTACCGCTCGAACTTCCTGATCGAGGTGCTGTTCGACCTGGTCTACGAGTCGGTCGGGTTCGTCTTCCTCTGGGTGGTGCTCGGCCAGTTCGAGGCGCTTGGCGACTGGACGCTCGGCGACGTGACGCTGCTATACGGGCTGCGCCTCAGTGCACACGGACTGTGGTCGCTCGCGTTCAGCCGGATGCCGCTGTTCGATGGGATGGTCCAGGAAGGCGAATACGACCGGATGTTGCTGCGGCCGCTGCCCGCGATGCTGCAGCTGATGTTCAGCGGATTCCGGGTCGCGGCCTTCGGCGACGCGCTCGGTGGCCTCGCCCTGCTTGGGGTGGGTGTCGCGATCTCCGGCGTCGACTGGACGGCTGGCAAGGTGCTGTTCCTGGTCGCGGCGGTGCTCGGCGGCGCGTTGCTGGACGGTGCCCTGGAGCTGGGGCCGGCGGCGCTGACGTTCCGGTATCTCGACACCCTGGTGGTGCGCAACTTCATCGGGAACGTCTTCACGCAGTACGGCGGCTATCCGCTGAGCGTGTTCGAGCGCAAGGTGCAGTACGCGCTGACGTTCGCCCTGCCGCTGGCGTTCATGGCCTGGGTGCCGGCGACGGTCCTCCTCGACCGGACGGCGGAGCTGCCGTTTCCCGGCTCGCTCGCCCCGTTCTCGCCGCTCGTCGGCCTCGTCCTGTTCTGGCTGGCACTGCGGCTGTTCCGCCACGAATCGCGCCACTACCAATCCGCCGGCAGCTGAACCGGGCGAGTCTCAGGACCAGCTCGATCCATTCCGGTACTCTGGTGCATGGAACTCAACCACGACCGGGAAATGGCCGGGAGCCGGACACGATGCCTTCGCTCTTGAATGTGCAGCCTTCCGGGACGCTCCGATTCCTGTCCTGGTGGAGGCAGTGATCGCCGTCGGCCTTCGGCGATCGACATCATGGTCCGTGAGCCGGAAGTGGATGATGTCATTCGCGCGGACTACGAAACGAAAGTGGTGATTGCATGAGCCTGGCACAGGGCATCCACCCGGTTTGGTGGGAGCTCGTCCGGATCTCAGCTAGGCAGTTCCAAGTCTACCGGTTCAGGATAATCGGCTGGCTCCTGACCCTGATGATCCAGCTCTACCTGCTCCGTGTCGTCTGGGCGGCGGTTTACGATGGTCGTGCCTCGGTTGGAGGCATCCCCGCCGGTACCCTGCTGGTCTATCTCACGATCTCCTCATTGCACCGGTTCTTCCTCCCAAACTCGATCGCGTTCGAGATCGAGGACCGGATCACCACTGGACGCGTCGCGACCGACCTGGTCCGCCCATTCGGATTCATTCAGCAGATGATCGCTATCCAGGCCGGGTCGCTGGCAGGGTCGTTGCCGCTGCTGATTGTCGTGGTTCCGGTCGCGATGCTGGTCGGATCGCTCACGCTGCCTTCGCCTGGGAACCTTCTCGTCTATCTCCTGAGCCTGGCGCTGGCGTTCGTCGTCAACGTGCTGATCTGGATGCTCGTTGGCCTGCTGGGCTTCTGGATGATGAACGCCAGTGGTTTACGTGCAATGCTGAGCATTTCGAGCGACTTCCTGGCCGGTGCGCTCGTTCCGCTCTGGTTCATGCCGGATGCCCTCCGCACCGTCGTCGAATGGCTCCCGTTCCAGGCGACCATGTTCCTGCCGGCTTCGATCTTCGCGGGACAGGTCACCGGCTCCGACGTGATTCGTCCGCTGGTGTTGCAGCTCGTCTGGATCGCGATCCTGCTGCTTGTCGCGAGGGTGGTCTGGACACGTGCGCAGCGCAAGCTCGTCATTCAGGGAGGGTGAGCGATGACGACAGTCGCCCTGTGCTGGGCATTGATCACCGCCTCGGTCCGCGGCCAGATGCAGTACCGGCTCAATTTTCTGATCGAGATCGCCTTCGGCCTGGTCTTCCAGTCGTTGGGGTTCGTCTTCATCTGGATCGTGCTCGGGCAATTCCAGGCAATCGGTGGCTGGTCGCTGAACGAGGTCACGCTGTTGTATGGCATGCGCCTGACATCCCATGCGATCTGGCTCGTCATGTTCAGTCGCCTGTTCGCGATCGACCAGATCGTGCAGCAGGGCGAATATGACCGGGTGCTGCTGCGGCCGATGCCGCCAATGCTGCAATTGATGTTCGGGTCGTTCCGGATGGCGGTGCTGGGCGATATGATCGGCGGACTTCTGTTACTGACGGTTGCGCTCGGCATCGTCGACATCGACTGGACGCCCGGGAAGGTCGTCTTTCTGGTCGCGTCGCTGATCGGCGGTGCGATGCTGGACGGGTCGTTCCAGCTTGGACCGGCGTCATTGACATTCCGGTTTCTCGATTCATGGCCGGCACGACTGATGTTCGACACGGTCTTCACCCAGTTCGGCGGTTATCCGCTGACGATTCTCGACCGCGCGGCACGCTCGTTCCTGACGTTCGTGCTGCCCTTGGCGTTCATGTCCTGGGTTCCGGCGACAGTTCTGCTCGATCGGACGGCGGAGCTTCCGTTTCCAGGCCCTGTTGCGTGGGGATCGCCGGTGGTCGGGCTGGTGTTGCTGTCCGCGGCGTCCTGGTTGTTCCACCGTGAGTCGCGGCACTACCAATCCGCCGGCAGCTGAACGAAGTTCCGTTCGCTGCGACGCGATGGGGCACCGGGCTGAAGGCGATCGAGTTCGAGGCGACCGGCTAACACTCAATCCAAAGTGCAATATCCAGTAGCCCGCATGTTGCACTTTCGTAAAGGGGTAATGGACGGTACGTCGAGCGAAGTAGTCATACGGAATTCGGGTGAACACTCGCCCACCCTGCCTGAATCTGTAGGGGCGAACCAGGATCGACCGGGAACGACCGCTGCCTCGCTCACGGGCGTCGATTCGTGTGTTCGCCCGTGCCTCGGCCGATAACCCGCCTGAGTTCTCTACCACTAATCAAGAGTCCATATGGTATTGGCGGGGTTTTCCACGCTCTCCCGTCGAGGCAAGGGACGTCACGACTTATGGACCCATCCGCAGATCGAAACCACGGTGCTGGTGCCCCAACCCATGAGTGATCTTCTCCCGGTCTATGTGGACAAGCAGGTACAGGAAGCAATTCACCAGAGCCGGGCAGAGGGAGACATTCCCAGCTAAACCACGCACAGGAAGGTGGCTGCGACAGTGAAAGGGTGATCGCATGGATGGGCGCGAATCGGCAACCTTTGTGGCTTCGAAAGAGGATTGGACACCCGAAGAATGGTCACGAGCGGAGCGAACCACGTTCACGGTCGGATGGAACGCGGAGAACGATGCCTCGGCGCTCGAGATATCTATGCGATGACATCTACCAACGGGCAACAGCCGAACATCCGAGCACGCGTCCCCGGAGTCGCCCTTCGGGGACGCGTGCTCAGCTCCTAGACGAGGCCATGGCGATGGGCGTGAGCCACAGCCGCAGTTCGCGTGGAAACGCCGATCTTGGCTCGGATGTGTTTGACGTGCGTGGCCACGGTCTGTGGGCTGATGAACAGGGCATCCGCGATGCCTTGGTTGGAGTGTCCCTGAGCAAGCAAACGCAGCACATCAAGTTCCCGGGAGGTGAGGCCGTGGCTGGCGTGGTCGGGCATGACCTGCGGAACTCCCTCTGCCGGCGCCTGAGCCTCGAACGCCAGGGCATCCGAGACGACATCAGCAATGTCTGCATCACGACCCGATTCCCATATGGAGGACAGCGTGGTCTCATCAAGTTTGGTCCGCACCACGGCCATGGCGTGGTCGAACTGAAGCTCCGCCGCGGGCGGCGGGGCGGCCATGATCGATTCATACAACGCTTTGGCGGATGCCAACAGGCGGGCTGAGAACTGAACGTCACCACCTTCCAACGCGACAGTTCCAATGCCCAGAAGTGCGTCCGCGATGCCACGCTTGTTCCCAAGTTCCGATTGCAGCGCCAGGCACTCGCGATACATGGAAGCTGCCGCAGCTTGCTGCCCTTGCTCAC
>CADCWI010000037.1 GCA_902806355.1 uncultured Thermomicrobiales bacterium | reverse complement strand
TCGCCAGCGACATCGCCCGCCGGTAGCGGACGTCCTGGTGGATCGTGCGCAGCTCGGCATCGGGCCAGTTCAGGTTGAGCTGGTAGAAATTCTCGCCGCCGCGGCCGCTCGACCAGCGCAGCACGCGGTAACCGGCGGTCTGGGCCGACGCCTCGTAGGTGGCGTAGTTGAGGACCGACGTATTGCCCGCCGCGAAGTCATAGGCGCCGGTGACGATCTTGGCGTGGTAGTTCTCGATGTCCTGCAGCCGCTCCATGACTGCGCCATCAAGGTATGGAAGCTGGTTGCCCTGGGAGTCGACCGCCCAGTAGTAGGGGTTGCGCTGGTAGCGGACCAGGGTCGGCGTGCTCTCCACCGCGATCATCGCGTGGTAGGAGGGGCGCTCCAGGTTATTGTCGAGGCTGTTCAGGTCATTGAAGCGTTCCATCCAGGTGCTGAAGCCAGCATCCTTCGCTTCCTGGGCCGCATTCGGGTTGTACTTGGGATGGAACTGCTCCATGTAGTGCCGTGGGAACAGCTCACCGGCCCACCAGCCGTAGTAGTGTCCCATGTGGGACAGGAGGAAGCGCGGATGGGGAACGGCGAACTTGATCTGGATGGTGTACTCATCCGGCGCCGTGACCTCCATGACCTTGTCACCGGGCCGGAATTCCAGTGCGACGACTGGCGTGAGCTCCTCGTTGAGCAGCCAGTCCTCGTACAGGAACATCATGTCGGCAGAGGTGACCGGCTGGCCGTCGGACCACTTCATGCCGCGGCGCATGTGAATCGTGTACGTCGTCTTGTCCTCGGAAACATCGACGCTCTTGGCGATGTTCGGCTCGACTCCGGTCAGGTCCGGAGTGATGCGCATCCAGTGGTTGGGCCAACCGGCCGCCCAGCCGATGTCATAGCCGGAGAGATTGGTGGACATGTCACCGACGCGGATCTCGCCACCATACTGGCCGATCTCGATCGGCTCGACGACCAGCGGCTCCTCGCCGATTCGTTCAGCGACCGGCGGAAGCGTCCCGGCGTCGACCATTGCCTTCAGCATCGGCGCTTCCTGGAACGCCGCCGGCATGGTGTCGATCACCTTGGCGTACTTGACGGTGCTCATGTCCTGGCTGGTGCTTGCGCTGGCCGGTGCGGCGGCGCCTGGCGCGGCGGCGACATCCGCGGCCTTGACCCCAAGCACCGCCGCGGAACCGGCGGCAGCGGCGGAACCAACGAGTGTTCGTCGAGAGATTTCGTGCTTGGTCACTACTTGACTCCTTGAGATATGTCGGACGTTCCGTTACCGATTCGATGTGCCGTTGGCCTGGTTATTGTCCTTACACGCCTATGCTCCTGAGGTAATTGCGGCTAATCGTGGCGCTTTCCAGTGCGGTGGACTTCTGCGTGACGTCTGTTTCAACGACCACCCAACCCTGGAAGTCTGCCTCGCCGAGAATCCTGAAGATGGCGGGGAAGTCGACGAGCCCTTCACCGAGTTCCGTGAAGATCCCGTGATCGGAGAAGGCTTTGTAATCCCAACCGTTGGCAACTCCTTCCTTAAGGACGTTGGGGTTGATGTCCTTGATATGGATCGTCTTGATGTCGCTGGCGTAATCGCGGCAGAAGGCGACCACATCGTCGCCTGCCCAGGCAAGATGGCCGACATCCGGCCCCTGGAACACGAGCGAGCGATCGACCAGCGAAAAGAGCTGATCGATCTCCGCCCGAGTCTCGATGAAGGAACCGACATGGTTGTGGAAACAGGTGCGGACGCCGTGCTGCAGCGTCGCGTCGCCGACCCGGTTCAGGGTGTCGGCCATGGTGCGATACCCGTCTTCGGACACGGCATCACTGTCTGAAACGTGACCGGAAACGGCGCGTCGTTCGGGTGTGAGGTTGGCGGCGACATAGAGCTCGGTAAGTCCGAGCTGGCTTGCCGCCCGTGCATGTTCGGTCGCGCGCTGGATGATCTCGTCCGCCTGCGACGCGTCCCAGAACTCGGCACCGAGATAGCCCGGTGCCGGCTTCAACCCGGCAGCGTCGAACTGCCTTCGCGTCGCTTCGATGTCCGCCGGCGATGCCGGTGCACCGTCGTAGCCAGCCTGGGCGATCTCCGCCAGGATCTGTTCCTGCGTCATCGACCCCCGGGGCCAGGTGATCTGGCCACAGGCGATCAGTACGCCATCCATAGACAAGGTCCCTTCATGAAGGTGGTTGTTGTACCAGGACACGGGTGCCATCGGGAACCTGTGCCAATCACCATGCTTTGGAGCCCTGCCCATGCATGCACTTGGTGCGCATGGACGATTGGGAGGACCGGGGAAGGCCGGTCGACATCGCTTCGTTCGATTGGAGTGATGCGGGAATGCTACTCAAGGCATGAAAGCATGTCAACTCGATGTATACAAATGGTCCATGACCATGCACGCATCCGTGAAATCCTCGCTCCCGGACCCGGGACTGGGCATCGATGAACGGGTATGGGGAGCACCTGTCGCGCATTGACAGTAGGGGCTGAATCGTTACACTTCACGAAAACCGGTTTCTCCATATAACGGTGAGGGTAGCGAACCCTGCCGCCGTGTTCACGATGCATCCATCGGGGTTAACCGTTCCGGGGTCAGGCTGTGATCCCGGGCGAAGCATTTCCGTGGGGCGCGTCGAGCACTGTGGGGCAGGTGCCCGCTCACCCTATCCAGATTGGATCCTGGGACAATCGTGGTCTCTGGCGGGACAGTTTCCCCGTTTATCGTTTTCAGAATAGGCAAAGGAGTGCGCGTTGAGTCATCGAGCGATCTCACGACGACGGCTGGTCCAGATGACGGCGGCTGGAGCGGGAGCCCTGGCACTAGGCCCGGCTTTGGTGCGAACGGGCTTCGCCGCACCGCCGCCACTTGAGCAGAAGGAGACGTACAAGGTCGGCTTCTCGCAGGTCGAGATGAACAACCCGTGGCGGACGGCCCAGACCGCCAGCATGCAGGAGGAGGCGGCGAGGCTCGGCCATGAGCTGGTCTACACGGAAGCCGGTGGATCCGAAGCCAAACAGATCTCCGATGTCGACTCGATGATCGCGCAGCAGGTCGACCTCATCTTCCTTGCGCCCCGCTCCGAGAAGCCGCTCGCCCAGGCGGTGCTCAAGGCCAAGGCCGCCGGCATTCCCGTGATCCTGCTCGACCGCAACGTCGATCAGACGATCGCCAAGCCGGGCGAAGATTATGTGACGTTCATCGGTTCCAACTTCATCCAGGAAGGGGCCCGCGCCGCTGAATGGCTCGCCTCCGCGATGGGTGGCACGGCGACGATCATCGAGCTCGAAGGCACCACCGGCGCGTCACCCGCGATCGATCGACAGAAGGGTTTCCGGGATTTCCTGGCCGGTTCCTACGTGCCTGAGGACAACCTCGGGACACCGGCGGTGGCGGGCGGCTTCCCCAACATGCAGATCGTCGCGTCTCAGACCGGTGACTTCGCCCGCGACACCGGCCGGACGGTATTCGAGACGCTCTATCAGGCGAACCCAACGGCGAATGCTGTGTTCACCCACAACGACGAGATGGCGCTCGGCGCGATCGCCGCGATCGAGGCGGCGGGCAAGGTGCCCGGCACCGACATCGTTATCGTTTCGATCGACGGTTCGCGCGATGCGCTGCAGGCGATCGTGGATGGCAAGCTCGGGGCGACAGTCGAGTGCAACCCGCGCTTCGGACCCAAGGCGTTCGAGACGATGGCGCAATACGCCAGCGGCGCGGAGATCCCGGCGACGATCATCAACCCGGATCGCTTTTTCGACAGCACCAATGCGGAAGAGTTCCTCCCCGAAGCCTACTAAGCCGGGCCGGGTTGGTACCTGACAGACCGTTTGTGGGTCTGGTGGTATCGGGCCGATGCATTGCCAGGCACGGGTTCAGCCTGGGCGATATGGTGTGATCTACGCGAGCGATCTCTTCATGACCATGAGGCGCGACAGGGTTCGATCCAGCGATCGTGCCCTGTCGTGGCGTAAAGCGGGCTCGTCGTACGGGGCATGGTTGATGAAAGTCGGAGAGCGCTGAGATGGCGTCCAACAAGCAGGCGGAACCGCTGCTGCGGATCGAGCACCTCGCCAAGGCGTTTCCTGGAGTGATCGCGCTTGCCGACGCGAGCCTGACCGTCGGCCGTGGCGAAGTGCATGCCCTGGTGGGGCAGAACGGCGCCGGTAAATCGACGTTGATCAAGATCCTGACCGGCGCGCACCGGAAGGATGCCGGCACGATCTTCTTTGATGGAAAGCCGGTCGAGTTCCGGACGCCCCAGGATGCCCAATCCAACGGGGTCAGCACGATTTATCAGGAGATCAATCTCGTTCCCTATCGCTCCGTCGCCGAGAACATCTTCATGGGGCGGGAACCACGCCGCTTCGGTTTCATCAATTGGCGGAGAATGAACCGGGAAGCGGCGAAGGTCCTGGAGCGAATGGGCATCAAGGCCGATGTCAGCCAGCCTCTGATGAACCTCAACGTCGCAACCCAACAGATGGTCGCGATTGCCCGGGCGGTGTCGTTCGAGAGCCAGCTCGTGGTGATGGACGAACCCACATCGTCGCTCGACGACCGCGAGGTCGCGAAGTTGTTCGAGGTGATCAGGGGGCTCAAGGCCACCGGCACATCGGTGATCTTCATTACCCATCGGCTCGACGAGCTGTATCAGGTGTGCGACCGGGTGACCATCATGCGGGACGGACGGACCGTGGCGGAACGTCCGATGCACGAGATCACGAAGCTCGATCTCGTCGCCGCGATGCTCGGCAAGGAACTGGGAGAGGTACGGCGGGAGGGCCAGACGGCCTTTACCGGGGGAACGCACCAGGGTGGCCAGGTGCTTCTCCAGGCGCGCCACCTGCAGCGCGGCCGTGCCTTGCGCGATGCCAGCGTCGATGTCGGGGCTGGCGAGATCGTCGGTCTGGCGGGACTGTTGGGGTCTGGCCGAACGGAGGTGGCCCGCGCCGTGTTCGGAGCCGACCGGATCGAGGACGGCGAGATCCGGTTCGAGGGCGAGCCTGCCAATTTCGGCTCACCCGCGGATGCGATCGAAGCCGGGATCGGGTTCTGTTCCGAGGACCGCAAGGTCGAAGGGATCATCCCCTACCTCTCGGTGGAGGAGAACATGACGCTGGCGGCAATGCCGATGCTGGCGCATCACGGTATCGTCTCCCGACCACAACAGCGTGCGCTGGTCGAGCGCTTTATCGAGCGCCTCGCGATCCGGACATCCGGGCCTGACCAGAAGATCCGGGAGCTGTCCGGCGGCAATCAACAGAAGGTCTTGCTGGCGCGCTGGTTGTGCCTCAACCCGAAACTGTTGATCCTTGATGAACCGACCCGCGGCATCGATGTCGGGGCCAAGGCGGAGATCCAGGGGCTTATCAACGAGCTGGCCGACAATGGTCTCGGTGTGCTGATGATCTCGTCGGAGATCGAGGAACTGACCGAGGGCAGTGACCGGGTGGTCGTCCTCCGTGATGGCCGGACGGTCTCCGAGCTTCCCGGAGAGGCAATCAGCCAGGACGCGATCATGCGGGCGATGGCTCATGGTGACGAGGGCGCGGTCGCCGTCGAGATGGTCGCCGGATCGGCAGGCGCTGGCACGGTCGGCCGGAGACAGGGCGAATGACGGACGCGTCCTCCGCACGGACTCCACTGCGGCCTCCGGCACGCGGCCGGTTTACGCCGCCGGTGTGGCTGAGCGGCGCAACCCAGGCCTACGGCGCGCTGGCGGTGCTGCTGGCGCTGTTCCTCTTCAACGTGCTGTTCACCGAGCAGTTCCTCTCCTTGCAGTCCCTGCGAGTCAACCTGACGCAGGTGGCGACGATCATCATCGTCGCCACGGGGATGACGCTAGTGATCGCGACCGGGGGCATCGACCTCTCGGTCGGCTCGCTGATGGCGATCAGTGGAGCGATCGCGCCGCTGATCTTCATGAGCGAGAGGTCACCGTTTGATATCGCCTGGATCGGGAACTCGGCAGCGATCCTTGTGGCGGTTCTTGTTGCTGGTCTTTTCGGCCTGTTCAACGGTGTGCTCGTGGCCCACTTCCGGATCCAGCCGATCATCGCCACGCTGGTGTTGTTCATCGCGGGCCGGGGGATCGCGCAAGTGCTGACGAACGGGTCGATCCAGACGTTCAACAACCCCGGATTCCAGTACATCGGGCTTGGGCGGCCGTTCGGTATCCCGTTTCAGGCGTTCATCGTCGTCTTCGCGGTTGCCACCGCCGCGTGGGCGGTCCGGGCAACCACCTTCGGCCGGTACCTGCTGGCGACCGGCGGCAATGAATCGGCGGCGCGACTGGCCGGTGTGCCGGTCGCGAAGATCAAGCTCGGGGTCTACGTGATCTCGGGCCTGCTTGCCGGACTGGCGGGGCTGATCGTGATCGCGATCAACTCGTCGTCGGATGCCAACCTGGTCGGCCGAGACATGGAGCTCAACGCGATCGCCGCAGTCGCGGTCGGCGGCACGCCACTCACCGGAGGGCGCGCCAACGTGGTCGGCACCATGATCGGCGCGCTGATCCTGCAACTGATCCGGACCACGCTGCTGTCCCACAACATCCAGGATGCCGTGGCGAGGATCGTGACGGCGGGCGCGATCGTGCTGGCGGTGCTGATCCAGCGCGGACGCGCAAGCTGATGCTGACCGGATACGGGCGCAACGACAGGAACAGGAACGGGACGAGATGAGCGTGGACGCTGGTTCGACCGTAGACGTGCGCGGCGCACAACAGACCGCGCGCTGGGCACGGGGGGCAAGCCTCCTGCAGCGCCAGGGGGCGTTCATCGCCCTGGTGGCACTGTTCGTCTTCGGCGTCCTCCGCTATGGCGAGAATTTCTACAGCGAATACAACATCCAGGAAGTGCTGCGCTACAACGCGATGTACGGGCTGATCGCGTTGGGCATGACCTTCGTGATCATGACCAGCGGGATCGATCTCTCGGTGGGAACCACGGCCGCGCTGTCGAGCGTGGTCTTGGCGCTGCTCAGCCCGCAGGGGCCGTGGATCGCGATCGGAGGAGCGGTACTGGCCGGCCTCGCGGTGGGGCTGATCAATGGCGGCCTGATCGCGGGGTTCCGGATCCAGCCGTTCATCGTGACGCTGGCGATGCTGCTTGCGGCACGCGGGGCCGCGCTGCTGCTGGCTGACAACACGAGCGTCTACGTCGACTTCGAAAGCGGGTTCATGGAGATCGACCAGCGCGAGATTCTCGGACTTCCGATCCGGATCGTGATCCTGATCGTCGCATTCGCTCTCGGCTCGATCCTGCTCAACTTCACTCGCTTCGGCCGGCACGTGCTGGCCCTCGGCGGGAACGAGGAAGCGGCGCGGCTGGCGGGGCTGCCGGTCGGGCGGATCCTGCTCGCGGTCTACGGACTGAGCGGTGCGCTGGCGGGACTCGCGGGCGTGCTGCTCTGTTGGCAGACGGCGACCGGTGCACCGACGGAGGGAGTCGGCTGGGAGTTGTCGGCGATCGCGGCGGTGGTGATCGGGGGCACCCTGCTGACGGGCGGCGTCGGCTCGGTGGGAACGACACTCGTTGGAGTGGTCCTGCTTGGGCTGATCTTCAGCGTGCTGAACTTCGAGAACGGCAAGGGCGTGATCGACTTGAGCTCCTACTGGCAGACGGTGATCCGGGGCCTGATCCTGCTGGTGGTGGTCCTCGTCCAAAACCGCCTTGCCCGCCGCCGCGTCGTTAGCACCGGGTAACCGTCACATCGTAGAAGAGTCGCGAAACCACCAAGTACCAGCTTTCGACAGGGGGCCACATCAC
>CADCWI010000036.1 GCA_902806355.1 uncultured Thermomicrobiales bacterium | reverse complement strand
AAACGTGCTCATCAGGTTGAGATTGACGGCATCCAGCCACGGTCCATCCTCTGGAAACGCCGCGAAGTTCCCGGGCGGCGGACCGCCCGCATTGCAGACGACGATATCCAGCCCGCCCCGCTGTCGCACCGTACTTTCGATCAGCGCCGAAGACGTATCGGGGTCTGAAAGGTCGCTGACGACCTGGAACACGTCAGCACCGGTCTCCTGCACAATCTCACGCGCCGTCGCTTCCAGACGACCGGCATCACGACCGTTGATCGTTACCAATGCGCCTTCACGCGCCAGCGCCATGGCGGTCGCCTTGCCCAATCCCTTGCTTGATGCCGCGACAATCGCGACCTTGTCCCTAAGTCCGAGATCCATCAGTACCCCTCTCTAGAATGCGATGAACGACGCGATGTCCAGGATCGTCCCGACGCCTTCTCACTGGCAAGGAGGCGATGAAGCGCCCTATGCTTGCGTCATCAGCGGCGAGGTCACCGGTCCATCGCCAGTGCCGTTGAACTCGACCAGCGCGGAATCCCCGCATCTTCCCACATCGCGTTCCCCAGCAGGAGAGAGTGCTTGTGAGCAGCGATACCGTCCGCCTGGATTCTGTCCAGCCGCGAACGCGCGAGCGAGGCAGATCCATCTCGGTGGCCTCCACGAAGGCCGGCATCCTCTTTCCGCTCACCGTGTGGGTCATTCACTTCCTCCTGACCCAGATTCCCGCGACGCTCGCCTACCAGTTCGGCACCCTGAGGTCGTTTCCAAACTCTGGTCCGGAGTCCAGCGCCTGGCAGACCCCACTGCGGTCGCTCGATGGATACGCCAACTGGATCGTCGAGCCGTTCCGCCATTGGGACGGCACGTGGTACCGCTGGGTTGCGGTTGATGGCTACGACCCCAACCACACGGCCAATGCCGCGTTCTGGCCGCTGTACCCGTGGCTGATGGAGCTCGGCTCCGCGGTCACCGGCTGGTCCGTGCAGACCGTTGGGTACCTCATCTCGAACGTCGCCTTCCTCGGCGCACTGATCGTCATCTACCGCCTGGTCAGCCTGGATTTCAGCGAGCCGGTCGCGCGGCGAACGCTCTGGGCCCTCGCCCTTTTCCCGACCGCATTCTTCTTCACCGCTATCTACACCGAGTCGCTCTTCCTGTTCCTTGCCGCCTCCGCTCTGTTCGCCGCCCGCAAGGGTGATTGGCTGCTCGCGGGAATCGTGGGTTTCTTCGCCGCCCTGACCCGCTCGGCGGGCCTGATGCTCCTGGCACCGTTTGCGGTCTTGTTCATTCAGCAGCACGGGTGGAATCCCCGGCACTGGTTTCCGCAAGCCCTACCCGCTGTCTTGCCAGCGCTGGGGCCGGTCGTGTTTGGGTGGTTCCTGCGTTCGCAAGAACTCGACTTCTTCGACTGGGCCGACCAGCAGTGGCAATGGAACCGCTTCTCGGCGACACCCTGGCGGACCTTCGATTGCCTGCTCCAGGGCTGCACGGCCGATGTACGCTCGTTTGGCACAACGCGGCAGTTCGACGTGAGACCGATCGATTGGGGATGGATCGGTCAGGCGCTCGACAATCCTAACTGGACCTTCATTACCTCTTCTCGGTTCCGGTACCGGGTTGGAGAGAGTCACGTCCTTGAGCTCGTCGTCACCGTGCTGGCAATTGCCCTCGTCCTGATCGGGCTCAGGAAGCTGCCTCTGTATTTCAGCGCGTTCGTGATCCCGCCCCTGATCGTGCCGCTCCTGACACCGAGCTCCGTCAATCCGCTGATGAGCATGCCCCGGTTCGTGTTGCCGCTCTTCCCCCTCTTCGTGGTGGTTGCACTGCTGGTCAAGGATCGCCGGCTGGGCGTACCGCTGGCGGTCGTCTCATCCCTGCTGCTGATCGTCCTGACCATGCAGTTCGCACAATGGTATTGGGTCTCGTAGCGCCCGCGAATGCCGCGGCGGAATGTACAATCCGGCGGTTGTCGCGGCATGATCAAACGTACCTAGCGATTTGGTCGCGGACCGACCGCACCATCGCCCGTCGCCGAGATATGGAGTCAACACTGTGGTCAATGTTCAGGAACGCACGTCCCCTCAGGCAGATCCGATGTCGACGATGACCGGCGGGCAGGCGCTGGTCGCATCGCTCCGGCGCCAGGGCATCGATACGGTCTTCGCCCTGCCCGGCGTGCAGCTCGACGGCGCGTTCGATGCGCTGTACGACGAACAGGCTGCCGGCAATATCGCGGTCGTGCACCCTCGTCACGAACAGGCTGCGGCCTACATGGCGGATGGCTATGCCCGGGTTACCGGCCGGATCGGGACCTGTATCGTCGTTCCGGGTCCAGGCCTGCTCAACGCCAGTGCCGCGCTCGCCACGGCATATGCCTGCAACTCCCCGGTGCTCTGCGTGACCGGGCAGATCCAGTCCGACCTGATCGGCGTCGGACGCGGTCAGCTCCACGAGATCCCGAACCAGCTCGAGATGATCAGGTCCGTGACGAAGCACTCCGCCCGCGCCGTCACACCGGAGAAGATCCCGGAGCTCGTCGCGAACGCGGTGAGCCGGATGTGGGAAGGGCGGGTCCGTCCGGTGGAGATCGAGGTGCCACCGGATACTCTCTTCGCGCGGGGTGACGTGTCGCTGCTCCCGGGCACGGAGCGGCCGGAGCGGTCAGCCGGTGACCCGGAGGTGATCGAACGGGCCGCCAAGCTTCTCGGCAACGCAGCTTCGCCCGTAATCTGGGCGGGGGGCGGCGTGATCGGTGCCGATGCGAGCGCCGAGCTGCTTCAGCTTGCGGAAACGCTCCAGGCGCCGGTCGTGATGACCAGCAACGGCAAGGGGGCAATCTCCGCCCGTCACTATCTCGCCCAGAGTGGCCTGGCTGCCGCGGACCTGCTCAAGAGCGCCGATGTGGTGCTGGCGATCGGCACCCGCTTCGTCGAACCCGCGACGTACCCGTGGGGGCTGAGGGATGGGCAAGCCGTGATCCAACTGGACATCGACGACGAGGAGATCGGCCGCAACTATCCCGGGGCAATGGGCATCCTGGCCGACGCGAAGGCCGGTTGTGCAGCGCTCGCGGAGCGCGTGCCGTCATACAGCCGCGCTCGGATCTCGCGTGAAGAGGAATTGCGTGGTCTCCAGCGCGGCACCGAGGAACGCCTGAATTCCATCCTCCCTCAGTCGGCATTCGCGATGGCGATACGCCGGGAACTGCCAGATGACGGCATCTTCGTCGGCGAGATGACCCAGGTGGCCTACTGGTCGAACCTGGGCTTCCCCGTCTACATGCCCCGTACGTACCTGACGCCGGGATATCAGGGGACGCTCGGTTGGGGTTTCCCGACATCCCTCGGGGTCAAGGTCGGTGCGCCGGACAAGGTGGTCGTTTCCGTCAACGGAGACGGCGGCTTCGGCTTCGCGCTCAACGAGCTCGCGACCCAGGCGCGTCACAACATCCCCAGTATCACGATCGTGTTCAACGACTCCGCCTATGGCAACGTCCGGCGTATCCAGACCGAACAGTTTGCCGGCCGCACGATCGCGTCAGACCTTCTCAACCCCGACTACGGCAAGCTCGCCGATGCGTTCGGGATCGCGGGTCGACGGGCCACCACCCCGGAGTCGCTTGCGGTCCAGCTCCGCGAGGCGATTCGCGCCAACGAGCCGACCCTGATCGAGGTACCGGTCGAGGCGATGCCCGATCCCTGGAAGGCCCTCAGCTATCGATAGGGCCCCGGCCGAGCACCTGCCTGGATCCGTAGGTGCGGCCCCTGTGGCCGCCCGAGTCAGGCTGAAGGCACGCCGGCCATCTCACACGCTGCCGGGTGACGACGGGTCGTGGCAGGAAGTGTTGTGAGACAACCTCGGGACACCACAGGGGTATTCGCTATGAATCAGACGAATCACCTTCTGCCCGGAGCACACCCAGGTCGAGCAGTTGCCGGGTGAGATATGCGTTGTTGGCCAGGATCAGGCGGATCGCATACGTGGAGGATGCCTCCGCCGCCGCGAAGCCGGGTGATTGCAGCTCCTCATCAAGACTCTTTCCACTGCCCTCGGCGGCCTCCTGGGCTTCCTCGTACAGCAGGTCCTTGAGATACCCGTACAGTTCGGGCTCGGACATGCCGAGGATATCCGAGGCTGATTCGTCCGACACGATGGCTTCTCCCATGCTTCTTGCTCCGGATCGGAGCGACGATGTTCGACCAGGTGAGGGGGCTTAGCCATCACATACCTTGCACCCTCGTTGCGTTTGTGCAAAATGTCCGATTTCTGAAGCTTGAACCCTCATCTGACGTTGCTATACTCAGGGTGCCTGCGAGTTCGTCACCGACGAGCGCCGTATGCTACCCAGCGGGCCAAGTCCATCTTCACCACGACGGCCCCGTTCCAACTGGGGAAAGGAGTATGCGGCATGACCTACGTGATTGCGCAACCATGCATCGGCACGAAGGACGCTTCCTGCGTGGAAGTGTGCCCGGTGGATTGCATTCACTCGGACGATGACCAGGAACAGTATTTCATCAACCCGGCCGAGTGCATCGACTGCGGTGTCTGCGCCGAGGTCTGCCCGGTCGAGGCGATCTTCTTCGAGGATGACCTCCCGGAACAGTACGCCACGTTCAAGCCAGCGAACGCCGCTTACTTCGCGTAAGTTCACGCGCTTCGACTGCGGTGACAGAAAGGGGCTGAGGAGCATACTCCCCGGCCCCTTTCTGTGTGTTGGTCATCCATCCGGGGCCGGTGTCCCGGGTGTGACCCTCTCCAACGGCGGCAAAGAGTACCGGGCGGTCCAGATCGCATCCTCGTTGACGATGTACAGCGTCCCCGTTTCCTCATCGACCACGATGTCTTGCACGCCATCGAACGGCTCAGCGACATTGACGTCGCCTGTTGTGAAGCCTCGCGGGAGGAGCAGTTGGTAGGCAGCATCGCCTTGGCGATCGAACGCGACGATCCTGCTGCCGTCCTCGTCGGCAATCGCGACGTAGAGATACCCCGTGGCCATGCCATCGACAAGTGCGCCGGCGCTCCCCGGTTGGACGTACCGCGGTTCGATCGTCGACTCCAGCTCGCCCCGGTACATGACCTGCACGTCGCCGCTATCGAGCAGGACGAAGATATTGCGGTTGATAGCGAGGTCTTGTGATCGGCCGATCTCGTCCCGCGCGCCGATCTGCAGCCACTCAACCGGTGACGCTTCAGCCTTGGCGTCATCGATTCCGAACCGGTAGATTTGCGCGCCATCCTGCTGCAGCAGATAGACCGAACCGTCGAATGCCGCCACAGGACCAGGTTTCCAGGGCTGCCCGTTGATCGTGCCGATCGGCACGGCCCGCCAGGTACCAGTCTCCGCGGCGAGCATGAACACGTGCGCACCATCGGTGACGTAGAGGCCCTTGGCATCGAAAGCGACACCCCACAACGCGCCAACCTTCGCCTTGTCGATCGCGCGTCCCCGCTCGAGGATCACCTCAAGCGTGCGCGGCTCACCATTTTCTGCCGGTTGCAATTGGTAGAGATTGCCCGCCACGAAAAAGATTCCGGCCGGCGTGTTGACTCCACGCACCGCCGCCTGGTTGAACTCCTCCGGCAAGGTACCGATCCGTTGGAGGTCGCTCATCCGTACGACATCCGTTACAGCATCACGCCGTATCGTGATCGCTTGCTGCCGGGGACTCAGCACGTCGTCGGCGATGCCTGCCTCGCGCGCCGAATCGAGCTCTCGTTGGGCGAGGTCGAGATCGGAGACCGCCGCGTCAGGTACCTTCTCGCTCTCGGCGCTGAGAATCCGCTCGTCGATTGCTGCGATCAATGCTGTCTGATCGACATCCGGTGTCAGATACCGCTCGCGAACGTAGAGCGCGCCAACCACCGAGCCAGCAATCAGCAGGAGCAGGAACGGCCAGATCCACGCCGACCCAATCACCGGCAACCTCGGAAGCCGGTGTCGCCAGCTGGGTTCCCCCATGTAGCTCGTCTGGCCCCGGAAGACATTGACTCCATGCGCACCTGGCACACCGAACTGCGCAACCGTCGATGGCCGCGCCCAGGTCGAACGCCAGCGCGGTTCACCCCATTCGTAGACGCGGGCGGCGCGGGCGCGCGCGCGTTTCACGGGGTTGGAACGTGGTGGCTTGGTCACTTGGGAGGGGGATTCGCCGGATGGAGGTGAAGATGCAGACTCCGATTCGCGATCGTTAGCATCGACCTGCAGGACAGGCACGCTGGAGTTCGCGGCGACCGCCGCTACCGCCGGACGCCTTGGAACGGGAAGCGGTCTCCACTGCCGCACGATGGCGCGTCCATGCCGGGCTCGCTCGCGGCTCCGGCGACCGATATCGGAGAGCGTTCGGACCTGTTCCCCGTCCGGAGCGGGCGGAAAGCTGATCACGGCTGCCGCCGCCCGGGGAAGATCCCGGGCGATCACGACGCCCCGGAAGGCATCGAGCACCACATCAGGATCCCGGTGGTGAAGATACGTCAAATCCTGGACCTGGAATCCGGAGCTCGCGACTTCTTCGGCGAATGCCCTCCCCGTCTCCGCCGAACACAACACGAGCGTGTCACCCGGTCGAATCTCTGTCTGGGCCATCAGTGGCTCGGTCCAGGAAGCAAAGCCGAGAGGCTCTGCCTTTCCTGTCACCCGAGAATCCTGTGCATACCTGGGAAACCAGGACTCGAGCTCTGGAACGGCGTAGACAAGCCCATCCTCGACCAGGATCATCTGGCCAGGTGGGACGTGCGCCATCGTCGCCATGTGACCGTCGAGGATGATCGCGGTCGCGCCGATCAGCGGACGGCGATCGAGACCGGCGACGATTCCACCATGAGCCTGCTCGAAGATCGTTCCATTCGCCGCCGCCAATGATCGACCCAAGGCAACGTCCGGCGGCGAATGGCGCAGCCGCCGAAGTTCGGAAAGTATGATCGTACGGACCTGTTCCGCCAGCTCGTACCCTCGCCCGGATGGCTCGACCGGCTCTGTCGCAACGATGTATCCACGCCCGCCGGCCGCCGGATGTCCCGCCAGGTCTACGGCAATCCATGCTCTTGCGTCGGCTGGGGAACCACCCGAGACCGCAAACGCGATCGATGTCGCGGCAGATAGGCTCATCCGGGGTGCGTGCTCGTGCTTGATTGTCGCCGCGTTAGCGCATCGGTCATGAAGTTTCCCGGGAACCAGATGGCATCTGCCGCCTGTGTCCTATCGCACCGCATCCGAATTGGCAACGAGCACGCTCGTTCACCCGAAATACGCGAGGTACACAGCATCAAAACGACGATGGCAGCGTGTCATGGTACATGTAGTCGAGACGCTCACCGCTGGAATCACTTGGAGCAACCACATCCACGCCGGGGTTAATGGGTGTGACTTTTCGTGCTTGCCCGGTGGCTCGCTGGCAGCCCAACCACGCATCCGGTGCTCATGTAAGGAGAACGCGGACGCACCGCATTGGCTGTCGCTCGATAGCCTGGCGATAAGGACGCCACTTCCGAATCATGCTGGGGAGTATAGCGATGGTCCGCAAATCGGTCGAACGAGCTGTGGCCATGTGCCTTGGGGTAGGTACCAGGAGCCGGTTTCCGCGCGGGAACTGGCTCCTGGTGGGGTTCGATCGCTAACTGGAAAGTGACGTCGATTGTGCGTACATCTCGTTGGGCGAAGGTGCGCCTGGTGTCGCCTGCTGCACCTGGATCGACGGATCCACTTGTCGCTCTGTTGGGCGCGGCGCAGGACGTGCCGGTCGTGGCCGGTCGCGCTGGGTCTGGAACCGCGAGACTGGCGTAACGTCCGCCGTTCGGGTATCCCCCAGCAACCGTTCTGCTCGCAAGCGTATGTTCTCCCCCGCCTCGCCCAGCTCGTCGGTGAGCCCAACCGCATGACGCAGGATCTGCTCGCCATCACGTCGAGCGCCGGTGGAGAGCAACCTCGCGCCGACGTTGACCAGCATCATGGCTTCCCCGTAACGGTCACCGACTTCCCGGCTGAGCACCAGCGCGTGCTCGTATGTATCCATCGCGGCCGGGTCTCCGGCGGCATCCTGAGCAACGGCGAGGTGTTGGAGCGCCTGCCCGAAGAGCACAGGATTGTCCAGCGACTCCGCCAGGCTAACCGCCTGATTCAACGCTTCCAGGGCGGCTTCCTCATCACCCTGCTGTTGCGAGAGACGAGCGAGCCGACCGTATATTCGCACAGCCGCGGCTCGCTCGTCGGCGCGTGCCGCTAGCTGGAGCGCCTCCTCGTAGAGTGCGATGGCGTCCGAAGGATCACCACCCTCCATGGCAAGGACGCCGAGAGACGACAGGGTTGCGATCTCGTCCTCGACCTTGTTGAGCTCCCGGTACAAGCCGAGTGCCTGAACGAAGTACCGCCGCGCATTCGCGGTGTCACGCCTTGAAGCATGGATCTGACCAAGCAGGCTTAGCATTCCCGCTTCGAGATCACCGTCGTCGACACGATGCGCGGCAGTGATCCCTTGCCGGATGGCCTGGATCGCATCATCCGCTTGCCCGAACTTCCAGAGCGCTTCACCGATGCTGCCAAGCCACTGTGCCTCGTGACCAACGTCATTGTTCGATCTCGCCAGGTCGAGCGCAAGCATCAGGTGATTCAGGGCCTCGACCGGTTTGTTCATCTGGGAGTACGTTACTCCCAGCCCGCCATAGGCTCGCTGTTCCATCAGCTCGTCGCCAGCACTCCGGGCTTTTTTCACAGCCTGTTCGAAGACTTGGCGAGCCCCGTCGAGCCGCCCTCTCGAGAGCAGGGCCGATCCCTGATACAGGGCATCGTCGGCTTCTCCGGGTACATTGGCGTAGCGATCCCGCTGCGCGGCGACTTCCCGTTCCCGGGCTTCAGCCGCCCGGCGCGTGCCGAGTTCCGCCTCCACACTGGACAGCAACTCCAGGCAGTGGTTCTCCAGCGAAAGGTCACCTATCTGGCGAGCGATTCCAAGGCCATCCTCCAAAAGAACAAGCGCCTCGTCAAGCCGCCCAAGCTGCGACAGGGTGTCGGCGTAATTGACGACGATCCTGCTCTGCAAGGCGGGATCACCCGTTGCCACCGCAGCGTCGAGAGCACGTACCTGGAGTGCCGCCAGCCCCTCGAGATCGAGCTCGTCCCGTGAGATTTCGATCAGTCGTACCGTTGATTCGGCAATGCCCTGATGAAAGCCGAGATGGTCGGATGAGCGCCCGGCACGCTCCACCAGCGCGCGAGCCCCTTCCTTGTCGCCGCCGCGACGCAGCAAGTCGCTGAGGAGAATCGCCGATTCGACCTCGTCCTCCGTATCCATGCTTTCGGGACCGAGATCCAGCTGCTGCTGGAACAGCCCAAGGGCATGCTCCGAGTTGCCTCCACTCGCCGCACGCTGGCCGAGACGAGCGAGAGCCCGGCGCCCGCCCTGAACGTACCCCGAGCGCTGCGCTGCGCGGTAAGCATCGCGAAGCAGCTTCTCCCGCTCGCGTGCCGGGTCGTCCGCCGGCAGCAATTCGTCGAGCCGGAGTGCGGCATCGACTGTCTGCCGATCGAAGCCCTTGGCGTGGGCGGCGGCGTGCGTCAGTCGGGAGAGAACGACAGAGAACTCCCGATCCGACGCGATGCGCTCGTCGATCAGCTCGTCGAGAACCTTGAAATCATCGTCCGACAACGCATCGAGCACCGCCGGATGGCGTACTTCGCTGATCGCGCCCTGGACCGAGCGCCGTCGGCCAACGACTTCACGCGCGATCTGGACGAGAACGCCATTGCCACCGCGCCGGCCTTTGCCGGCGAGCTTTTCCATCCAGCTACTCACCACGCACGCTCCTCAGCCATGATCTGCCGCAATGCATCCAACGTCAGGTTGCCGCCCGACAGGACGATCGCGACCTTCTTCCCCGAAAGGTCGTTCCGCATCTGATACGCCCCGGCCAGTCCCGCCGCCCCGGCTCCCTCCGCCAGCATCCGTGTGGTTTCGAGCAACGTGAGCACCGTGCGCCGCAATTCCGTATCCGTCACGAGCAGAATGTCGTCGACCCGGTCCCAGAGCAATGCCGCCGGCAATGCAAACGCCTCGCTCGTTGCCAGGCCTTCCGCAAACGTATCCGGTGTTGACAGCGTTTTCAGCTCTCTTGCCTTCCACGACTCATACACCGCGGGCGCACCAGTGGCCTGCACCCCATACACCTTGAGGTCTGGCTTAATGCCCTTCCCGGCGATACAAGCGCCACAGAGCCCACTGCCTCCCCCGATCGGGACGAAGATCGCATCGATGTCCGGATGCGCCTCCATCACTTCCAGTGTGTGCGTGGCGACGCCGGCAATCAGGTCCGGCTCGTTGGCCGAGTGAATGAAGTGAGCACCGACCGACCCGGCGTACCGCTGCGCGGCGGCGAAACATTCCCGGAAGTCGTTCCCCTCGTGCCTGACGACTGCGCCAAAGCGCCGGATCGCCGCAACTTTCAGGGGATTCGCGACCTCCGGAACGAAGATCGTTGCTCGCGTGCCCGTTCGTTGAGCGGCGGCGGCGATCGATTGCCCGTGATTGCCGGTTGATGCCGCCACGACTCCTCGCCGCCGCGTCTGCTCGGGAAGGCGGCTGAGCAGGTAAAGCCCGCCCCGGATCTTGAACGCACCGGTCGGCTGCATGTTCTCGCACTTGACAAGCGCGGTGAACCCGAGCCGCTCGGACAACGCTTCGGCTTCCACCAGCGGTGTTGGCTCAAGCATCGTCCGGATGACCGCCCGTGCGCTGAACACGTCGGCAAGCGACGGTAACGGACCGTCCCACCCTGCTGGGTGTATGTGCCTGGCGGGCGCGACATGCTGGACCATAAGAACAGGGACCACCTTTGCTTCTCTACGAAGGCCGATAGCCGACGCGCCCCTGCGTGGCCCATACATCACGTCAGGACTCAGCGATGCCCCCTAAGGCGGAAATACCCTGGACATCGGGAATACGCGGTGGATATTACAATGCCCCAGATCCTTGCCTTGGACGTTCCGTGCCGTCACTACGGGCGTAGATTGTCGATAACCAGACAGGGCATCGTTTCAAGAATGCTCGCGGACCCAAAACCCCTTGCACGGGTACATGACGGTTAACGTGAGGGCAGTGTACCACCGTGCCTCCGAAGGAAAAACCTGTTCCGTAATGTCACAATACAATGTACGTTCTCGTGGTTCCTCTGTGACAAAAACGTCAATGCCTCCGACCTTCATGATGGTAAAGTAGTGGCATGAGCCTCCCTTATCACGCGAAAGGCCAACTGTGTGTCAGCTTCGTTTGACGAACGGCTCGCGGCTCGCATGCAATCCGCGCGAACACTTCTGTGTGTGGGCCTGGATCCCGTTCAATCCCGGATGCCCGAACATTTCGATCGATCACCGGAATCAGTCGTCCGCTTCTGCCAGGAACTGATCGAGGCCACCCATCCATTCGTGGCCGCCTACAAACCCAACCTCGGCTTCTTCGCCGCGCTCGGCCGAACCGGCCTTAACGTGCTCTGGGCCGTGCGCCACGCGATCCCGCACGACATCCCCGTCATCCTGGACTGCAAGGTCAACGACCTGGGCGCGACGGCCGAAGCGTACGCTCACGGATGGTTTGACGAGTTCGGCTTCGACGCGATCACCGTCAACCCGTACCTTGGCGAGGATGCCGTTGCCCCGTACCTGTCATATGAGGGCAAGGGCGTGATCATGCTCTGCAAGACCAGCAATCCTGGCAGCGGCGACGTGCAGGATCTCCCGCTGGCGAGTGGGGAGCCACTCTTCCTTTCAGTCGCGGATCGCTGTCGCCGGTGGGAAGCCGGGTATCCGGCATCGGTCGGTCTTGTGGTCGGCGCAACGTACCCCCAGCAACTTGCCCAGGTTCGCCAGCGCTGTCCGGACCAACTGGTCCTGCTTCCAGGGATCGGCGCCCAGGGAGGGGATATCGAGGCATCGATCCGAGCCGGCCAGACTCCCCCCGGAACAGGACTGCTTTGTTCCGCCTCACGAGCGATCATCTATGCGGGCGGGGACCGGGATTTCGGTACCGCGGCCGGCGAATCCGCCCGGGACCTCCGTGACCGGATCAACGCCGCCGGTGCGACCGTCTCCGGCACCTTGTGAACAGTCGTCCGTTCCGGAGAACATCGCGCCGGGAAGTGGAGACCCAGTTCAAGTCGCTCGTCCATGCCAGGCGGCCGCTCTGCCGGCATTCAGGGCGATAGGCGGTGGTCGCTCTGAAATGTCGGTCAGCAATGCTCAAAGGAGCGAGTGTGTCGATGGGTTCTCCGCCTTCATCCCCGCACTTCCAATGGTGAAACGACGTGCGTTTGAGCCGTGACGGGTTGGCGTGATACGATCGGGCAACGCCCCCGGTGACCGAAAGTCATCTGGCCTGCCTATGACCGATCACCTGGCGAGATCCGGGTGCGACGTGCTTTCACAAAGGTGACGTTACCCGCTCGGCGAGATCGCCGCAAGCAGCCGGCTCACGGCTCAATCATCGATGCAGAGGTCCTTTGACTGAATCTTCCCGGCGTCCACTCCCACAGAACAGGACGGTCGCGTTCGCGAATCAGAAGGGTGGCGTTGGCAAGACAACGAGCGCGGTCAACGCCTGCGTTGTCCTCGCAGCGCAGGGATTCCGTGTTCTCCTGATCGATCTCGATCCGCAGGGCAACACCACGTCGTCGCTCGGCGTGGACAAGTCGGCTCTCGCATACACTACCTATGATGTTCTGATTGGCCAGGTCCCGATCGAGGATGCCGTCGTTCAGGATGTCCGTCCGAACCTCGACCTGCTGGCCACAACCTCGGTTCTGGCCGGTGCCGAGGTGGAACTGGTCACGAGCGCCAATCGTGAGCGTCGCCTGAAGCAAGCGATGAGCGCGGTCCGGCATGACTACGACATTACCTGCATCGATTGCCCACCATCACTCGGCTTGCTGACCGTCAATGCCCTCACCGCGGCTGACTCCGTCGTCATCCCGATCCAGTGCGAATTTCTCGCGCTCGAGGGTGTTAGCCAATTGATCACCACCATCGATCTCGTCAAGCGGCAGCTCAATCCGGGACTCGACCTGCTCGGAGTCCTGATGACCATGTTCGACGGCCGCACGCGCCTGTCGGCCCATGTTGTCGAAGAGGTCCGCCGTCACTTTCCCGATCGGATCTTTGCCAGCGTCGTGCCGAGATCGGTCAGGCTGGCGGAAGCGCCCAGCTACGGGCAATCGATCGCCGAGTATGATCCCGGCTCACGAGGCGCCGTCGCCTATATCGAATTCGCTGGCGAGCTTACCCAGCGACTCGGGAGCCTGCCTCCATTGGCGGCCGATGCCGCGCCCTAGCGATCCAGACACGCGTTCCAACAATTGGAGGAGCTGTACCCACCATGGCGACAACCACCCAACGACCTCGCGATCACGCGCTGGACGCCACCTCCGCTCCGGATGGCCGCTCCGGCATGCGCACCGACAAGTTCGTCGGCATGGGCCTGACGTTCGATGACGTGCTCCTGCTCCCTGCCCGGTCCGAAGTCCAACCCGCTGACGTGGCGACCAGCACGCGCATCGCCGCCGACATCACCCTCAATATCCCCGTGCTCTCGGCCGCGATGGATACCGTGACCGAGGCGCGGCTGGCAATCGCGCTTGCCCGCGAAGGCGGGATCGGGATCGTCCACCGCAATCTCTCGATCGACGACCATGCTGCGGAGATCGACAAGGTCAAGCGCTCCGAATCCGGGATGATCGTCGAACCCGTCACGCTCGGACCCGACCGACCCGTCGCCGATGCGCTTTCCGTCATGGAGCGCTATCACATCTCCGGCGTGCCGATCACCGACGAGCACGGCAAGCTGGTCGGCATCCTTACCAACCGCGACCTCCGGTTCATCCAGGACACTGGTCAGACGATCTCCGATGTGATGACCAGCGATGACTTGATCACCGCGCCGACCGGCACAACGCTGGAGCAAGCCAGCAAGATCCTGCACCGGCACAAGGTCGAGAAGCTCCCGGTCGTCGATGCGGAGGGCTACCTGACCGGCCTGATCACGGTCAAGGACATCCAGAAGAAGCTCCAGTACCCGAACGCGACAAAGGACGCACGGGGCAGGCTGCGAGTCGGAGCGGCAGTCGGTGTCGGCGCCGATGCGGAGGAGCGCGCGCATGCCCTCGTCGCCAAGGGCGTCGACCTTCTGGTCGTGGACACCGCCCATGGTCACTCGCTGTCGGTGCTGGAGATGGTGCGGCGGCTCAAGGGTCAGCTATCTGTGCCGATCATGGCCGGCAACATCGCCACCGGAGCGGCCGCTGCCGCATTGATAGATGCCGGGGCGGACGCGGTCAAGGTCGGCGTCGGGCCAGGCTCGATCTGCACCACACGCGTCGTTTCCGGAACCGGCGTGCCACAGGTCACCGCGATTCACGAGTGCGCCAAGGTCGCGGGGCCGCTCGGAATTCCGGTCATCGGCGATGGCGGCATCCAGTTCTCGGGCGATATCGCCAAGGCGATCGCCGCTGGCGCGGACGCGGTCATGCTTGGCAGCCTCTTCGCCGGACTGGACGAGAGTCCCGGCGAGGTGATCATCTTCCAGGGCGAGCGCTTCAAGGAATACCGGGGCATGGGTTCACTGGGAGCGATGAAAGCCCGGTCCTTCTCCAAGGACCGGTACTTCCAGGAGGACATCGGTGTCGTCTCGAAGCTGGTGCCCGAAGGGATCGAGGGGCGGGTTGCCTACAAAGGATCGCTCTCGCCACTGGTCTACCAGCTCATCGGCGGTTTGCGTTCGGCCATGGGCTATGCCGGAGCCGCCGACATCACGGCCCTCAGGAACGACACGCAGTTCGTGCAAATCACCGCCGCCGGACTGCGAGAGAGTCACCCGCACGATGTCGCCGTTACCAAGGAAGCACCGAACTACCGTGTCGGCGGCGGTTCCTGAGGAAGGAACGTGGCATCAGGGGAGTCCGGATGACACCAGAGCAGACGGCGGGGTCATCGAAACTGACAGGAGCACCATCGGGAGACCGCGGGACTGGTAGCGTGATTGGTGAGCCCCGTATCGATCCTCGGGATCACACAATGGTTGAGCGTTCCACCTTTCGGCCAGCGGACGATCGCGAACCCCGGTGGCCCTCTGGACGTTCCTGGCCAAGGATCCTTTTGTGGGGCACATCACAGATCCTTCTCTTCCTCCTGCTGTTCCAGGCATACAAACTCGTCCGCAAGACCTTCATCACCCGAGCCGAATCGGTCGCGTTCGACCATGCGCTGCAGATTCTCGACATCCAGGGTGCGCTCAACACCAATGTCGAGCTCGACCTCCAGCGCTGGGTGCTGGACCGCGGCGATCTCATCCTCTTCTTCAACTACGTGTACGCCTACTACATGTATGGCTTCTACGCGTGCGCGATGATTCTGCTGATCCTGGCTCCCGCGCGGTATCGCTACTTGCGGCGGGTCTTCATCCTCTCAATGATCATCGCGGTTCCCTGGTATGTGATCTATCCGCTCGCACCGCCCCGATTCATGGCGCCCTACGGATGGCCCTTTGTCGATACCCTCGCGGTCTACGGCCCGAACTACCATTCGGAATCCGGGCTCGTTACCGCCAACCGGTTCGCCGCTATGCCCAGCATGCATTCCGGCTGGACGCTTGTCGCCGCGATCATGATTGCGGGAGCACTTCCCTGGAAACGGATCGGGCAGGGAATCGGCGTCTTCCTTGTGATCCTGATCTCCTACACGGTGATCGTGACCGGGAATCACTACTGGCTCGACATCATTGGCGGCTGGGCCGTCGTCGGGGCGGCGCTGCTGATCAACCGGTGGTTACCGTATCCGTTGCAATTGCCGTGGACCGCTTCCGATCCCGCACCCACCCAGCCAGATCGGCAACGTAGCTGGACCAGTTGAGTGTTCTTCGCCGACCCGACCGCGGCCTAATCGCCGGTTTTTGTCAAAATCTTGCGTAGGCTGTTGACTTTGCCAGCGGCCGGCCATAGTATGGGAGCAGGTTGGCAACGTCCTTCGTCGTGGTCCTGATGGTCGCGAACATGAGGGAGTGGGGCTGCCGGGTTTTATAAGCATCCAATGCGTTGCGAATTAGAAAGGAGGAAACAGCAATGAGCGTGTCAGCCAAAGTGGGGAGCACCCCTATTAATGCGTGTGTTTCGTCCGATTCGCGGCCGAGTCCTCCTGAGACGTAGAGCGCCCAAGACGCTCACGATCAACGGTGCTTGACCCGGGTTGGCGAACGACCCGGGTTTTTTGTGCGCCTGAGATGTTGACGAAGCCGACGATCTTCGGTACCGAGACGCGCCCTCACGCGCGGTCTCTCCACAGATTCACGCGAGAAACCCTAAGGTACCTGGCATTATCGGAAGTCGAATAACTTCCGGCCGTTATCTCTCGCCCGTTTTTCCTCAAAAGGAGGTCTAACTCTCATGTTTTTGCCACTGTCTTCGCATCAATCACTCATCGACGCGATCGAGAACGATCACACGTCGTCCCGCCGGCCGCCCTCCCGGTTCGAGGTGCAAGCCAGGAGCCTGGAGCACAGGAAGATGAACCAAGCCTTCTATACCCATCCCGAGATCATTCGCTCTCGATCCGAAGAGATCGAGCGCTCATTGACCTTGAGACGCCAGATCGAGGAAAGCAAGCGTGCCCGGCCCGGTACCTCGGTTCGCGTCCGGCGCTCGCTCGGCCAGCTGCTGATCGCCGCTGGAGAACGCATCCATCCCGAACTGGCATGAACCGGGGCGGTCCGGATCGCCCCGCGTTATATGGCTCTTTAAGGGGAACAGGCTGAAGGCCCGGATGATCGATCATCCGGGCCTTCACACGTCTGGAGTGTTTCACCGCTCACCTGCGCCGATACTCTTCAATCCCTGCTTGCTCTCGGTCGGCCGTGAGTGCCACACTGTCACCATGGCGTTCAGGTCTCGGAGCATCCACCTTCGTCTTTGCCGCTCTCCCCGCTCCACATCTGGAAGCGAGGTCTCATGGCGCGCCTGATCGGCTTCTTCAATCAGAAGGGCGGAACCGCCAAGACGACCAGCACGCTGAATGTCGCGGCAGCGCTCGCGGAACGCGGTCACCGCGTGCTGATGGCCGATCTCGACCCGCAGGCCAGCCTGACCATGGCGACCGGCACGGATGTTGTCGCGATCGATCTCTCGGTCTATGACCTGCTGCTCGACGATCAGGTTGGCATCGCCGATGTCGCCCTGCCGACCGCAATTGCCGGGGTCGATATCGCACCGTCGCACCCGGATCTCGCCGCCGCCGAGCTCGAGCTGCTGAACGTGCTAGAGCGCGAACGCCAGTTGGACAACAGGCTGCGGGCGGCCGATCTCTCTTCGTACGAGTTCGTTCTCGTCGATGCGCCGCCCGCGCTCAACATCATCTCGATCAACATCCTCGTGGCGATCCGGGAGCTGGTGATCCCGATCGAGCCGCATCCGCTCTCGATCATGGTGCTGCGCCGCCTGTTCGAGACGATCGGACGTATCCAGCGCCTCAATCCGGATCTCGACGTGCTCGGATTCCTGCCAACCAAGGTCCATCATTCATCGCGCCTTGCGGCCGACATGCTGACGACACTTGAAGAGCAATATCCCGATCTGCCGCTCCTGCCGTCGATACCGCTTTCGGTACGCGGTGCCGAATCGACGGCCGAGCGTACGAGCGTTCTCCAGTACATGCCGCGCTCGACCGTCGCCGCCGCCTATCGCGATGTCGGCACCTGGCTGGAACGGGCGGGGGGCGCGGATGCCGGAGAGGAGTCACCAGATCATGGCTGATCGCGCACGCACCCAGAGTCCCGGCGAGCCACCTCGCGATGATCGGTCTGCACCAGCCAATCGCGCCCGTCGTCGTTTCACCGTCGATTCCCTCTTTAGCGATACGCGCCCACAGGCTGTCGGCGTCAAGGACCTGACCGACGCCAAGATCATCGAGCTCGAACGGATCGTGGCCGACCCCACACAACCACGTCGCACCTTCGACCCGGAGCGACTCGACGAGTTGGCGGCAAGTATCCGCACCGAGGGCGTGCTTCAGCCAATCGTCGTCCGCCTCGACGCGGATCGCGACCGTTACGTCATCGTCCATGGCGAGCGACGCTACCGTGCATCCCGGCTCGCCGGCCTGACCGAGATTCCGGCGATCGTCCGCGACGTGCCTCAGGACCGGCTGCTCGTTCATCAGCTGATGGAAAACATTGTCCGCGACGACCTCAATGCGGTCGATCGTGCGGCGGCGATCCGCGCGCTGCGAAGCCAGCTCGGCGACCCACCGTGGGACGATGTCGCCGCCGCGGTCGGCATCAAGCGCAGCCGGCTGTTCCAGCTTCTCGGTACCGAAAAGCTTCCGGCGGACGTGCAGACGGATGTTCGGGAAGGCCGCCTCAGCGAGAAGCAGAGCCGCGCACTCCAGGGCCTCTCCGGAGCGAAGCAGGAAGCGATGCGGGCGCTGCTGCTCAGCGAGGACCTGCCCGCCGCCACCGCCACGCGCATCGCGCGCGCGTTCAAGGACGTGCCGATCACGGCAGACGATGACCTGGACGCAGCCACCGCAGCCCTCGGCTCTCTCCGGGCGATCGTCGATCCTACCGACCGCAAGCTGCTCGATCAGCAGTCGATCCTCCTGCTCAAGGCTATCGATAACGCCGTCCGTGGAGCACGGCCGGAGCGGCAACGGCTCCGCGATCTGGTGAATCTCGCGGGGGCGCCTCGCTTTACGGACGAGAGACTCAGCAAGGACCTCAATGCCGTGTCGCGAACGTTGGCTGGCCTCGCGGGTCCAGGCGTGCCGGCGACGCCGGAAGCCGCGGCCGCTCTCCGATCCCTTCGCGACGCCATCGATGCGATTCTGGAGCGCTGACGACCATGCTCGATCGCTTACCTGCTGGCATGGGCCATGCTATTCTGATGAGCAGTGGATTCCATCAATATGGCAGGGATCTGTTGTCGCTTTGGATCGTGGCAGGCAGGGCACCGTGTGCTGTCGTGCGCGTTTCGCTGGAGGATCGAAGATGGGTGGTTTGACGAGAATCAGGACCTTGGGATTGGGCGCGCTTCTGCTTGGCGGTGTCGCTGCGAGTGGGATGGGTGTTGGCCTGGCTCAGCAGGAGTCGGAAGTGCCCGTACATCCGGCGAACGTCCTTGCCGGACCATGCGACGATCTCGATCCTGTGGCAACGGCCCAGCTCAGCCCGGTGTCGGTTCTGGTGAACACCGGTGACGATGCGGAAAATACACCGCAGGGTGTCCTGACCGCAGGCCGTGTGCTGCTTTCCAGCACCGAAGGTGTCGAGCTTTCGCTGGAGGATATCCTCGCTTCCGCGCATTCCATCAACATCAGCCTAAGTGATCAGGAGATTGATACAGGCATCGCCTGTGGAGAGATCGGTGGCGTGCCGGTCGAAGGCGATCTCTATATCGGCCTTCGCGACGTCAATGGCTCTGGCTTCTCCGGTGTAGCAAGACTGTCCGAGGATGGTGACAACACCAACGTGGACATCTTCCTGACCGAGCCAACCGATGAGAGCGCACCGGCCACCCCGGTCGCCTGATCACCAACGGGATACGCGATAGCCCGGGCATGAAAAAGAGCGGGTGGGGATTGGATCCCCGCCCGCTCTTTTGCGCTCCGTTCGTGCATTACAGCCATCGTCGGGGCGGGTCCTCGATCGGCCGTGAATCGACACCAAAGCGCAGCGCGACCACATCGAAGACGACCAGGCCAAGGACGACGAGGATCAGGATCAGACCTTCCATGGGCCACCTCTCAGGACGATGGATATGTGCCCCGAATCCGAGGGCGATGGGGCGCCCAGTCGACTCAGGCGACCCGGCCAGTCCGGATGTGATGCTCGATCTCCCACCAGGTTCGGCGGCTGTCCACATCCCGCATCGCGAGCCGTTGGCGATGAAGGGCTTCGAGCGACTGATGGTCGTCGGCAGAGGCTCGTTCGATTCGGACATTGACGGTCAACCGGCGTCGGCCCAGGGCAAGAATGGTCATGCTGCGTCCTTCTCGTTGATCGCGTGCGATGCGCCCGGGTCGGCTCAGGGCGCGACCTCGACGGCACATGGTGTGGATCGACGTCTGGACGGGCATTGCCGGCGGGATGCCCCGTCTCTCGTCGTCATGAATAAGACGCACCGTGCCTCCCGGCGTGAGACGAACCAGGACCCGAATGTCCCACAGTGGTTCGGGACCATGGTCGTGGTCGCCTGCTTGCGATGAAACGCTGGGCATCCGTCAGTCGCCCCGTGATCGGCGGAGCGTTCGCAGAGCCGGAACACGGAGCTTGGCTCGTGTTCGATATCGGAGGAAGCCAGAATGAACTCTCGTTTCACCCAGGCGCCCGCCAGAATGAGCGTCACCGTGTCGCTGATCGCGATGGTGATCGGAGCGCTCCTTTTCTTCCCGCCGACCACCCTGGCGCAGGATTCGACGCCCACTTCAGTGGAGGACCGATCCGCCGCCGATGTCGTCGAGCAGGTCGCACCAGCAGTCGTTACGGTCTACAACCTAGACGTTCTTGAAGGTGGATTCGGTCAACAAGCTCAGACGGTGCCTCAGGGCATTGGCACCGGGTTCATCATCGACCAAGAAGGGCACGTCGTTACCAATTGGCACGTCGTCACCGGAGGTGAGCAATATGCGGTGCAGCTCTATGACGGCACGCTAGTCGAGGCCGAGCTGATCGGAGAGGATCCGCGCGACGACTTGGCGGTCGTCAGGATTGACCCGGCTAGTGTCCCGGCCACCGTTGCGTTCGGTGACTCGGATGCGCTGCGCCCGGGCGAGGGAGTCATCGCGATTGGCTCGCCGCTGGGGCAGTTCACAAACACCGTGACAGAAGGTATCGTCAGCGGCCTCGGACGAGATAATCTCGGAACGGGCAATAACTTCTGTCAGACATACGCCAACTTGATCCAGCATGATGCGGCGATCAACCCCGGCAACTCGGGTGGACCGTTGTTCAACATGGCCGGCGAGGTAATCGGGGTCAACACACTTGGCCTTCCCACTGGCGACAGTGGAATGCCATTGCAAGGTCTGTTCTTCGCCGTTCCCTCTTCAACTGTCATCACCGCCGCTGAGCAACTGATCGCCAATGGCACGATCAGTGCACCATATATCGGCGTCCTGAGTGAGGACATCAACCCGGGGATCGCGGAGGCAAACAACCTACCGGTTGACTTTGGCAATCTCATCGTGGAAGTAAGTCCAGACTCTCCCGCAAATGAGGCGGGGCTGCAACCAGACGACATCATTACCGCCATCGGAGATACTCAGATTTCGCAGGAGCAATCGCTGGGTAGCATTATTGTGGAGCAGCACCAGCCAGGCGACACGGTCCAGCTGACCATCGTCAGGGATGGTGAGGAACAGACCGTCGATCTGACCATTGGCGAGGCGCCTGCGGAAGTCTTCGAAGCTTGCACCCTTCAGGGAGGAGGCTGAGCGAGCGCCCGGCAAAGACATAGACGCATCCAACAGAACAGAGGGGGCTGGCAATGCCAGTCCCCTCTTTCGTGCGCCTTGACGGCCACCGGTCAGGCGTTGACCGGGTAATTGTTGGCGATCCGGCCCGCCTTGCCATCGAACTGGTGCGATGACTTGAACGGCTCCGCCGCCGGATCGAGCGCGAACGGCTTGCTTCGCTCCAGCAGCGCCGCTCGCTCTTCCTCACTCAGCGGCTCGAAGTCTACCGCTACCCTCATGTTCGCGTAGAGCACCTCCAGCGAATCCATGCCGGAAATCACCGTCGCGACCGGCAGGCTCATCGCGTAGCGCAGTCCCTCCTCCGCGGAGATGCCGGTTCCGACCTTCTGCAGGTGGCCGCCGGCGTTGCTCTTCATCCCGAGAATGGCAATCCCCTGCTCCTGGCACAGGGGCAGGATTTCCCGCTCGAAGGAGAGGTGGTGCACGTCGAGCACGTTGATTGGCATCTGCACCGCGTCCCATGGAAAGCCATGGCTGAGCATCTGCCGGTGCAACCGGGGGTGTTTGTGCCCGGTGAACCCGATGTAACGGACCTTCCCCTGCTCCTTCGCCTTGAGCATTGCCTCGGCCGAACCGCCGGGCGCGAAAATCCGCTCCGGGTCGTCGTCCCAAACGACTTCATGGATCTGCCAGAGATCGAGATGGTCGGTCTGCAGCAGCCGCAGGCTCTCTTCGAGCTTTTCCATCGAGTGCGTCGCGACGCGGTCGTGCGCGCAATCCTTGGTCATCAGGAACGCGCGGTCGCGATACCCGCTCTGGGCGAGCGCCAGGCCCATCCGGCGCTCGCTCTCACGCTCGCCATATTCCCAGGCGTTGTCCATGAACGTTGCCCCAGCATCGATCGCCTCATGCACGATCCGGATCGCATCGGATTCTTCTCCGGCGCGGCTCAGGTGTGCGCCGCCCACCCCGAGGAGCGATACCTGCTCGCCCGAATCCCCGAACGGTCGTTGTGGAATGGTCATGCTGGTTCTCCCTACTGGCTGAGTCGTTGACCGCCGATGATCGGCGTCGTCTCGATGGCTTGCATGAATCTCACCGCAAAATCGGACCCAGCGCAACAGGCGCTGATCGATACGCGCTTCACGAGAGTGTTCGTAGGGGCGGACCCCGGCTCTTACCGCCCCTTCGCCACCGAAACGGCAGGGTGTCCGCCCGTCCGGGGCCACGTCCCGCTTAACACCCTGGACGGGCGGACACCCCTTCGCACGATCGGCCAGCTGACGTTCCCGACCGGGGGTACCGCCCCTACGGATAATGGCAGCAAGGCGGTCGGTTTGCGCGATCCGGTCGGTTATTCTTCGCTCACCAATCATGCCAACCGCAGGAAAACCGGGTCGACGTGCGATGACAGAGTAGAGACACACGCACGCTCCGAATGTTCTCCAGGATTGGAGCTTTGAATGACGCTCACCACCTGTGACACGATCGCTGCATCGCACAGGCGAACGCCGGATGCGGCGACCCGCGCCGCGCTCCTGCGCGCATTGACGGTCTGGTGCGGGGACCCGGCCACCGCCGAAGACCTGACCCAGCAGACCATGATCGCCGCCTGGGCGAGCGATCGCCAACCGGAAGCCGACGACGAGTGGACGCCCTGGCTCTTCGGCATCGCCCGCAACATGTTGCTCCGCTGGCGCCGGGAGATGGCCCGTCACGGTCGGCGAGTCGCACCGCCCCCGGATAGCGAGCGACACCTGATGTTCGCCGGCGCCGATGATGTCATCGACGCCATCGTCGATCGCGCGGATGTCGTGGAAATTCTCGACGGCGCGCTGGCACGGATTCCGGCCGAGTCGCGGCAGGCGCTACTATTGCGTTATGTCGAAGATCTGCCTCAGCGCGAGGTCGCCGCGCGCCTTGGCATCAAGGAAGGAGCGCTCGAAGGGAAGCTGCACCGGGGCAAGCGAGCCATGAACCGGATCCTGCTCACCGAGCGAGCGGACCTTGCGGTCTCGATGGGACTGCTAAGCGATCGTCATGCCTGGTTCGACACGAAAATGTGGTGCTTCGAGTGCGGCAAACAGCGACTCGTGGCACGCTGGACGGAAGGTGGTGATCTCTGGGTCGACTGCCCGGCCTGCGAAGCCGAGCCGATGAATGGCGCGCGATCGACCGCGATCCGCACGTTCGACGCGGAGCAGGGTGTCCGACCGCGCTTCGGCGATCCTCGAACGACCCCGATCTCCATCGCGATCCGCAATGTGTTGGCGAGTGTCTACGATGTCAACGTCGATGGTCTGGAGACGGTCCGAACCTGTGCCCGGTGTGGCGGGATGGTCATCGTCAGCATCGTGGGTGAACGGATCGATTCTCGCGGCCTTCCGCCCGACCTGAAGGCGCAGTGCACCCGCTGCCGTTTCATCGACTGCTGGGGCTGGTCCGCCGCTGGCTGCACGTCCCACCCGCTGGTCCTCGACTGGCTGAACCGGCAGGACCGGTCCCGGATGACGACCCAGGAATTCGTGACCACCATCGATAACCGCCCTGCCATCCTCAACCGCTTCGAAAGCCTAACCAGCGCGTCGTCGATCACCGCCTGGCGCGACCTCACGACCATGAGGTACGTCCTTGTCGAGCGCGATGGCATCGCCATCGACCCGGCGACGATGCCCTGATATCTGCCGCTACGGTCACGATCGTGGAGCAACCGGGCATAAAACCTGATCCACATCTCCGGGAAACGAAGCCCTCGCTCGGCGAGCGCGTCCGGGACCTCGCCTGGCTCTGCGCGCTGGTCTTTCGGGCTGTCCCGCGGACCGCCACCGTCTGGGCACTCGCCGGTGCCCTGAGCGGCGTCCTGACCCCGCTCCAGCTCTGGGCGGGCGGCCAGCTCATCGGGAGCATCGTCACCGGTCTGGAAGGACCAGACGCAGGATCGCCATGGATTTGGCTGGCAATCCTCGCCGCGTCGCAGGTGGCCGGGCGCTTCCTCGATGTCGCCCGCTCATACATGGAGGCGACGGTGACCGAGCGGGGCGTGCCGACCGTGCAGGCCCGCGTCTACGCCCAGGCCACTGCGATAGACCTTGGCGACTACGAGCATCAAGGGTTCTACGACGCGACAGCCCGGATCACGAACGAGATCGAGACGCAAGCCGCCACCGTCATACGAAACCTGCAGGGGACGTTCGAGTCGGGCCCGCGGCTTGTCGGCGCGGTGATCCTGGTCTTCGGGATCGATTGGCGCCTCGGCCTCATCGCGCTGCTGCCGCTCGTGCCGAACCTGGTGATGTGGTTCCGTTCGGGCGACCGGATGTGGACGATGCTGTCCGACCAGACCCGGGATCGCCGCCTCGCGACGTATTACGCGGACCGGATGACGGACCGGCAGGCCGCCAAGGAGATCCGCCTGTTCGGCCTCCAGCCGCATCTTTTGGGGCAGTGGAGCCGACACTACCTCGCCACGCGGGACGAGCTGCGCCGCAAGCGGATGGGCTTGGCGCTGCGGACATTCAGCCTTATTGCTACAAGCTCCGCATTCACGCTCGCCGCCCTGGCCTGGCTGTTCTTCGGAGCGGATCTTCAGCTCCAGGCGCAGGAGATCACGATCCTGATGTCGAGTTTCCTGAGCCTGCCGAACTGGGTGTTCAACTTCGCGGAGAACGCAGCCGCGCTCGGACAGTTCTCGGGAATTGCCTCGGACACGCGGGCCTTCATCGGGCGCCCCGCTCCCTTCGCACCCGGCAACGCTGTCCTCTGCCCGACGCCTGCGACACCGGAATCGGCACCGGAATTCCTCACTACCAGTGTCATTCCACACCCTTCTGTCATTCCGAGCATAAGCGAGGAATCCCCGTGCGAAGCACATCCGACGCAGTCGGATCCTATGCATCCGCAGCGCGGACCGGCTTCGCCGGGGGATCCTTCGCTGGCGCTCAGGATGACTGAGGCGGGCAGCGGCCGATCACACGATGCGCTGCCAGGATCGGCCCTAAGAGATGGGAAACTGGCCACAGCTCCCGCGCGCAGTGGCGGCCTCCTCGAAGCGACCGGCCTCCAGTTCGCCTATCCGGGTTCGGAGCGCATGATCATCGACGGCATTTCGCTCGTCATTCCCTCGGGACAGCGGGTCGCGATCGTCGGTGAGAACGGGGCGGGCAAGACGACACTGCTCAAGCTCCTGCTCGGGCTCTACGAGGCGGACGCGGGGACGGTCGCGCTCGACGGGGTGCCCATCCGCGACATCCCGCTCGCCCAACGGCAGAGGCGGCTGTCGGCCGTCTTCCAGCAGTTCACGAGATACCCGCTGACGCTGGCGGAGAACATCCAGGTTGGCAGCGCCACGGGCAGCGCCACGGGCAGCGTCACGGGCAGCGTGAACGAAGGCGGAGGGGACAGACGGAATCTCGATGCCGTACTGGCGATGGCCGGCATGGACGCCTACGTCCGCGACCAGCCAGCCGGTGCGGAGACGGTGCTCTCGCCGGATCTGGGTGGCGTCGATCTTTCCGGCGGGCAGTGGCAACGCCTCGCGATCGCCCGTGCCGGCTACCGTGATGCCGACGTGCTAGCCCTCGACGAGCCGACCGCCGCGCTTGATCCGATGGCCGAGGTCGACATCTTCCGGCGGTTCGCTCAACTCGCCGAGGGCCGGACCGCCCTGCTCGTCTCCCACCGTCTTGGCATGGCGCGGCTCGCGGACCGGATCCTCGTGATCGAGGACGGCCGCGTCGTCGAGGACGGCAGCCACCACCGGCTCCGCCAGCTTAACGGCCGCTACACGGCGATGTGGGCGATGCAGGCCAGGTGGTACGTCTGATGGCGAACGACATCTCCGCCTCCGGCCAGGGACTGACCAGGAACGTCCTTAGGCTGTTGCGAGCGTCGTTCTCGGCCGTGCCCGGTCCGACGATGCTCCTGCTGGCGGTGGTCGGAGTCTCCAGCCTGCGAACTGGCCTCTACGTCGCGTCAATGGGAGGCGTCACACAGGCGTTGATCGAGGGTGACCAGGACTCGGCAATCCGCTGGACGCTCCTGTTCGCATTGGCGGCGTACGGCGAGTACCTGTCCTATCCGTTCCGCGCTTACCTCGAATCGATCGTCCTCGACCGCACGATCCATGATATCCAGCACCAGGTGCTCGGCCGGGCCTCGACGGTTCCGCTGGTGGCGTTCGAGCACGGCTCGTTCTTCGCACGGCTGGAGCGGGCGACTGACAACCTGGGGGGACACGTCTCCGCGATCCTCGGCAACCTGATGTTCACCGGCTCTCTCGTCATCATGGGGGCTTCCGTGCTGGTTCCGCTATGGGTGATCAACCCCTGGTTCGTGCCGATCCTGATTCTCGGGATCGTCCCTGGCTTCATCGCCCAGTACCGGACCGCGCGGGTCGTCCATGAGGCCCGCGTGAAGAACGCGGCCGGGGATCGCCTGATCCGCCGCCTGGGGGAGATCCTGACGGACCGGAACGCCGGCGCTGAAATCCGGCTGTTCGGCAATGGCCCGGACCTCGTCCGGCGCTGGGTCATGGCCCGGATGGCACGAGGGAACGACGTAGTCGCCGCCGAGGCGACCAAGACACGGGCTCTGACGATTGGCGAGGTGGGCGTCGGGATCAGCGTCGTAGCGACCCTCGCGATCATGGTTCAACTCATGATCGAAGAGAGCATTCCACTAGGATCATGGGTCACAGTTACAATCGGTATAGGCTGGTACCTCGGCATGCTCTACGGACTTGCCGGCACCGCCCGTGGCTTCCGCGAGGAGAGCGCCTTCCTCGGTGACCTCTTCGCATTCGAGGCGGAAGCGGACGCGATCATCGCCCAGAATCGACGAGCCCGACACGAGGCCTCCACGGGACAGATTTCCAGGACCATGCCGCTCATCGCCACGAAGGATGCCATGACCATCCGCGCGGAGAATGTCTGGTTCAGCTATCCCGGAACGAACCGGGCAGTGGTCGAGGATGTCTCGCTCGTCCTCCGGCCCGGAGAGCGGGTCGCGATCGTCGGCGAGAACGGGACCGGGAAGAGCACGCTCGTGCGGCTCCTGACAGGGCTCTATCTTCCAGACCGCGGCACCGTGCTGCAGGATGGGATCGACACGGTGAGCGAGGAGGCGCTCGGGCTTCGCAAGGACATCGGCGCCATCTTCCAGGATTACGTTCCATGGCAGCTTACCGCCCGGGAGAACATCGAGATGGGCGACATCGAGCGGATCGGCGACGACCACGCAATCCGCGTCGCGGCCGACAAGGCCGGCATCCTCGAGCTCGTCGAGGCGCTTCCGCAGGGGCTCGACGGCTACCTTGGCCAGCAATTCGGTGACCGCGACGTCTCCGGTGGCCAGTGGCAGCGGATCGCCCTCGCCCGTGCATTCTTTCGCACCTCGCGTTTTCTCGTCCTCGACGAACCGACGGCGGCGCTCGACCCCATCGCGGAGCAACGCCTGTTCGAGCGCTTCGCGATCCTCGCCGAGGGACGAACGTCGCTGATGATCTCGCACCGGCTCGGTCCCGCCCGATTCGCGGATCGCGTGATCGTGATGGCCGATGGCCGGATTCGTGAGGACGGGCACCACGACGAGCTCATGGCGCGCGATGGACTCTATGCCCGGATGTTCAGGGCACAGGCGGAGTGGTACAACGAAGGAGCACTGCCCGCAAGCAACGTGATGGGCACCCCACCCTAATGGAGATGACCCCAAGCCATGAAAGTGTACCGAACGTATTTTCGCAACCTCTACGACATCATCGAGCGCATGATGGAGTCACAAGGCGGGAACATCGAAACCGCAGCAGCCTGGATGGCGGACACACTGGTCGATGGTGGCGTCGTCCATCTCTTCGGCAGCGGCCATTCCCATATGGTGGCGGAAGAGGTGTTTCACCGCGCCGGCAGCATGCTTCCGCTCAATCCCATGCTGGATGCAAACCTGACGCTGTTCAGTAACATCAACGCGACGTTGCTCGAGCGGACGAGCGGCTATGGCAAGGTGATCGTCGACTCGCATGATATCCGGCCCGGCGAGAGCGTGTTCGTGATCAGCAATTCGGGCGTCAACCCGGTCCCGACGGAGGTGGCGATCGAGGCGAAGACACGGGGGGCGAGGACGATCGCGATCACATCGGTCTGGCATTATCGCGACGCTCCTTCCCGGATGGATTCGGGACAGCGACTGTGTGATGTCGCCGACCTCGTGATCGATACTCACGTCCCCGCCGGGGATGCGCTCATTCCGATCGACGGCCTCGATACCCCGGTCGGCGGCGTCTCGTCGGCTGTGGGGATCTCCATCATCAACGCCATCGTCGTCGAAGCGGCGAACATCATGGTGCAGCGCGGCGCGACGCCTCCAGTAATCCCATCGATGAACTTGCCCGGCGGCGACGAGCAGATGGAAAAACTCATCGAGCGATACGGCGCCCGGCTTCCGCTGCTCCGCAACGCCTGACCCTCAGGACTGGTCGATCGTCCGCTCCTGCTCGGCGGCAAGCGTCTGGGTCCGCTGGTACGCCGCGTAGACGGATTTCGAGAGCACCGTCCGCAAGCCGCCCTTCTCCATCTGGTAGATCGCCTCGGCCGATGTCCCGCCCGGCGATGTCACCATGTTCCGCAGCTCCGCCATGTGCTTGCCGGAGTCCCGAGCAAAGGCGACCGATCCAGACACCGTCTGTAACACGATCTCCTCGGCGAGCCGCCGCGGAAAGCCCATGTGCACTCCGGCGTCGATCAACGCTTCCATCACGAGGAACACATAGGTCGGGCCGGTGCCGGACAACGCCGTCGCCATGTCGACGTACTTCTCCGTATCGACCTGGATCTCCTCGCCGAGCGCGCCAAGCACCGTCCGGATCCGTTCTCGCTGGGTGTCGCCCACGTCCGCGGTCGCGCACCAGACCGCCATCCCCTCGCCGATCTGGGCGGGCGTGTTCGGCATCACACGGACGATCGCATCATGCCCGAGACCACGTCGCAACGATTCGATCGTGGCGCCGGCGAGGATCGAGACCACGACCTGGTCCGGGCGCAGGCTGCCGTGAAGCTGGCGCATCACCGCTGTCAACACCTGGGGCTTGATCGTCAGGAAGACGAAGTCGGCATCGGCTATCGCATCGAGGTTGCTGCCGGTCACTGCTACGCCAAACCTTTCGCGCAGCGCCGCTCGCCGATCGTCACGGGGATGGCTTGCCGTGATCCGGGGTGGCGAGACGATGCTCTGCGACAGCACTCCCGCGATCATCGATTCCGCCATCACACCGGCGCCGATGAACGCCAGCCGGGCGTCCAGAGCCGGATCCCTGTCCCCTGCCATCTCATTCACCGCCCCGATCCTTTCCTGTTCCGTTCGACACCGGTCAGCGACAGTGATTGGTGGTACGCGGCTTGTGTCACACTTTATGTGTACAGGCATGCCCACCCGATGTTGTCCCGCCACGCTACCAGAAAGTGAGGCTCCGGTGCCGAACCGACTCGCCGAGGAAACCAGCCCCTACCTGCTCCAGCACAAGGAGAACCCGGTTGACTGGTACCCGTGGAGCGCGGAGGCGCTCGAACGCGCCCGCGCCGAACAGAAACCGATCCTCGCCAGCATCGGATATTCAGCCTGCCACTGGTGCCATGTCATGGCCCATGAAAGCTTCGAAGATCCGGCCATCGCCGAGCAGATGAACGAGTCGTTCATCAACATCAAGATCGACCGCGAGGAACGCCCGGAGATCGATGCCATCTACATGACGGCAGTGCAGGCAATGTCTGGTCATGGCGGCTGGCCCCTGAACGTGTTCCTGACTCCGGACGGTGTGCCATTCTTCGGGGGAACGTACTGGCCGCCGCACGATGCCCGGGGCATGCCGGGCTTTCCACGTGTGTTGGAAGCGATCGCCAGCGCTTGGGCCAACGACCGCGACAACTTGCTCGCCAACGCGACCAAGCTCCACGACTACCTCAGGCAGTCATCGGCGGCCACGCCAGCGGCTGGGACCCTTTCGGAAGCCCTTACCGACACTGCCCTCCTCAACCTCGAATCGCTGTTCGACGCTGAGCATGGTGGATTCGGCGGCGCCCCCAAGTTCCCGCAAGGTTCCGTGCTCGAGTTCCTGCTCCATCACCACCACCGGACCGGATCCGACTCCGCCCTCCGGATGCTGACAGTGACGCTCGACCGGATGGCCGCCGGAGGTATTTACGACCATCTCGGTGGCGGGTTTGCACGCTACTCGGTCGATGCGATCTGGCTCGTGCCCCATTTCGAGAAGATGCTTTACGACAACGCCCAGCTAATGAGCATCTACCTCGACGCTTGGCGCATCACCGGCACGCAGCGATACCGGGAAGTCGTGGAAGAAATCGCGACCTGGCTGTTGCGCGAGATGCGATCGCCGGACGGCGGGTTCTACTCGGCGCTGGACGCCGACAGCGAAGGTGAAGAGGGCAAGTTCTACGTCTGGTCCGCCCCGGAGATCGACGCGCTCCTGGATCCGGATGCCGCCGATCTCGTCCGGTTGCATTACGGGGTGACGGAAACGGGCAACTTCGAGGGGCATTCGATCCTGTTCGAGAACCGGACACTCGAAGACATCGCCAACGCCACCAATCGACCGTTCGCCGAGATTCGCGCAACGATCGACGCAGCGAAGCGCACGCTGCTCGAAGCGCGAGCCCAGCGCATTCGTCCAGGCACCGACGACAAGGTGGTCGTCTCCTGGAACGGGATGATGATCGCCGCGCTGGCGGAAGCCGGCATGGCGCTCGACCGCTCGGACCTCGTCGAGGCCGCCCGGACGGCCGCCGGCATGATCATCGAGTCAGGAAAGGACTCGGAGGGGCACCTCTGCCGGACACTCAAGGAAGGACAGGCACGAGGCACCGGCGTGCTGGAGGATTATGCGGCGCTCGCGGGCGGGCTCGTCTCGCTCTATCAAACCACGGCCGAGCTGCGTTGGCTCGACGAGGCCAATGCGCTCGTCGATGTTGTGCGATCCACGTTCCCGCACGAGTCGGGGGTTGGGTTCTACGACACCAGTGACTTCCACGACGACCTGGTCGTTCGTCCCCGTGATCTCCAGGATGGTGCGATCGCCAGTGGTAACTCGCTGGCCGCCGATATGTTGTTGACGATGGGTGCCTATCGCGGCGCGACCGCGTTCGAGGACGACGTGAGGCGGATGCTGGCAGCGCTTGCGAGGCCGATGGCCGAGCACCCCACCGCATTCGGCCAATGGCTTTCCGTGCTCGAGCGACTTCTCGCCGGCACGCGCGAACTGGTCCTCGCGGGTCCGGCGAACGATCAACGCGATGCCATGCGCGGCGTGTTCGCCCAGCGGTACGAGCCGTTTGCCGTCCTTGGCTACGCCGCGGACAGCCCCGCCTTCCCGATGCTCGCCGACCGGCCGTTGCCGGAGGGAGCCGATGCCACTGCCGCCGCGGCTGCCTACCTTTGCCAGAACTTCACGTGCCTGGCGCCCGTCACGACGCCCGATGACCTGACACGCCTGCTCGACCAGCGCAATGCCTTCGGGGATGACTACGTCTAACCGGAGTCGATCGTCAAAGCACTGTCGTGTGTAGTGGCCGGTCTTGTGCCGGCCATGGGGTGGGTCATCGGGAGCCCATGGCCGGCACAAGACCGGCCACTACATGAATGTCCGCCCACCTCGTGGCGGCAGACCCGTGTGTCTGCCCTGGGGGTTCCAACAATCTAGTTCCCTGTCAGGGAGGTTGATGCGGTGGCGGATCACGGGCAGACACGGAGGTCTGCCCCTACGAGATCTCCCGTCGGGTTGTAGGGGCAGACCTCCGTGTCTGCCCTGGGGGTTCCCGATGAACCCGTTTCCGGATGGACAACCGTTCGCGAGAGAACGTGAAGAGCCGCGGTGCCGCACCAATGGATCCGCGGGCTCATGCCTGTGACGGCCGCTACGCGCCGGCGATCCGATCGAACCTGGTCGGTTCGCGTTCCATCTCCGCCTGAAGAAAGCGCAGCATCATTACGCTTTTCTGACCAGCGTATTCCGGATCGGCCCACCGGTTTCGCGTCTCGCCCGGATCTTCGCGCAGGTCGAAGAGCTCGCCGTCGTCGCTGCCGCGGTAGACCGTCAGCTTGTACCGATCGGTCACCAGCGTCCGCAGGCTGAGCTTGGTCGGCTGGTGCCGATTCTCGGCCAACGCCCACTCGCGGGCCGATTCCGCTTGACCACGCCAGACATCCCACTGCGACACACCCTGCATGACTCCCGGCACCGGAATGCCCGCCGCGTCCAGAAAGGTCGGCGCCAGGTCGACCAGGCTCTGGATTGCCGGGCTCACGACACCAGCCGGCACCTGACCCGGCACCCGAACGATGAAGGGCAATCTGAGCAGGTCCTCGTAGTGGAATGCCCCCTTGTAGAACAATCCGTGCTGCCCCAGGAAATGCCCGTGGTCGGTCGTGAAGACGACGATCGTGTCGTCCGCGATCTCGAGGCGATCGAGGGCATCGAGGATCCGTCCTATCTGCTGGTCCATGAAGCTGGTCATACCGTAGTAGATCGCCATGTCCTTGCGAAGCTGTTCTTCTTCCACGAGGTGACTGTGAAACCCATGGTTGCTGAAACCGGATTCCGACCAGGCCGAGAAGTCCGGGGATTCCTCCTGCGTGAGCCGGAAATGGCCCGGCATCGTGTCGAGCTCTCCCGGCGTCAGCGTACCTGGGTCCATGTCGGCGGGATCGTACATCGACGCCCAAGGCTCGGGCACGAGATACGGCGGATGGGGATCATGGAACGAGGCCCATGACAGGAAGGGCTTGCCCTCGTCGACGGCTCGCTCGATGTTGGCGATCGTGCGTTCCGCCGTCCAGGTCGAATAGTGGTACTCCTCGGGCAGGTCCCAGGCATGCTGCCGCTTCGGTGCGTCCGGGTCAGGAGGGTAGTCCTGAAAGTAGTCACGCCAGTTCGTGAGTCCCTTCTTCTCCATCCAGATCCCGTAGTGCTGACCGGCATGAGCTTCATCGGCATGCATCCGCGCTACTTCGATGTGCTCGAAGCCATACCAGGGACCCGTGAAGCCTCGCCAGAAATCCAGGTCGCGCAGGGTTGGCTGGCGTTCGAGGGACGTCTGCTCCGGCGTTTCCGCAAGCGGCTGGAAATGTGCCTTGCCGATCAGCGATGTGTCGTAGCCATGCTTTTGGAACGAGTGGCCGACCGTTGGCACATCCTCCCCAAGCTTCACTCCGATCGTCCAGCAGCCGTGCACCGAGGGATACATCCCGGTGATGATCGATGACCGCGACGGAGAGCAGACCGGGCTCGGGCAATAGGCGCGATCGAACCGGGTCCCTTCGCGAGCCAGCCGGTCCAGTGCCGGTGTCCTGATCCTTGGGTTGATCACACCGAGCGCCGTCCAGTGTTGCTGGTCGCTGGTGATGAGCAGGATGTTCGGGTTCTTGCGGCTCATGGATACGCCTTCCGGGCTCCGACCAGGTTGACGGCCTTGCCCGTCATTTTCCCCGGAACGACGGGTGACGCAAGGGCATCCCTCACTCAGGATCGAGGGGGCACGCTTGCGATGGCCGTGAGGATCCGGTCCGGCAAGGTCATGAATGGCCGGGAGGCGACGACAGGAATGCGGTGCTTCCACGAACGGTCGGTCAGCCAGGACCCGAAGGCGGCATTCGCGCCGGCATGCCGCCAGTGGCGCTCGACATCGCCTGCGTCCATGCCCCGGCCCCGGTCGAGCATGTTCTCGAACAGCTCGTCACTGTTCTCGGCCACGACCGTGCAGAATCGCACTCGTCCCCAAC